>LDXP01000101.1 GCA_001443385.1 Candidatus Rokubacteria bacterium CSP1-6
GGCTGAGCCGCACCGACTGCCCGATGCCCGGACGTTCCAGCACCGTCCCCGTCTTTGGCATCGGCAGGAGTGCGCTGGCGCTGTTCGCCGCGACCGATCCGTTCCTCGGAGGGCCGTCAAAGCCCGGGATTCACCACATCGCAGTCGAAGTACCGGACCTCCACGCGGCCGCCCGGGCCGCCACCGATGCCGGGATCGCGGTTCTCGATACCGAACCGCGGCCAGGGCTGGCGGGCAGTCGGCGCCTATTGCTGGCTCCTCGGGCGACATGCGGCGTGAGGACTTACCTGTCCGAACCCTTCCCGCTCGAACGCTCGCGGAGCGACTGGGTCGAACGAATCGATCACATCGGGGTCGCCAGTGCTGATAACCGGGCAGCCGTCGAGGCGTTCGTCACGCGCCTGGGTCATCCTCTGGAAAGCAGCCAAACCGATATGGAAGCGAAGATGACGATCGAAAGTTTCACCTCCGACACGTACGGGGTGGTCTATCATGCCCGGCCGCCCGAACCTGTTGGAGGGCTCCGGGTCACGTTTGTCACCGTCGGAGACTGCGAGCTCGAGTTCCTCCAAGATTTCGATCCGCGCCAAGGGGCTCAGATTCTTCACGGTCAAGCCGGCACCACCAAGCAGGATCAGAGCGCCATCTCCAAATTTATTGCTGCGCGTGGTCCCGGGCTCCACCACATCGCGCTGAAGGTTCCCGACATTAATGCCATGCTGACGAAGCTCGAGCGCGGCGGCCATCTGCTGATAGACAGGCTAGGCCGACCCGGATCCCGGCACGCGCAAATAGGATTCTTGCACCCCAAAACCCTCAATGGAGTCCTCGCGCACCTTGTCGAGCGAGAAGGTCGCTGACGGGAGGTCAGCGCCGGCTTGACAGGCGCCAGGCGGTGGCACAGAATCCGTTCCATGGGCAGCCCGGTTCGATGCCTGTTCATCGTCGCCCGAGACCAGCCTGGCCTGTGGGATCATCTGAGGCGGGATTTCGCCGAGGATGAGGAGGTCCAAGTTATCCGGGATCGACGGCGCGACGAGCGGCGGCGGAGCGTGCAAGCGCGCGAGCCGGAGCGTCGTCGGGCCGGCCGCCGCCGCCCGCCGAGCATTGACACCGACCTCCGCTACCGGTCGTTCGTGATTCTCCACGAGCAGCAGGGAGCGCTCTCGGGCTGACCATCCGGCCCAGGCGGAAGAACCGGTGGCCCTCCTGTTCATCGTGGCCCGGCACCGACCCGACCTTTTCACCTCCTTGAAGCAGCAGTTCTCCCGAGAGGAAAAAGCCGGAAAGGTCCAGATTCTGCTGGACCGGAGGCACGGGAACCAACGCGAACGGGACGAGGCGCCGGAGCCGGACCGGCGCCGCTATTTCGTCGACGAAGAACTGCGCTCTCTCGGCTCCGCTATCGTTCGGCGATAGGAGCCTAGGAGCGGAGGGCTTTGAGGATCTCCTGGTTGGGGAGGACCTGACCCACGGCCGCCGCGAGGAGGTGGAGGGCAAAGCGGTGCATCTCCTCGCCGTCCATGGAGTCCACCGCCTCCTCGGCGATCACGACGCGGAAATCGCGGTTGGTGGCTTCGAAGGCGGTGTTGAGGACGCAGGTGGTCGTATTGATGCCCGCCAGGATCAACGTGTCCACGCCCAGACGGCGGAGGAGAAACTCGAGGTCGGTCGCCAGGAAGCAGTTGTAACGCTTCTTGCCGGTCACTCGACGATCCCCCTCGGCCCAGAGCGCGGGGATCACCTGGGTCCCCGGGCTCCCCGCCAGATTGTGGCGCAGGATCCCCTTCCTCACCTTGTTCGGATCGGCGTCGATGGCTCTCCAGAAGGGGTTGGCGGCGATCTCGCCGGAGTCGCGGTACTCCGTCACCACGTGAACGATCGGCACGGCGATGGCCCGGAGCTCGCGAAAGAGCTGCGCCGCTCGGGCGATGACCGGCCCGCAGCGCTCAGCCGGCAGCGGGAGCGTCGCGACAGCCGGATCCAGGTGGCCCCGGTGCATGTCGATAGCGACGACCGCGGTGGCCTGTGGGTTCAGCTTCATGGCCGGCCCTCCCTGGCGTGCCTAGAATACACGAAGGGAGGCGAATAGGCGATGGCGAAACAGACCTGGACGGCGTGGTCTGATAATCCCAGGGGTGTATCGGAATCTGGACGTTGAGACGGACCCCGGTCAAGAGTACACTCCTCCCCGGGGGCGTAGCTTATGGTCACGTCGGTGGTCGTTCTTCAGATCTTTCTTCTTCTCCTTCCTGGATTCTGCACCCAGAAGATCAAGGCGAAGATTGCGACGCTTAAGGCCTCCACCGATCTAGACCGCATTACCGATGCGCTGGTCTATTCCTTGCTCAATTATGCCAGCGTGATCTTGTTTGGATGGCTGGCAGGCATCAAGGTGCCGAACGTCTATGATGCGGTCAAGGCCGACAAGATCGATCTGACATCGGTTGGATTCACGCCAGGATTCATTTTGGCTCTCTTTGGGGTGTCCTTATTCTGGGGTTTCCTGATCGGGTTTGCGGACGATCAAGACTGGCTTTACCGGATATTGCGGGCGGCTCGTCTCTCAACGAAGAGCGGACGAGTTGACGTGTGGTCCGACGCGTTTCATGACATCCGAAGGGTGTGGGTGAGGGTCCACCTCGAAGATGGTCGCATGATCGTGGGGTGGCCAGATTACTACTCGGGGGAGTCGGGGCAACGCGAGCTCTTCCTCAAAGACGCCGCATTCATAGATCAAGGCGGAAATGAATACCCGGTAGACGGTGCAGGAGTGTTAGTCACGATTCATGGTAAGATATCGGTGGTCGAAATGTTGAATTCGCGGAAGGAGATGGCAAATGTCTAAAGGGAAGGGTCGACCGACTCCGCTGAAGGAGGGCCGCGGCGATCCCCCCTCCGGGCGCCGTCCGAATCCCCCTCCTCCGCCGCCGCCGCCGAAAAAATAGATTGTAACAGCCCCTCCGCTGAGCAGTCAGAGGGGGGTCATGCGCTCCGGCGGCGCGGCTCCTTGGTCGGGCCGATGAGCTCGATCATGTTGCCGGCGGGGTCCCGGATGAAGAGCTGACGGAGTCCTGTCGGCGTGTCGGCGAAATCGTAGAAGGGGAGGCCGCTCGCGTGGATTCGCGCGTACGCCTCGTCGGCGTCCGCCACTGCCAGGGCGAAGTGGGGATCGCGCGTATCGAAGCGGCGCGGGTCCGGGGGGCGCAGGGGCATCGTGTCCTTGACGGTGATGTGGAGCGCGAGGTCGCCGTCGAGGGTGTACCACACCCCCGGGAAGCCGAAGTCGGGGCGAGGGATCTCGTGGAGGCCCAGGGCGCGTCCGTAGAACGCCTTGGCGTCGTCGAGGTTCGTCACGGTGACGCTGATGTGGCTCACGGCCGTGAATGGCAGCATGCGTGGGCCTCCCTTCGTTACTTCGTCTCGATCCTGCCGATGCGCTTGATGACGGCCGCAAGCGTCCGGGCGTTCCGCTCCCACCACTCCCGGAACTCATCGGCGTCGAGGTAGGCGATCGGCGTCTGGATCTTCTCCATCGCGGTCCTGAAGTCCGGGTCCTGCACGGCTTGGCGGGTGGCTTCCCGCAGCATTTTCACGACGTTCTCCGGCACACTCCTCGGCGCGAATAGCCCTGCCCACAGATAGTATTCGATGTCGTGGCCGAGCTCCTTCATGGTCGGGATATCCGGGTAGGCGGTGAGGCGCGACGCGCCCCACGTGGCCAGGGCGCGGATCTTGCCGGCTTTGAGGTGGGGCAGGGCGAGCGCCGGGGGAGACGCCCACATGGCGGCATGTCCGCCGAGGACGGCGGTCATCGCCGGGGCGCCTCCGGTCGTGGGCAGGTGGCGCATCCAGACACCGGCGGCATGAAGGAACATCTCCATTGGCACGTGCGACGCGCCGTAGACTCCGGACGACGAGTAGACGATCTCCCCGGGCCGCTTCTTCGCGTCGTCGGCCAGTTCCTTGAGCGTTTTCCAGGGCGCGTCGGCCCCGACCACGAGGATGGGAGGATCGGCGTTGAGGCGGGCGATCCCGATGAATTGATCCCGCGTGAAGGCGGGCGCTCGCCCGAACAACGCATCCACCTCCGGGATTGTCGAGATGCTGACCAGGGCGACCATGATCGTGTAGCCATCGGGCTTCGCGACCGCGGCCGACTGCATGCCGACGGCGCCGGCGGCGCCAGCCTTGTTGGAGACGACAACCGCCTGCTTCACCGCTCGCTCGAGCGCGGGCGCCAGCGGCCGCGCCGTGAGGTCGGCGATTCCGCCGGGAGGGAACGGCACAATGATTGTGATGGGACGGCTCGGGTAGGGTTCTTGCGCCGTCGCGGCGCCGATCAGGGCGACGAGGAGAAGGATGACGGAGCACAGTGCACGCATCGGCTAGCCTCCCTCGACGGCGGCGAAGAAGCGGGCGGGAGCGCCCTCCGTCCCGGCGATCTTGTAGAAGGGGGCGAAGAAGGACAGCGGCCGCGGCGGGAGCGCCCCCAGGTTGGTCAGCCCTTCCATGATCACGATCCCCGCTCCGAGGATCACCCGGTGCATGGGGAAGTCTTCCGAGGTGAAATCGGGAAGCCGCGCGCAGTACTCCTCGAAGAAGTCGAAGCCGATGGACTTGGGGCCCCTGGCGACGAGCCACTCGGCCGACTCCGGCGGAAAGAAGGGCGACTGGGTGAAGTAGTCGGGCCACTTCCCGTACATCGTGTCGGACCAGCCGGTGCGCAGGAGCACGATGTGGCCCGGCTTGACCCGTTCGCCGCCGCCGCGCCTCAAGTCGTCGATCGTGATCTTGTGGTTCGCGCCGACGAACGAGAGGTCCACCACCAGCGCCTCACCCGTGACCTGTTCCAGGCTGATCTCGGCCGTCGTGATGCCATCCTTGAAGACGTGAAGCGGCGAGTCGATGTGGGCTCCCGTGTGGAGGCTCTGGTGGACGCTTGAGACCTGCCAGAATCCCGGTCCCCGCCGGTGCGGCGTGACCTCCACGCGGAGGTTCGTCGATGGCGGGCTCAGGGTGCTGGTGTCCACGGTCACGGAGAGATCGATGAGCCTGGCCATCAGTGCCTCCTTGAGTCGGTCCGCTCGACGTGAACGACGCCCAGGGTGCCGTCCACGACCACGCGGGCGCCCTCCGGGATGCGCCGCGTGGCGTCGCCGATGCCCAGGACGGCCGGGATCCGGCGCTCGCGGGCCAGCGCCGCCAGGTGCGAAGTGCTGCCTCCTAGCTCCGCCACAACCGCCACCACGCGGGGGAGCACGGCCGCCAGCGCCGGTCCCGGCACGCGCGTCACGAGGACGTCGCCCGGCCTGACGCGGTCCAGCTCCGTCTCGCTCCGGACGAGGCGCGCCGGGCCGGCCGCCCAGCCGGCCCCGGCGGGCTGGCCCGTCAGGCTCACGCCGTCCACGGACGCCGGGCCCGGAGCCCGCCTCCTCTGGGCCGGTGCCGGCCTTGCCTGGAGGAGGTGGAAGCCCTCAGCGTCCAGCGCCCACTCGATCTCCACCGGCGCGTCCAGCGCCGCCTCCACCCTCAGCACGAGCCGGGCCAGCGCCAGCGCCTGCACCTCGTCCAGGCAGGGGGTGGAGTGGAGGGCCGGCGTGACCGGCTGCCAGCGGAGGTCTCCGCCCGGCGAGCAGGTCAGCATCCGGCTCTTCCGACCGGGCTCCACGTCTTCGAGCACGGGTCCGTCACGCCTCAGAACATAACGGTCGGGAACCACCTCTCCCTGGGCCACAGCGGGGCCCAGGCCCCAGGCAGCCGTCAGCACGATCGGCCCGGCGTTCGTCGCGCTCAGGGCCCCGCCCGCCGCCACCGCCGGGATGAGGCGCTGGACCAGGACCGCCACCGCGGTCGCGGCCGGATCCACGCCGTTCGCCAGCATGTACCTCACCGCGCGCGGCGACCAGAGCGAGGCCCAACAGGCGCGCACCGCGATCAGCAGATCGGCGTGGTCGGTCACCGCGAGAAACGTTTCAAGCTGGCCGGCAAACGAGGCGCTCGGACCCCCTTCGTGGAGCGCCGAGGAGCGCACCGCGAGGAGCGAGGGCAAGGCCGGGGAGAGGTGCCCGCAGGCGCGGGCGAGGCCATCGGCGACCGACGCGGGGAGGGGAGCCTCGAGGAGCCCGAGGCGGACCTCCAGCGCCAGACGGTGGGCGCTGTCCTCGCGCGCGCGGAAAACCTGTCGGGCCGCCGGCTCCACTCCCGCCGCGGCGAGGTGAGACCGGTAGGCGTCGGCGGTCAGGACCAAGCCAATGGGGACCGGCAGGTCGGCCCGGCGGAGTCGGGCGAGCGCGGCGGCCTTGGGCCCGCACCTGGACGCGACCGCCGCGCCGGCCGCCGACAGCGCGAGGATCTCCATCCTAGTCCACCACGGTGATCTGCTCGACGGGGAAGTTCGAGATGATCTCGATCCCCTTGTCGTTGACGATCAGCATCTCTTCGATCCGCACGCCCCATTCGTACTTTTTTCCGTGCTGGGTCTCCAGGGCGAAGACCATGCCGGGGCGGATCTCCAGCGGGTGGTCGAGCGACCAGATGCGGGAAATAACGGGCTGGTCATACTGGGCGAGTCCCAGGCCGTGGCCCCAGAGGTTGGCCGCCGCCTGGTCCTCTTCCTCGTACCCCCAGGCCTCCTTCGCCGACGGCCATTTGAGCGCGATGTCGCGCGTGGTGACGCCGGGTTTCGTCGCGTTGATGGAGTCGTACAGCCACTTGAGGGCAAGCGCGTAGTAGTCCTTCTGCTCCTGGGTCGGCTGCTTGCCCACGCAGTAGGTGCGGTAGTAGCACGACTTGTAGCCGTTCCAGGTGAGCGCGGCCAGGTCCATGAAGACGATCTCGCCCGGCTTGATGATGCGGTCGGAGAAGTTCCGCCAGTTGGGCCAGGTGTTGGGGCCGGAGGAGACGATGACGTCCTCCACGTCCTCGATGCCGGGGATGTTGTAGAGGTAATGCATGATGTGGGCGGTCACCTGGTTCTCCGTCAGGCCCGGCTTGAGGAAGCGCATGGTCTCCCAGTGGGCGGCGTCGCCGATGGCCCCCACGATCCGCAGGCACTCCTGCTCGTCCACGTTCTTGATGGCCCGGGCTTCCATCATGGGCGTCATGCCGTCGGCCCACTTGAGCTTGGCCTCGGTGAACGCGGCGAGCATGTTGATGTCGATGAAGTCCACGCCGAGCGTCTGGTCCAGGACCCCGTAGCGCTTCATCTCCCTGACGATGGCGTCGGTGAACTTCTTGACCTGTTGCTTTGAGGCGGGCCCGGCCGCGCCCTTGATCCAGGCGTAGGACCAGCGGATGTTTTCCTGGGGGATCCAGGGCGCGTGGCGCTGGATCTGGAAGCCGATGTCGCCCTGCTCGAAGAGGACCGGCGCCCCGTCGCCGCAGAGGAGGGCGTAGCGCAGCCCCGGCTTCAGGCGATTCCAGCCCGGCGTCAGGGTGCTGGTGACGTAGCGGACGTTTTCGTCGTACATGAGGAGCAGCGCGCCGAGGCCGTGGGCCTTCATCCGCTCCCGGGCCCGCTCCAGCCGGTATTTCCGGAGGCGATCCCAGTTGATGCGCTGCTGCCAGTCCACCCCGACGGTTCCGAAGTTCGCCATGACGACCTCCCGAAGAAGACCTGCGGATTAGGCGGCCAGCCTCCCGGGCAACGGGTCCAAGTCTACGGCCTGAGCCCCGCGGGCGCAATGAGGCTGCGTTGCGTGCCCCGGGCCGATGGGCTATGCTGGGCCGGCCAACAAAGGAGGCCGTCCGCATGGTCATCCTTCGTGAGCACCACGATGATCTATGCGCACGTGCTGAACCGGAGGACAAGAAAGGCTGGCGCGGCACGGGGTTCGAGGCGGATCGGGCGGGACCGCACGCGGGTGATAGGCTGACGCCGGCTGCGGCGTTTGCGGTATTAGACAGTTCCGACTAATTCAAGTTAGACCCTCGTTCAAGGAGGACGCGCCATGTCTCAACAGCAGTCGGTGTCCGTAGAAACAGTAAAGGCGATCCTCGATGCCTTCAATGCCCACGATCTGGACGCGATCATGGAGTTCTTTGCGGACGATTGTTCGTTGGACCTGCCGCGTGGGCCAGATCCTTGGGGACAGCGCTTTGTGGGCAAGGCCGCCGTGCGAGAGGGGCTGGCGACGCGCTTCAAGGGTCTCCCGGATGTCCACTATAGTGAGGACCGCCATTGGATCAGTGGAAACATGGTTGTTTCGGAGTGGCTGCTGACGGGCACAACGCCCAGTGGGGTCCGAGTCAAAGTTCGTGGATGCGATCACTACGAGTTTCGCGACGGCAAGGCGATTCGGAAGGATGCGTATTGGAAGATAGTTGAGAAGCCATGAGGGGGCATCGGGGTCTAACTGCGTATGCAGCCGACGGCCTTTGGCCGCGGCTGATACAAACCGTTAGCCCGCCAGAAAGGAGACGGCACACGACGTGGCACTGCTCATAGCCCATCGCCGCGAGGTTGGCTCCGGGCCGTACGTCTTGTGC
>LDXP01000102.1 GCA_001443385.1 Candidatus Rokubacteria bacterium CSP1-6
CTGTTCGAGGGGCTCCGCATCCCGCTGCTGGAGGTGCCGGGCTTCGAGGCCGACGACATCCTGGGCACGCTGGTGGACCGCGTGCGGAACCTGCCGCTGGACGTGGTGCTCGTCACGGCCGACAAGGACCTCCTCCAGCTGGTTGGGCCCAAGGTGCGGGTGCTCTCCCAGAGCGCCAAGGGCGAGCGCCTCGTGCTCGACGAGGCCGGGGTGAGGGAGAAGTGGGAGGTCGAGCCGGCGCAGATCCCCGACCTCCTCGCCCTGATGGGCGACCAGATCGACAACATCCCCGGCGTGCCGGGCGTCGGCGAGAAGACGGCCGTCAAGCTGATTAAGCAGTTCGGCAGCGTGGAGCGGCTCTTGGAGAACCTCCCGCTCGTGGGGGGCAAGCTGCGCGAGACGCTCGCGACGAACCGGAAGCAGGCGCTCCTGTCGCGGCAGCTGGCCACGGTGAGCGCGCGGGTGCCCCTGGCTCTGGACCTCGAGGTCCTGCGCCGGAAGGAGCCCGACTGGGAGCGGCTCCGCGCCCTCTGGACTGAGATGGAGTTCTCGACCCTCCTGAAGCAGATCCCCCAGGCCGCCGTCCAGGTGGAGCGCGAGCCCGTCCCGGTCCTGTCCTCCACCGAGGCATTTGCGGCATACTGCCGGCCGCTGCCGCCCGCGGCGGCCCTGGCGTTCGATTGGTGCGGGGGCGGAGGGCCGCCCGATCCGGCGCTCCGCGGCCTGGCCTTCTTTCACCCGGAGGTCGGCCCGGCCTTCTTCCCGCTCGCCGAACGGCTCCCACCTCTCGACGGCCGCCTCGTCATCGGCCACGACGTGAAGCTGCTCCTCGAATGGGCGCATCGCCGCGGCGAGGGCCCGCCGCGCTTCGAGGACTCAGCCGTTGCCGCCTATCTCCTGAACCCGGCCAGGACCAGTTATCCGCTGGAAGAACTCTGCTTGGAGGCGTTCGGGGAGGGCCCGCCGCCGGCCGCCGACCCCGGCAACCCGGCGGAATTGATGGCCGCCCTCGCCGGCGCGCGCGCGCGCTGGGTCTGGCGCTACTGGAAGCACGCTCACGCCCTCCTGGCAGACGCGGGGCTCCGGCTGCTCTACGAGGACGTGGAACGACCCCTCGTCCCCGTTCTCGCGCGGATGGAGCTCACCGGCATCCGCGTGGCGCCGGAGGGCCTCGAGGCGTTCGCCAAGGAGCTCGAGCGCGAGCTGGACAATCTCACGCGGGAGATTCACCGCCTCGCCGGCGAGGCCTTCAACATCGGCTCGCCCAAGCAGCTCGCCCAGATCCTCTTCGAGAAGCTGAAGCTCCCGCCGGTGAAACGGACCAAGACCGGCTACTCGACCGACGCCGACGTGCTCGAGCAGCTGGCGCTCGGTCACCCGCTTCCCGAGAAGATCCTCGGGCACCGGACCCTGGCCAAGCTCAAGTCCACGTACGCCGACGCGCTGCCCGGGCTCATCCATCCTGAGACCGGCCGGATCCACACGTCCTTCAACCAGCTCGTCACCGCGACGGGGAGACTTTCGTCAACCTCTCCAAATTTGCAGAACATTCCCATCAGGAGCGAGCTGGGGCGGCGAATCCGCCAGGCGTTCATCCCCCAGGAAGGGTGGCGTTTTCTCGCCGCCGACTACTCTCAGATCGAGCTCCGGATCCTCGCGCATCTGTCGGGCGAGGAAGCGCTGATGGAGGCCTTCCGACGCGACGGCGACATCCACACGCGCACGGCCATGGAGGTGTTCCGAGTTTCTCCGGAAGCTGTAACGGGGGAAATGCGCCGGATCGCGAAGTGCGTCGCTCGAGGCACGCTGGTGTACACCTCGGAAGGCCTTCGTTCGATCGAGTCGCTCGCTCCTGCCCCCCCACGCGGCGCCTTCTCTCCCGTGGAGGATGTCAAGGTATGGACTGATGAGGGGTTGAGCGCGGTGACGCAGCTGTACTACGGAGGTCGCCAACCGGGTCTTCGGATAACGCTACGAACTGGCCTGCAGGTATCCTGCACCAAGAATCACCGATTTCGGGTGATAAGTCAGCAGGGCAGATATGTGTGGAGACGCGCGTGTAAGCTCCGTGTGGGCGACCATGTGGCCGTGAGGCTCGGCACACGGGCCTTCGGGCACGACGAGCGACTGCCCGAGTTCAACTACCGCGAGGCTTGGAAGAGGACCAATTTCAAGGATATCAAGCTGCCGATCCGCTGGTCTCCCCAGGCGGCAAGGTTCCTCGGGTACGTCATTTCAGAAGGGTACGTTTATCGGCACCCGACGAAACCGGGAAGCGGGACCGTCATCATCAGCCAGGCGCTGTCAGAGCGTGAGGTCGTCCTGGACCTCGTGGACGTCGGCCGGACTCTTTTCGGGGCCCGCGCGCGAGTCAAGGAGGATCGCGGCTGTGTCCTCGTGGAGATCAAGTCCGGCAAGCTCGTTTGGTGGCTGGAGAGGATCGGAGCCGCTGGCAGGTCGGGGGAGAAGACCATTCCAGGCCTTCTTGTGAGGGCTCCGTACACGATTCAGGTCGAGTTTCTTCGGGCCCTCTTCTCTGGTGACGGGTCGATGAAAGCCGGTGGCCGACAAGTGACATATGCGACCAAGTCCCCGGCGCTGGCCCAACAGCTCCAGCAGATGCTGCTGAACTTCGGATACCTCTTTAGTCTCAGCCAGGAAGTGAGGACCCTAAAGGGCCGGAGGCATTCGGCCTTTGTCCTGAGCCTAACAGGCATGACGAATATTCGACGATTCGTGCGCGAGATTGGCTTTGTGTCTCTGAGGAAGAATATTTTGACTCGGGGTGTTCGTTACGACCACACCGTCATCCCGTTTCAGCAGAATGAAGTGGCTCGGCGCCATCCGTGTCTGCATGGAAGAACTCGCGAGAAGGCGTACGAGGTAATTCGGGAGCATCGCCCGGTGCGTCTGAATCAAACGCGGGCGGCGATGATCGTACACCAGTTGCAGTCGGAAGGTGTCGTGGACGAGTGGACGCGGCGGATGGGGATGTTCATTCATAACAACATCGTCTTTCTTCCTGTGCGCACCATACGGGAGGAGGATATAGACGCCTTCGACCTTGTCGCGCCTGGCGAGCATTGCTACTTGGCCAATGGGCTTGTGAGTCATAACACCGTCAACTTCGGGGTCATCTATGGTGTGTCAGCCTTCGGCTTGGCCCAGGCCGCCGGGGTGGACCAGAAGGCGGCTCAGCGATACCTGGACAACTACTTTGCGCGCCACCCCAAGGTGAAGGCGTACCTCGACGGGACGCTGGCCGAGGGCAGGGAGAAGGGCTACGTCACCACGCTCATGGGCCGGCGCCGTTACCTGCCCGAGCTCAAGTCCACCAACCCGAACGCCCGCGGCATGGCCGAGCGCATGGCAATGAACGCCCCGGTTCAGGGCTCGGCCGCCGACCTGATCAAGATCGCCATGGTCCGGATGGCCGCGGCCCTCGAAACGAAGAAGCTGCGGAGCCGGATGCTCCTCCAGGTCCACGACGAGCTGCTCTTCGAGGCGCCCGAGGGCGAGCTCGACCCGCTCGAGTCCCTGGCCCGTGAGATCATGGAAGGCGCGTTGAGCCTCGCCGTCCCGTTGAAGGTGGACATCAAGACCGGCCTCACCTGGGCCGACGTATGATTCCCGCGATTCCGCTCATCTTTGCCGCGGCGGCATTTGCCGCAAGCGGCGTAACCGGAGTGATCGAGGGGGCGCTGGGTTATCCGGGGGAGGAGATTCCCGGGGACATGAAGGTGTGCGCGGAGAACCTGGTGACGAAGCAGCAGTACTGCACGGCGGCCCACATCGAGAACAAGCGTTACCGCTACGGCCTGGGCTACAGGATCGAAGTTCCGGAAGGGCGGTATCACGTGTTTGCGACGACGGCCAGCCTCAGGGGCCACCGGGCGTACTACTCCGAATTCGTCACCTGCGGTCTACGAGTGAGCTGCCCGTCCCATGCTCCGATCGTGGTGACTGTGGTCGCCGGGCAGACGGTCTCCGGCGTGGACCCCCACGACTGGTACGAGGGACGATGAAGCGGAAGTTCTTGCTTGCGGGGCTGACGGGCGGGATCGGGAGCGGCAAGAGCACCGTCTCCCGGATGTTCCGCGATCTCGGCTGGTTGATGCCGGAGGCCGGCGCAAGGGGCTAAGATCTGGGTCGTTGGCGTGGTATAGTTGAGAGGTGACTACAAAAAGTAGTCAAAAGACTACAAGAAGTAGTCGAAGGAACGCACCCGGGGGACGTTTGCGGCGGAAACGTCTGGGCGGGGGCATCACGGGTCTATTTGGGGGGAGAGCCCTCGTCGCGCTTTTGAAGGTGTTTATCCTCTCACCGGGTCGGGACTTTTATCAGAGAGAACTGGCGGACCTGACGGGAGAGCGCCTGCTGTTGGTCCAGCGGGCACTGAGACGGCTGGTTGAGGCGGGGTTGGTCGAGGGGACGCGCAGCGGGAACCGGGTGTACTACCGGGCGAATCGTTCCCATCCGGCGTTCGACGATCTGAAGGGTTTGGTTCTCAAGACCGTGGGGGTTGGGGATGCCTTGCGAGAGCAACTGGGCAAGTTGCGAGGAAAGGTGACAATAGCCTTTGTCTACGGATCTGTGGCGCGGGGGGATGAAACCGCGTCGAGCGACATCGATCTCATGCTTGTCGGCGACCTATCGGGGAGAGAAGTTGCGGCCGCTCTCGCCCCAGTCAAAAAGATGCTCAACAGGGAAATCAATCCCACCGTTTACAGCCCGAGAGAGTTCCGCAAGAGGGTCAATCAGCATCATCCGTTCGTGAGGGCGGTGGTGAAGGAGCCGAAGCTGTTCCTCTTGGGGGACGAGCGTGACCTTAAAGCAGTTCTTGGCAGACGGTCGGCTTAGGCCGCACCGGACAAGTGCCAAGGAGATACGGGATCTGCTCCGTGTGGCAGATCGCGATCTAAAGGACGCCGCGGTCAAGGACATTTCCGTTGATCTCCGATTCACGACCGCATACCAGGCGGCGTTTCAATTGGCGACGATTGTGCTGGCGGCCTCGGGAGTTCGCACGACGGGGACAGGGCACCACTGGGTGACCTTCAACGTGTTCCCGGAATTACTGGGCCGCGAGGTTCAGGGCCTGGCTGACTATTTCGATCAATGCCGAGGCAAACGGAACCTGTCCGAGTACGACAGGGCGGGAGAGATTTCGGAAGGCGAAGCCAAGGAGCTACTCGGCGGGGCGAGGAAGTTCAGGGCGACGGTTCTCGATTGGCTAAGGGCGCACCATCCGCGGCTGGTGTCCAGGTGAAGCGCAAGTTTCTCCTGGTGGGGCTGACGGGGGGGATCGGGAGCGGCAAGAGCACCGTCTCCCGGATGTTCCGCGATCTCAGCTGTCTGATCATCGATGCCGACCTCCTGGCGCGGGAGGTGGTGGAGCCCGGCGAGCCGGCCTACGCCAAGATCGTCGCCGAGTTCGGCAAGCAGATCCTCGACGCGGAAGGACAGATCGACAGGAAGAAGCTGGGGGCGGTGATCTTCGGCGACGCGGCCAAGCGGAAGCGCCTGGAGGAGTTCACCCATCCCGAGATCCGCCAGCGCCAGGCGGCGATCCTGGCCGAGGTCATCACCGAGGGGTTCGAGGGGATCGCGATCTTCGATGCCGCGCTCCTGGTGGAGACGGGCGGGGCCAAGACCATGGACCGCCTGGTCGTGGTGTACGCCGACGAGGCCGCGCAGCTCAGGCGGATCATGCTGCGAGACGACATCCCCGAGGCGGAGGCGCTCCAGAAGATCAGGAGCCAGATGCCGCTATCCCTCAAGGTGAAGCAGGCCCACTACGTGGTGGACAACTCGAGCGCCCGCGAGGAGACCGAGCGGCGGGTGCGGGAGGTCTATCAGGCGCTCCTCGCCGACCTCAAGGCCCACCAGGCCACCCCGGCGTGACCACCGCCAGCCACCGCCGGGCCCTCGGCCAGCACTTCCTCCGGGATGCCGGCATCGCCCGGCGTATCGTCGAGATCGCCGGCCTGACCCCGCAGGACCTCTGCGTGGAGATCGGTCCGGGGGAGGGCGCGCTGACCTTCCTCCTGGCCGAGCGGGCGGGCCGGCTCCTCGCCCTGGAAGTGGACGAGAAGCTGGTCGAAGGACTTTGCGCGCGGCTCGCCTCGCTCGCACACGTCGAGGTGCGCCTCGCCGACGCCCGCCGGTTCGACTATTCGACGCTCCCCGCGCTCAGGCCCTCGCCCGAGAGTCGCGTGGTGATCGTGGGGAATCTCCCGTACAGCGTGTCGAAGCCGATCCTCGAGCGGCTCGTGGCAGCGCGGACCGCGGTGTCCGAGATGGTTCTCACCCTCCAGAAGGAAGTCGCCGAGCGGGTGGCCGCCGGGCCCGGCGGGAAGCGCTACGGGGCGCTCTCCGTCCTCACCCAGCTCTACTGCGACGCGCGGCTGGCGCTGGCGATCCCTCCCGGGGCGTTTCGCCCTCCGCCGAAGGTGGACTCGGCCGTCCTTCACCTCCGGGTCCTGGCGGCCCCGCGCGTGCCGGTCGGGGATGAAGGGAGGTTTCATCGCCTCGTCAAAGCCGCTTTTGGCCAGCGGCGAAAGACCTTGGCCAACGCCCTGGCAGGCGGGCTCGGCGTGAGCGCGGTGACGGCGCGGCAGTGGCTCGCAGCTGCCGGCATCGATCCGGGGCGCCGGGCGGAAACCCTCTCCCTTGAAGAGTTTTCACGCCTAAATTCCTTCGGCCCCTTGAACCCGGATGGTAAGATGAGAGGGTTCGAATGATAGGAGTTTGGCCCGCGTGAACGTCAGCCTCGATCCCGACCTCATCGCCCGCGCCGCCGAGCCCTCCGTCCGCCTGATCCCCCTGGGCGGCCTCGGCGAGATCGGGCTCAACATGATGCTGGTGGAGTCCGGGGACGACCTGGTCGCTCTCGACTGCGGCGTCATGTTCCCGGACGACGAGATGCTGGGCATCGACCGGGTCATTCCGGACTTCGCCTACCTTTTGGCCAAGCGGACGGCCTTCAGGGGAGTGGTGCTCACCCACGGCCACGAGGACCACATCGGCGCCCTGCCGTACCTGTTGCGGGAGGTCAACACGCCGATCTACGGCACGGCGCTCACGCTGGCGCTGGTGAAGGACCGGCTCGGCGAGCACGGCCTCGCGGAGCAGGCGGACCTCCGCCCCATCAAGCCGCGCGACGTGATCGAGCTGGGGCCGTTCCGCATCGAGGCCATCCGCGTGACCCATTCCATCGCCGACGGGATCGGCCTGGCCATCGAGACGCCCGTGGGGACCATCGTCCACACGGGGGACTTCAAGCTGGACCCGAGCCCCATTGATGGAGAGACTCCGGACTACACGAAGTTCGCCGAGCTGGGAGAGCGGGGCGTCCTTTGCCTCTGCTCCGACTCGACGAACGTGGACCGTCCGGGGCATACGCGCTCGGAGACGGAGGTGGGCCGGGCCCTGGCGGAGCGCTTCGAGAAGGCGCCCGGGCGGATCATCCTGGCGACGTTCGCCTCGCACATCCACCGGATCCAGCAGGTGCTCGACCTCGCCGCCCGCTTCGGGCGCAAGGTCGCCCTCCTCGGGATGAGCATGGTGGGGAACGTCAGGATCGCCGCCGAGCTGGGCTACCTCAAAGTGCCCGACGGCGTCCTGCTGCCGCTCGAGGAGCTGACCGAGCTGCCGCCCTCGCGGCAGGTCGTCCTCTCGACGGGGAGCCAGGGCGAGGAGCATTCGGCCCTCGCCCTCATGGCGGCGGAGGAGCACAAGTCCATCCAGGTCGAGCCGGGGGACCTGGTGATCCTCTCGGCCCGGATCATCCCGGGGAACGAACGTGTCATCGGCCGGGTCATTAATGCCCTCTTCAGGCTCGGCGCCGAGGTCCTCTGGGAGGACGTGGCCTTCGTCCACGTCTCGGGCCACGCGAGCCAGGAGGACCTGAAGCTGATGCTGAGCCTGACGCGCCCGCGCTACTTCATTCCCGTCCACGGCGAGTACCGCCACCTCCTGATGCACGCGCGGCTCGCCGAGAGCGTCGGCATCCCGCGCGCGCGCATCTTCGTGATCGAGGACGGCCTGGGCGTCGAGCTGACCAAGACCGCCGGGCGGGTGCTCGGGCGGTTCCCCACCGGGCGGATCTTCGTGGACGGCAAGGGGATCGGGGACGTGGGGAGCGTGGTCCTGCGGGACCGCCAGCTCCTCGCCCAGGACGGGATGGTCGTCGTGGCGCTCACGGTGGACAAGAACACGGGAGACCTGCTGGCCGGCCCCGAGATCGCCTCCCGCGGCTTCGTGTACGTGAAGGAGTCCGAGGAGCTGCTGGAGGAGGTCAAAGCCACGATCCGCGCGGCCCTGGCGAGACGGGAATCCGCGACGCCGGTGGATCGGGAGCTCCTGGGCTCGCTCGTGAAGGGCGCGGTCCGCCGCTTCATCAACCAGCGATTTCAGCGAAAGCCCGTGGTGCTCCCTGTAATCATGGAGGTCTGATGGCGGGGAAGA
>LDXP01000103.1 GCA_001443385.1 Candidatus Rokubacteria bacterium CSP1-6
CACTTGCGCACGACCACGCAGATCTTCGGCACCGTGGCCTGGGCGGTGGCGAAGAGCATCTTGGCCCCGTGGCGGATGATCCCCGCCCGCTCCACTTTGGCCCCCACCATGAAGCCCGAGATGTCGGCCAGGTAGACGAGGGGGATGTTGAAGGCGTTGCAGAGCCAGATGAACCGCGCGGCCTTGTCGGAGGAGTCCACGAAGAGGACGCCTCCCTTGACCTTGGGCTGGTTGGCGACGATGCCCACCGCGCGGCCGCCGAGCCGCGCCAGGCCGACGATGACCTCGGGGGCGAAGAGCCGCTTCAGCTCGAACCACGAGCCGGCGTCGATCACCCGGTCGATCACCTCGTACATGTCGAAGTACTTCCGCTGGTCGTAGGGCACGATCTCGTCGATGGGGCGCCCGGGCTTGGGCTCCGCGGCCTCGACGGCGGCCGGCCGCTCCCCGAAATTCTGCGGCATGTAGGCCAGGTAGCCCTTGGCCGCCTCGACGGCCTCCTCGTCGGAGCCCACCAGCACGTCCCCGAGGCCCGACACCGTACAGTGCATGCGCGCTCCGCCCAGGTCTTCCTGGCTCACCTTCTCCCCGATGGCCATCTCCACCATCCGCGGCGAGCCCACATAGCAGGAGGCCTTCCCGTCCACCATGATGACCACGTCCGTGAGGGCGGGCAGGTAGGCGGACCCGGCGGGCGAAGGGCCGAAGAGGATGCAGACCTGGGGGACGACGCCGGACAGCTGGACCTCGTTGTAGAAGATGCGGCCGGCGTGGAAGGGCCCCGGAAAGATCTTGATCTGCTCCGAGATGCGGCCGCCCGCCGCATCCACCAGATACAGGAGCGGGATCTGGAGCCGCTGGGCCTTTTCCTGGATGCGGACGATCTTCTGAACCGTCTTCTCGCCCCAGGAGCCGGCCTTCACCGTGTAGTCGTTGGCCATGATGCAGACGCTGCGGCCGCCGACCTTCCCGATGCCGGTGACGATCCCGTCGGCGGGCGTGTCGGGCTCCTGGCTCCGGGCGAACAGCCAGTCCTCCTCGAACTCGCTGCCGGGGTCGAGGAGGAGCTTGAGACGGTCGCGGACGAAGAGCTTGCCCTCCTCCTTGAGCTTGTCGCGATACTTGACGTGGCCCTGCTCGATCCGGGCCCGCTCCTTGAAGTACCTCTCTTCGCTCACGGCGCGCCCTATTCCCCGGCGACGATCACGAGGTGCAGGATCCCCGACCCGTGCGGCGGCCCCACGATCGAGAACGGCTTGCCCGGCTGCATGTCCGCGCTGACCGCCACCTCGCGCGTGGCGCCCTTCAGGATCGTGAAGCGGATGCTGGCCGCCGACCCCCGCACGCCGGTGGGAGAGATCTCGAGCTCGCGGCCGCCCGGGAGCGGGAAGCGCTGCGCCTGGCCCACGGGGACCCGCGCCTGGATCAGGTCCAGCTGCTCGTACTGCCGGTTGGGGAAGTGCTGCTGGAGCTTGCGCATGTAGGGGTCTTCCGCCTTCGGGGGCGGCGCGGCGGGCGCCTGGCGGGTCTGGAGCAGGACGCGGACCGACACGGGCACGGCCTGCTGGGCCCAGAGGGCCGCGGGGTAGAGGCCCAGACAGAGCGCCAGCGCCAGGACGAGCAGGGGCCCGAGCAGGCCGCGCAGGCGCTTGCGCGCGTTGTGGAGCCGCGACATCACGGTGCCCATGGGAATCTTCAGCACCTCGGCGATTTCCCGGTACGTGAGGCCCTCGACATCACTCAGCATGATAATCGCTCGATAGTTGAGGGGCAAGGAATCCAGCGCCCGCCGGATCATCTCGCGCTGCTCCGCCCGCGCCGCCAGCCCCGCGGGGTCGGCGGTCGGATCCGGCACGCTGCGTTCCCACTCCTCCTCCGGAACGGGCTCGCCGCCCAGGGCGCGCGCCCGCGCCCCGCGCTGGCGCTGCCGGTCGGTGGCGAGATTCACGACGATCCTGAACATCCACGTGTAGAAGGCCGACTGACGGCGGAAGGCGGGAAGGGACTGGTACGCTCGGACGAAGGCTTCCTGCGCGACGTCCCACGCCTCTTCGCGGTCCCGGAGGATCTGATAGGCGAGCCGCCAGACCCGCTGGCGGTACTTCTCGACGAGCGGCTCGAAGGCCGACAGATCTCCCGCCCGGCATCGCTCAATCAGCTCGCTGTCGTCCGGGCTCACGCGGGGCTCTCATCGTCTCCGCCCCGGCGGCAGCTCTGTCGATTAGACGCCGGAGCGTGACGGCCCATTCACCGCCCGGCCTCCCGCGCGGCGCGGCGCGACTGGAGGACACCCAGCGCGGCGTCGATCCCCAGGAGATAGCTCTGGAGGCCGAAGCCGGAGATCTGCCCGCGGGCGGCCGGCGCGATGACGGAGTGGCGGCGGAACTCCTCCCGGGCGTGGACGTTGGACAGGTGGACCTCGACGACGGGGAGCGGGATCGCCGCCACCGTGTCGCGCAGGGCGATCGAGTAGTGCGTGAAGGCGCCGGGATTGAACACGACCGCGGCGAAGCCCTTGCCGCCCGCGCTCTGGAGGGCGTCGATCAGCTCGCCTTCGTGGTTGGACTGGCGGCACTCGACGCGGACCCCGCGCGCCCGGGCGTGGCGCTTGATCTCGCGGTCTATCTCCGCCAGCGTCAGGCGCCCGTAGATCTCGGGCTCGCGGCTCCCGAGGAGATTCAGGTTGGGACCGTGGAGCACCAGAATGGCCGGCTTCACGGCGCGGTCTCCCGGCCGGCCGCGAGCGGCAGGTCGCTGCCCTGGACCTGGTTGCGCCCGTCGGCCTTCGCCTGGTAGAGGAAGCGGTCCGCGGCCTCGACGAGCTTGTCCGCCGCCCCGGCGTCCTCGGGATAGGTGGCCACGCCGACGGAAATCGTCACGCGCCCCAGCGGCTGGGACTGGCGGTGGGGAAACGGGTGCTTTTCGATGGACGAGCGAATCCGGTCGGCGACGACTGCCGCGGCGGGTTTGGACGTTTCGGGGAGGATGACCGAAAACTCATCCCCCCCGTAGCGCGCGCCGAAGTCCACCCGCCGCAGCACCCCTGCCACCATCCGGCCCACCAGGCGCAGGAGCCGGTCGCCGACCGGATGGCCCCAGTGGTCGTTGTAGTGCTTGAAGTGGTCCACGTCAGCCATCAGGACCGACAGGGGACGCCGGTAGCGCGTGGCCCGCTGGAACTCGCGCTCGACGCGCTCCTTGAAGGCGCCGTGGGTCGCCAGACCGGTGAGGTCGTCCAGGCGCGAATGCTCGCGAATCAGTTTGAGCGCCCGCCGGGTCTCGTTGCTGAGCCGGGAGAGTTTCAGGAGGGACCGGAGGCGCAGCGCGATCTCCGGGTCGGTCGCCGTTCCCGCGATCACCTCGTCGGCCAGCCCCACCTGGCTCCACTGGGCGTGCGTCGGGCGCGAATCGAGGAGGGCCAGCAGGGGAATAGACCGGGCCTGGGCATCGCTCTTCAGCATCCGGCAGACGGCTGGACGCCCGGAGTTCCCCGACACCGCGCCCAGCAGGATCAACTGCGGCCGGGCGCGCTTGACAACGCGAAGGAAATCTTCGTCAGGCTTGACGCTCTTGAGAGAACAGCCGACCCGGGCGAGGGCCCGCCTGATCTTCGCCTCCTGGCTGCCCGCGCTTCCCGCCAGAAGCGCGATCGACCGTCTTGCCACCTGACCCCTCCCCGGACGGATGAAAACGACTGCTAACGGCGCCTCAGAATACACCCACGCGTGGGCGACAGCAAGACGCCCACCCCTCACCCTGCCCAACTCAGATGCCCCTCACCTCTTCTCCTCTCCCCAGCGGGGAGAGGCAGGGTGAGGGGCTAGGGGGTCACAGCAAGGGGTCAGGCATGCGTATTTGCGTTGCCGCCGAGGGGTCAGTGGAGGCCGAAGGTGGAGATGAGGGCGTCGGCCGCCGCAAAGAGCACGAGACCCCCGAACACCGCCCAGGCCACGCCCGGCCCGCGCTCCCGGTTGACCTCGGGAATCAGATCGGAGGCGGCGACGTAGATCGTCACGCCGGCGGAGAGGGCCAGGGCGTAGCCGACGAACTGGGCGAAGAGCGAGGTCAGCAGGACGCCGGCGACGGTCAGCGCTCCGAGCGACACAGCCGCTCCCAGGGCGGCGCCCGAGCTCTGCCCGGCAGCCAGCATCACGGACGCCATCGCGAACCCCTCGGGGAGCTTGTGGAGCAGGACGGCGAAGAAGAGCAGGAGCCCCAGGCCGGGGCTGATGATGAACCCCGAGGCGATGGTCACCCCGTCGAAGATCGTGTGCACGCCGAGCCCGAGCAACGCCAGGTAGCCCACGGAGGGATGCACGAGCGCCTCAGGGTGGATCTCCTCGCCGAAGTGGAAGTGGGGCGCCACGGTGTGCTCGAAGAGGTGGATCCCGAAGTAGCCCAGCAGGACAAAGAAGAAGGCGTGGGGGAGCTTCTCGACACTCTCGGGAAGCATGCGGACGAAGGCCGCGGCCAGCATGAACCCGGCCCCGACGGCCAGGAAGTACTTCAGCACGGCGGGGTCCCAGCGCCGCCGACCGGTCAGGATCAGCGCGCCGAGGATGTCGGCCAGGCCGGCCACGCATCCGAGAACCACGCTCCACCAGTATGCACTCATCGCGAGCAGGAGGCTAATGCGGGCGGCCACGCCTGTCAAGGCAGGCTTTTTTGCTTGTGGCTTCCCGCGGGCTTCGGTAGTGTTAATCAAGGGAGACGCGCCGACAGCGGATGGCGATTTCCGTCGCGAAACTACCCCTGGGACAGCTCCTCCTGGATGCTGGGCTCATCACGCCGGACATCCTGCGCGAGGCGCTCGCCCGCCAGAAGACGACCCGGGCTCCCATCGGCGAGGTCCTGGTGGCGATGGGAGCCGTCGGCAAGGACGACGTGCTCCGGGCCGTCGCCCAGCAGCAGGGTCTCCCCTACCTCACGCGCGATGAGCTCCCCTCGTCGGTCCCCGTCCTGAAAAATCTCTCGCCAAAGTACTTGAGACAGTACCGCGTCTGCCCCGTGGCGATGGAGGGATCCGCCCTCACCGTCGCCACCTCCGACCCGGTCAACCCGCTCCTCCAGGACGACCTCCGCCAGGCCCTGGGGCTCCAGATCAAGCTGGCAGTGGCGCCGGAAGACGCCATCCTCGAGACCATCGAGCGGACGTACGGGGCCGGGGCGGCCAGCCCGCTCCAGCGCATCGTCGAGGGAATCCGGGAGGAGGGCCTGGCCCCCGGCGAGGGCGAAGAGGACATCAACCAGCTCCGCGACATGGCCTTCGAGGCCCCCGTGGTGCGGCTGGTGAACCTCCTCATCGAGAACGCTGTGACGGCGGAGGCGTCGGACATCCACATCGAGCCGTTCGAGGACACGCTGCGCGTCCGCTACCGCATCGACGGCCTCCTGTTCGACCAG
Source organism: Candidatus Rokubacteria bacterium CSP1-6 (assembly GCA_001443385.1). Taxonomy (GTDB): domain Bacteria; phylum Methylomirabilota; class Methylomirabilia; order Rokubacteriales; family CSP1-6; genus CSP1-6. Next base: position 5,404 of record LDXP01000103.1, read on the forward strand.
GAAGCGCCGCCGCGCCGGCTCCAGGCGGCCGTGACCTCGCGGATCAAGATCATGGCCGAGCTGAACATCGCCGAGCGGCGCCTGCCGCAGGACGGCCGGATCCGCGTCACGCTCGGCGGCCGCCGCGTGGACATCCGGGTGTCAACCATCCCGACCCTGTACGGCGAGTCCATCGTGATGAGGCTCCTGGACCGCTCCTCGATCTTCCTCCCCCTCGAGAAGCTCGGCTTCTCCCCCGACACGCGGCGCCTCTTCGAGCGGCTCATCGTCCGGCCCCACGGGATGCTGCTCGTCACGGGCCCCACGGGCTCCGGCAAGACGACCACCCTCTACGGCGCGCTGGACAAGATCAACTCGCCCGAGAAGAAGATCATCACGATCGAGGACCCGGTCGAGTACCAGCTGAAGGGTGTCAACCAGATCGCGGTCAAGCCGAAGATCGGGCTCAGCTTCGCCAACGGGCTCCGGCACATCGTGAGGCAGGACCCGGACATCATCATGGTGGGCGAGGTCCGCGATCTCGAGACCGGCGAGATCGCCATCCAGGCGGCGCTCACCGGCCACCTGGTCTTCTCCACGCTCCACACCAACGACGCCCCGGGGGCCATCACGCGGCTCCAGGACATGGGCTGCGAGCCCTACCTGGTGTCCTCGGTCCTCCACGGCGTCCTCGCCCAGCGCCTCGTCCGCCGGATCTGCCTCGCCTGCCGCGCCCCTCACACTGCCGATCTGGCCGACCTGCGCGCGCTGGGGATTCCAGAAGCGCTGGACGAGCCGCAAAACCTTTACAAGGGCGCCGGCTGCGACCAGTGTCGCGGCACCGGCTACCGGGGACGCACGGGGATCTACGAGCTGTTCGTCATCAACGAAGACGTGCGGAGCCTGATCGTCAGGAAAGCCCCCACGGGAGAGATCCGCCGGCAAGCGACCCACGAGCTGGGGATGGTGACGCTGCGCGAGGACGGCTGGGCCAAGGCCAAGCTGGGCGTCACGACCATCGATGAGGTCCTCCGCGTGACGCAAGAGGAAGAGTAGGATGCCGGTATTCGTGTACAGGGCGGCGGACCAGCGGGGCAAGACCATCGCCGGGGTGATGGAGGCGCCGGACTCCCGGGCGGTGGTCGAGCGGCTCCACCGGGAGGAGTACTATCCGATCGAGGTGACGCCCCAGACGGAGAGCGCGGGGCTCTGGAGCCGCCTGGGGGCCCGCGGCATCAGCAACCGCGACCTGGTCGCCCTCACCCAGCAGCTGGCCACCCTCTTCGAGGCCGGCCTCCCCCTCGACCGGGCGCTGACCGTCCTCGAGGAGCTTGCCCCGAACCCCCGCATCCGGGTCATCGTGGGCGACCTCCTCAAGAGCGTCAGGGGCGGGGCGTCGTTCGGCGATGCCATGGCCAAGCACCACCCGCGCCCCTTCTCCCGCCTCTACATCAACATGGTGCGGGCCGGAGAGAAGGGCGGCGTGCTGGAGGCAACGCTCCGCCGCCTCGCCGAATTCCTGGAGGCCGCGCAGGAGTTCAGAGAGGCGCTCGTGTCGGCCCTCGTCTACCCCGCGTTCCTGATCACGGTCGGAGGGGGCGCGATCGTCTTTCTCCTCACGTTCGTGATCCCGCGCTTCGCCCAGATCTTCGACGAGCTCCATCAGGAGGTTCCGCTGCCGACCCAGATCCTCCTGACGCTGAGCGCCGTCCTCGTGCAGTACTGGTGGGCCCTGGCCCTCGCCGTGGCGGCGGCCGTGCTCGGCTCCCGCATCATCCTGGCGACGCCGGCGGGGCGGCTCATGTGGGATCGCGCCGCGCTTCGGCTTCCGCTGGTGGGTGACGTGATTCGCAAGGCCGAGGTCGCCCGCTTCTGCCGGACGCTCGGCACGCTGCTCAAGAGCGGCGTCCCCGTCCTGGGGGCGCTCGCGGTCGTGAAAGAGATCGTGTCGAATCGGCTCCTCGCCCTGGCCGTGGAACGCCTCGGGGACGGCGTCAAGCGCGGCGCCGGGCTCAGCGCGCCCATGGGCGAGAGCGGCGTCTTTCCGCCGCTGGCGCTCCACATGGTGCGGGTCGGGGAGGAGACGGGGCGGCTCGAGGAGATGCTCCTCAAGGTTTCCGACACCTTCGAGGGCGAGGTCCGGACGGCCCTGAAGCGGATCATCAGCCTCCTGGGACCGGCCGTCGTCCTCATCATGGCGGTCATGGTGGCCTTGATCGTGGTGGCGATGGCCATGGCGATCTTCTCCATCAACGAGATCGCGCTATGAAGCACCGCCAGGTCATTCGCCCCCTCACCGATCCTCTCCCCCCCTCACCACTCATAATCCCCTCACCTTCATCCTCTCCCCCCCGAGGGGGAGAGGGCAGGGTGAGGGGGAGAGGAGAAGAGGTGAGGGGCATTCGAGGGGGGCAGGGTGAGGGGGGGTTCACCCTGATCGAGCTGATCGTCGTCATCATCATTCTGGGACTGCTGGCCGGGCTCGTGGGACCGCGCCTTTTCGGCTGGGTGGGCAAGGGCAAGCAGGCCACGGCCAAGGCGCAGATTGAGCTCCTGGGCACGGGCCTCGATCAGTACCGGCTGGATGTGGGCGCGTACCCCAGCTCGGGCCAGGGGCTCGAGGCGCTGGTGAGGAACCCGGGCGCCCCCAACTGGAACGGGCCGTACCTCAAGAAGCCCGCGATCCCCAAGGATCCGTGGCAGAACCCCTACCACTACAAGTGCTGCCCCGGCGACCACGGCGACTACGACATCTGGAGCTACGGCGCCGACAACGCGCCGGGCGGCGAGGGCGAGAACGCCGACGTGAATTCCTGGGACGTGAAGTGATGCCGGCCCAATTGGGAGTGAGGCACCGCCCCCTCACCGATCCTCTC
>LDXP01000104.1 GCA_001443385.1 Candidatus Rokubacteria bacterium CSP1-6
AGTGCGTTACTTGCCAGCGGGTTTTTCTTTCCCTCCTTGGCTAATGTTGGCTGGTTTGGGGTAGTTTCTAGCTCCTCGCGGGCACATTCTCGGGCACACCAAGAGCAGCGAGAATGGTGTCATTGACACCATGGATGCGCTGTGTCATCCTTGGGCCAGGGAGGTGAAGGGATATGGCACGACCCATGGAGTCTTCGCCCAAGCGGCCGCGGATCAGCGTCGACGTAGCGCCCGAACTGCGCCGCCGGCTTCGGCTTGCGGCGGCAAAGCGGGACCTGACAATCCGGCAGTATGTGCTGGAAGCCATCCGGGACCGGCTTCAGGAGGACCTGGGCGACGAGAGCGCGGGCGTGCTGGCTCTGACGGCCAAGGCAGACCCGGTGCTGGCGGAACTGTGGGACAACCCGAGGGACTCGGAGTATGACCGCGTTTAGTCGGGGCGACGTGGTGCTAGTCGGGTTCGTGTTCTCCGACGAATCCGGAAAGAAGGTCCGCCCCGCCCTGGTCCTCAGTTCCCCCGGCTACCACCGCGGGCGGCAAGAAGTCGTCGTGGCGGCCATCAGCAGCAACATCAGACGCCGTCTCTTCGGTGACCATGCGATTGCCGACTGGAAGGGAGCCGGATTGCTCTTCCCCTCGCTGGTGACGGGGATCCTCAGGACCATCAAGCGCACGATGATCGATCGGAAACTCGGCACCATGCCGAAGACCGACATGAAAGCCGTGGGCAGAGAACTCCGTCGGTCTCTGGCCCTGTGATTCAGATGTGGCTGCCCTGAGCGCGCCGGCGAACGGGGACATTCTCGGGCACACATGGGGAGCAGCCCTTGACACGCGCCCTGTAAGTATGTAACTTTTCAGCGGGACGATTAGCTCAGTTGGCAGAGCGCTGGCCTCACATGCCAGAGGTCACTGGTTCAAGTCCAGTATCGTCCACCATTCAAATCCCCCTTTGATCATCTGATGGTCCGCCCCTGGCGCCTCGCGCTCCTGGCCGCGCTGCTGATCGGTGGCGCTCCCGCCGCAGCGCAGGCGCAGCTTTTCCTCGCCTCGCGCCCCCACCCCGAGTTCATGATCGGGCCCTTGATCGTCCGCGCCAGCGTCGGCCCAGAGCTCGGACCCGTGACGGTGGACGTCCTGTGGAGCCTGGTCATCCCGCCCCACCGGAGCGCGACCGCGCTCGAGCAGGACCTCTACCTCCTGTGGCCCGGCGCCGTGGCGGGAGAGGCGGGTGCGGCGCCCGACGGCGCCCTCGCCCGGTACGTGGAGCAGCGTGGGTTCACGGTCATCGCGACGGGGCGGCTGCCGCTCTTCGCCCAGAGCCTCTACCAGCTCGAGAGCGCGGCGCCGACCAAGCGGGTGACCGATGGAGCCCCCTTCGTGACGTTCATCCGGGATGGCGGGCCCCTCGGCCTGACGGTTCCGGCGACGTACATCCGCATCCCCTGGGCCCCGGAGGCCGCCAACCGGGTGTGGCTGATGGACCTCCGGATGACGCTCAACGGGCTCCTCAAGCCCAAGCGGGCGAGCTGGATCGAGGACCTCTTCTGGGGCCCGAGGCACCTGATTTCGATCGGCTTCAACGACGTGCGGCCGCGCGCGGTCTTTCCGATCTACCTCGAGCATCGGGACCGGGTGGTGCGGCTCGCCGACGACCCGTCCCAGCTGGTCGTGAACTTTGCCGACGCCGACCACCTCAAGATCGACGAGGTGTTCCCGCGCACCAGCAGCCGCCGGCTCAGCGAGTCGCTGGAGAGCACCGAGGTGGTCTCGCTGTTCCTGGACAAGTCCGAGGGCCTGACGCCGCAGGTGCTCACGGTGCAGTTCGGCTACTTCTCCGGGCTTCAGGCGTGGACGCCGATCCTGATTCCGCTGCTCTTCTTCATCCTCGGCAACGCCGCCGGTCCGCTCCTCACGCGCCTGACGATGCGCGTCGGCAGAGGCCTCGCCGCCCGCGTCAGGGTCGGGCGGAATGGCGGCCGTCCGGCGCGCGATACCGGTGTGGTGCTATCGCGCGAGACGCTCGCGCTGCTCGTGCCTGGAGAAACGACCTACGAAGAGGTACTGCATCTTTGCGGCCCCCACGCCGAAGAGCACGAGCGGCTCGACTCGCCGGATCGGCGGACGCTTGTGTACCGGGGGCGCCGCGTGGTGCCTCACTGGCGGCGGCGGCTCGGCTGGCTCGCGACGGTCGGGCACTGGGACGTCGAGCACCACGAGGTCGAGATCGCGCTGGAGCGGGACCGCGTGAGCGACGTCCAGGCGCGCGTGCGCCGGTCCCGGCTCGCCCACCCGGAAGGCGCCTGAGGCGGGCGGGAGAGGTTTTGTTTTCGCCCCGTTCTCTCGTATAATCCTACCTATGTTCAATCTCAGGGAGATCCGCTGGAAGGTCACGCCCTACGCCGAGATCACGCTGGAGCCGGACCGGAGCCTGCTCGTGCCGCTCCACCGGTTCAATCAGGACCGGGTCCCCGTCGAATCGAACCCGACCGCCGCCGCCTTCGACGGCACCCATCTCTGGATCACCAACAGCGGGAGCGACTCGGTCAGCAAGATCGACATCACCACCAACAAGGTGGTGGCGACGGTGCCGGTCGGGATCAATCCCTGGGACATCGTCTTCGATGGGACCCACCTCTGGGTCACCAACCTGGTGGACAACACCGTCAGCAAGATAAACGCTGCTACCCACCAGGTGGCGGACACCATCGCGGTGGGCCGGTCGCCCCACGGCCTCGCGTTCGACGGTGCCCACGTCTGGGTGGCGAACATGGTGGACAACCAGCTCTCCAAGATCGACGCCCTGACGAACGTCGTGGTGGGGTCGGTCGAGGTGCGGCGGTGGCCCTCTGGCCTGGCCTTCGACGGGAGCCACATCTGGACGGCGGACAGCGGGTCCAATACCGTCAGCAAGGTGAACGTCAGCAATGATGTGGTGGTCACGACGGTCGTGGTGGGCAAGGCCCCGCACGGGATCTGCTTCGACGGCCAGCAAATCTGGGTGGCGAACTCCCAGGCCAACAACGTCAGCAAGGTCAACGTCACCACCAACCTCGTGACGGCCACCGTCCAGGTGGGCCGCGAGCCGACCGGGGTGGCCTTCGATGGCACGCACGTCTGGGTGGCCAACAAGGCGGGCACGGGCGTGATGAACACCGTGAGCCGGATCCACGCGACCTCGAACGCGGTCACGGCGACCATCGGGGTCGGGCGGGAGCCGGCGGGAGTGGCTTTCGACGGCACCCACGTCTGGGTGACGAACTTCGGCCAGAACAGCGTCAGCAAGATCCTCGGGCTGCCGTGGTAAGTAATCGGAGGGGGCCTCGACGGCCCCCTCCGAGTCCTCCCCCAGGTTGCGCGGGCGAAGCCCGCGCTCGAACTACCTCTGCAGCAGGAGCATCAGCGCCCGCGAGATTCCGGCCCCGGCCAACTCTTCCATCGCTACGCGGCGGATGGAGCGCTCCGCCCCGCACTCAACCTCGATGTCGGTGAGCGGGTGGTCGGCGTCCGGCGGCTCCAGGAGGAGGCGCGCGCCGTCCGCGACCCTCAGCACCTCGAGCGTCACCGCCAGCACCGTGCTGCGAGCCGCGAAGGGCCGGCGCGTCTCGCGGCAGTACACCACGTCCTTGCGTTCCAGGCGCATCTCCACGAGCAGCAGGGCGTCGGCCCGAAGGCTCCGCGCCCGGGCCAGGGCCTGATCGCGGTCCAGCGTCCTCGACGTGCTGACGGCGACGTCGAGGGGAAAGATGCCTTGGCCGTTCAGCGCGTCGATGAGCCCCGCCTCGAACGGGTCGGAGATCGCGGCGGGCTCCCGGCTCGCGAACTCTCCCGAGACCTGGAGCACCACCGCCGGGCGCCGGATGTTCGCCGGACGGTAGTCGGGATGGCGCACGGCGGCCGGCCCCGGGCTCATGCAGCCGGCGAGGAGCCCGAGCCCGGCGAGCAGGGCCGGCTTGACCCCTCCCGGGCCGATCCTCCACAATGAGCGGGCCGATGGCCACATGCGCCGAAGTCCTCTCCGAGTTTACCCACGACCTCCGGCCCGGCGCCATTCCCCGCGAGGTGAGGGAGAACGTCTCCCTCCGCGTGCTCGACATCCTGGGGATCGCGCTGGCTTCGACGGCCCAGGATTTCGCCCCCGCCGTCCTGGGGGTCGTCGAGGCGTGGGGGAGCGGGGAATGCACGGTGATCGGGACCAAGCTCCGCGCCGCGCCGCCCATGGCGATCCTGGCCAACGGGAGCCTGGCTCACGGCCTGGATTACGACGACACGCACACGGTCGCGATCTGCCACGCCTCGGCGGTGGTCGTGCCGACGGCCCTCGCGCTCGGCGAATCGCTCGGCCTCGATGGCGCGGCGGTCCTGGCCGCCATGGTGGCCGGCTACGAGACGATGACGCGGATCGGGATGGCGGCCCCCGGGGAGTTCCACGCGCGCGGCTGGCACGCGACCGCGGTCTGCGGGACCTTTGCGGCCGCCCTCGTGGCGGGCAAGTGCCTGGGCCTGTCCCGCGCCCAGCTCACCGCCGCGCTCGGGATCGCCGGCAGCCTCGCCTCCGGGGTCCTCGAGCATCTGGAAGACGGCTCCTGGGTCAAGCGCCTTCACCCCGGCTGGGCAGGCCACTCGGGAGCGCTGGCGGCGGGCCTGGCGCGGGGCGGCTTCACCGGCCCCGCCACGATTCTCGAGGGGCGCTTCGGGCTCTACCGGACGTTTCTGGGAAGCCTCCCGGATCCGTCTCCCATCACCGCCGATCTCGGGAGGCGGTGGGAGACGCTGCGGGTGGCTTTCAAGCCGTACCCGTGCTGCCATTACAACCACGCCTACATGGACTGCGCGGCCCGGCTCAGGCGCGAGCACGGGCTCACGCCCGACGCGATCGAGGACGTGGAGTGCCTGGTGCCGGCCGGGGAGGTGCCCATCGTGTGCGAGCCGCTCGACGCCAAGCGCCGGCCCCGGACGCCCTACGACGCCCAGTTCAGCCTGGCCTACTCGGTGGCGGCCGCCCTGACGGAAGAGGAGGTAGGGGTGGACACCTTTTCTCCGGGGCGGATCAGGGACGAGCGCCTGCTGGCGCTGGCCCGGAAGGTCCGCTACGCCATAGACCCCGCGAGCCCGTTCCCGCGGGCCTTCCCGGGGCGGCTCCGGATTCGCCTCGTGGACGGGCGCGTCCTGGAGGCGGCGGAGCCGTTCAACCGGGGGAGCGCGGAGAATCCCCTCCGCGCCGAGGAGATCGTCGCCAAGTTCCGGCGGAACGCCGGCCGGGTGCTGCCCCCCTCCCGCGTCTCGGCCCTCGAGAGCGCCGCGCTGGGCCTGGAGCGCTCCGCCAGCCTCCGGTCCCTCCTGGCTCTGTGCGCCCTTGCCTGATGGCCCTCCGGCCCCTCCTGTGATAGCCTAAATATATGAGAAGGCTCGCCTGGGTCGTCGCCCTGCTGCTCGGTCTCATCCTCCCGTTTGGGGGCCCCCTGCCGGCGCTTGCCCAGGGGCAGGTCGAGATCAAGGCGCCCCCGCCCGAGCGGCCGCCCCGGCCTGAGTTCATCATTCCGGGCCAGCCTCCCGAACTGACCCGCCCCCGCGAGCAGGAGTTCTACCCCGACCGGATCCGCTCGCGCCACGACCCGGCGTTCATCGTGCCGTTTTCCACGACGGTGTCCACCGGCCCCAGGACCGTCGGCCGCTTCGGCCTGTCGCTCTGGACGGCCCCGCAGGGGCGGGGCGACACGCCGTGGGCGGCCCGCGAGATCGGGGGCTGGCTCGGCTTCGGCTTCAGCTTCGTCTGGGACATTCCCACCGAGAGCGAGACGGCCCGGTAGCGGGCGTCCCGGCTCCCTCCTTTCTTCGTCTTCCCGACCGTTCCATTGCTCCGTTTGCGCGCGGGGATTCTTTGCTTGACGGAAAGAGAGAGTATGTCCTATTGTCATAAGACAATAGGATTACTCCTATGCATCTCAGACTGAACCGGAAAAGCCCGCTGCCGATCCACATCCAGCTGAAGGCGCAGCTGGCCCACCTGATCCAGGCGGGGGAGTGGTTGCCGGGGCGGCGGCTTCCCACCGTGCGACAGCTGGCCGGGTCGCTCCGCATCAACCGGAACACCGCCTCCCGGGTCTTCGCCGACCTGGCGCGGGAGGGGCACCTGTCCTGCGAGCGGGGGCGGGGGACGTTCGTTTCTCCCCGGCGGGCGGGCGGGAGGCGCGAGCGGACGCGCGAGCTCCTGCTCCTGCTGGACGAGGCGATGGGCCGGGCGCGGCGGCTGGGGTTCAGCCCCGCGGGGTTTGCCGCGGCGCTCTACGCCCGGGCTCATGCCTCGGCGGGAGCGGCGCGTCTCCGGAAGCGGCGGGTCCTGGCCGTGGAGTGCGACGGGCCCCGGCTCCGGCGGCTCGGCCGGGAACTGGCCGAGGCGCTGCCGCTCAGGGTCGATTCGCTTCTGGTCAAAGATCTCGACCGGCAGGTCCGGCGGGATCCCCGGTCGCGCCAGAAGTACCCGGTGGTCGTCACGACCTTCTTTCACTTTCGCGAGGTCCAGCGGCGCCTTGGGAGGACCGGCTCCGCGGTGGTGGGCGTCCCCGCCGATGATCGCCTCCGGCGGGTGCTCCGACATGTCCCCCTCGTGGATCGGGCGGGGAGCGAGATGCTGCGACGGCGGCTCGCCCGAGGCTCACGGTGGTACAGTTGATCCAATGGCGCTCCTGAAGGGGAACCTCCACACCCACACGCACCTCTCCGACGGGCTTTTCAGCCCCGAGGCGGTCATCGCCCGCTACCGGCAGCTCGGCTACGACTTCCTGGCGATCACGGACCACGACGACCGGATCGGGGAGGACTACTGGCAGAGAATCCCTCGGGGGGACGGGGACCCGCTGGTCTTCGTCGGCGTGGAGATCGACTACCAGCCGCTCGGGCAGCACGTGGGGGAGATCCGCGGGGACCGCGAGCGGCTCTATGTCCTCAACCACCCCGCGCGCTACCGCCTCTCCGTGGAGGACACCCTGAGGCGGATCGCGCTCCTCAAGGGCAACGGCCTGCCGGTGCACGCCGTCGAGGTCACCGACACCGGGCTCTACAAGGCCGAGTACGACGTGGAGGCGATCGGGCTCCCGAAGGTGGCCACCGACGACGCCCACCGGGAGCCCCACTTCGGCCGGGCCTGGATCGAGGTGGACGCCCCGCGGGATCGGGACGCGATCTTGCGGGCGATTAAGGCCGGAGACTTCCGCCTCGGCTTCTCACGCTAGCGCGCGGGCCAGCAGCCAGGCCCCCCAGAGAATCAAAATCGCTCCAGCAAGCCTGCTCACGACCCTCCCCAGCGGGGCGACCTTTTCCAGGAGCACGAAGGCCGCGATCGCTGCCACCCACAGGAGATTCATTACCCCGGCGACGAAGAGGAGCGCCATCAGCACCCAGCAGCAGCCCACGCAGAAGGCGCCGTGCCTGAGCCCCATGAAGAGCGCCCCTGCCGCGCCCTCCCGCCACTGGGTCAGGATGAAGCCGAACGGCGACTGGCAGCGGGAGAGGCAGACGTCCTTGAGCGAGGTGAACTGGTACACGCCGGCGGCGACGAGGAGGATGCCGCCGAGCCAGGGGGTGACCACCATGGCCGGCGTGATCAGCGCCGCAGCGTGAAGTCCCCACTGGCCCAGCGCCGCCAGGAGACTGTACCCCGCCCACACGACGAGATATCCCACGAGGAAGAGGCCCGTCCGGATCAGCGGCGTCTCGTCGGCCAGCCGCTTCCGGTTGATGGTGGCGAAGGTGAGGATCATCGGGCTGGCCGACGGGACCATCATGGCTACCATCATCACCGCCCACATGAGGAAGGTCAGGACGAAGTCCGCGAGGTCCCACGGGGTCATCTGGGGCATCGCCATGGCCATGTCGGCCATCGCGGCCATCTCCCGGCCGAGGCGGACGATGTAGAGCCAGCCGAGGCCGGCCACCCCCAGGAGACCGATACTGACGATCGCCCGGTCGCTCACCTCTTGGCGGCTTTCGTCCGGGCGATGTTGGCGGTCGTGAGGGGGCTCGCGACGCCGCGCATCTTCACGTTGACGCACGCCACCCTGCCAGCCTTGAGCGCGCGGTCGAGGGCGGGGCGGAGCTCCGCCGGATGCTCGACGTGCTCGCCGTGGCCTCCCAGTGCGGCGATGACCTGGTCGTAGCGGACGTTGCCCAGCTCGACCCCGATCGTCCGGTCATAGAAGGCCGACTGGAGCTCCCGCTCCATCCCCCACCCG
>LDXP01000105.1 GCA_001443385.1 Candidatus Rokubacteria bacterium CSP1-6
CTGCGGCTGGCGGAGGGCTACGTCCAGGTCAAGCCGCTGGGGCCGGTCTCCATCAAGGGCCTAAGCGGTCCGGTCGAGGTCTTCGAGGTGGCGGGAGCGGGGCCGGCGAGAACGCGGCTTCAGTCCGCGGCGGCGCGCGGGCTCACGCGCTTCGTGGGGCGCGATCCCGAGCTCGAGACACTGCGTCACGCCCTCGAGAAGGCGCGGGCCGGCCACGGCCAGGTGGTGGCGCTCGTCGGCGAGCCGGGAGTCGGAAAATCCCGTCTCTTCTGGGAGTTCACCCGCTCCCACCGGACCCAGGGCTGGCTGATCCTCGAGAGCGGCTCCGTCTCCTACGGCAAGGCCAGCGCCTATCTGCCCGTCATCGATCTGCTCAAGGCCTACTTCCAGATCGAGACCCGGGACGAGGCGCGGAAGGTCCGCGAGAAGGTCACCGGCAAGCTGCTGACCCTGGACAGGGCGCTGGAGCCGGCGCTGCCGGCCTTCGAGGCGCTGCTCGATGTCGCGGTCAAGGACGCCGAGTGGCAGGCCCTGGATCCCGACCACCGCCGCCAGCGGACCCTGGACGCCGTCAAGCGCCTCCTGCTTCGAGAGAGCCAGGTCCAGCCGCTGATCCTTGTGTTCGAGGACCTGCACTGGATCGACGCCGAGACCGAGGCACTTCTCTATGGCCTGATGGAGGCCCTGCCGACCGCACGGCTCCTTCTCCTCGTGAACTACCGCCCCGAGTACCGGCACGGCTGGGGATCGAAAACGTACTACACCCAGCTGAGGATCGACCCGCTTCCCCCGGAAAACGCCGACGAGCTCCTCCGAGCCCTTCTGGGCGACGATCCCGGGTTCGAGCCGCTCAAGAAGCTCTTGATCGAGCGGACGGAGGGAAATCCGTTCTTCCTGGAGGAGAGTGTCCGCACCCTGGTGGAAACCCAGATCCTGATCGGGGAGCGGGGGGCCTATCGCCTGGCGAAGGCGCCGCAGCGCACTCAGGTCCCCGCCACGGTCCAGGCCGTCCTGGCGGCCCGGATCGACCGGCTCCCCACGCAGGAAAAGACGCTGCTCCAGACCGCTGCGGTGATCGGCAAGGATGTGCCGTTCTCCCTTCTCCACCTCATTGCGGACCTACCGGAGGAGGCCCTCCGCCGCGGGCTCGGGCACCTTCAGGCCGCGGAGTTTCTCTACGAGACCACCCTCTTTCCCGAGCTCGAGTACACCTTCAAGCACGCCCTGACCCACGAGGTCGCGTACCAGAGCCTCCTCCACGAGCGCCGGCGGGCTCTCCACACCCGGATCGTGGAGGCCATCGAGGGGGTCTATCCCGACCGCCTGGCCGAGCAGGTGGACAGGCTCGCCCACCACGCCTTCCGGGGCGAGATCTGGGAAAAGGCCGTTGCTTACCTTCGTCAGGCCGGGGCCAAGGCGGCCGCCCGCTCGGCCCACCGGGAGGCGGTGGCGTGTTTCGAGCAGGCGCTGGAAGCCCTCGCCCACCTCCCGGAGAGTCGCGGCACGCTCGAGCAGGCCATAGACCTCCGGTTCGACCTCCGAAGTTCCCTGCACATCCTCGGTGAGCTTGGCCGGATCCTCGAATACCTTCGCCAGGCTGAGACGCTCGCCGAGAGCCTCGGCGATCAACGCCGGTTGGGGCGGGTCTTCTCCCACATGACGCAGTATTTCTGGCTGACCGGTGACAACACACGGGGCATCAGATCGGGCCAGCGCGCCCTGGAGATCGCGATGGCGACCGGCGATCTGGCTCTCCAGGCCGCGACGAACTTCCACCTGGGCGAGCTCTACGACGCCCTGGGCGATCATCGTCGGGCGGCCGAGGTTCTCCGGAGCAATGTGGAGGCGCTCGACCAGGAGTCGCTCCCCGAGCCGCTCCGCCGATCGGCCCTTCCCATCCACTCCCGTGCCTGGCTGGCTTTGAGCCTTGCCGAACTGGGGGAGTTCGCCGAGGGAGTCGTGCCGGCAGAAGAAGCGGTCCGGCTCGCCGAGGCAGCGGACCGCCCATTCGACCTTGTCACCGCCTACTTTGGCGTGGGCTATCTCCACCTGCGTAGGGGAGACTTGGACAGGGCCATCCCCATTCTGGAGCGCATCCTTGCACTCATCCAGGCCGGGAATTTCTCGACGTGGTTCGGCACGATCGAGTCCTCCTTGGGCTATGCGTATGCCCTTTCGGGACGAATGGGCGATGCCCTGCCTCTTCTGGAGCGGGCGATGGCCAGGGAACGAGGGTACTATCGACGTCGGTTGGCTTATCTGAGCGAGGCGTACCTTCGAGAGGGGCGCTTCGAGGAAGCAATCCGGCTCGCCCAGCAGTTCTTCCAACGAAGCCATGACCGCAAGGAACGAGGATACGAGGCATGGGCGCTCCGGCTCCTCGGCGAAATCGCCTCTCACCGGGATCCCCCGGAGGTCGAGAAGGCCGAAGACCACTACCACCAGGCCCTCGCCCTGGCCGCCGAGCTGGGAATGCGTCCGCTCGTGGCGCAGATTCATCTGGAGCTGGGCGGGTTGTACCGCCGGACGGGGGAACGTGCGAAGGCCCGAGAGCACCTGACCATTGCGAGCGGCTTGTTCCGCGAGATGGAGATGCGGTTCTGGCTGGAGCGGTCGGAGGCGGAGCTGAAGGCGCTGGGCTGAAGCCTAGCGCTCGGGAAATCCCGGCGAGGCCTTGATCTTCCTGATGTGCTGAAGGTGCATCCGGTCATGATTCAGGATGATCGTCCAGGCCTGAGCCAGGTTCAGCTCGCCAAGAGGCACATGGATCCACTTCAGCGGCCGCGGGTCCACCGTCGCCAGCCGCCCGATGTTCTGCCGGGTCCGCTCGCGCACGCTCCTCATCTCGGCGAGCAGTTCCCCGATGGGCCCGCTCTTCTCGGGCCAGATGTGCGGCGGCGCCTCAGGTGGTCCCCCGCTCGGCGCCGGGGGAAGCGGCGTCAGTTCTGTCAGGGCCGGGGGGAACGGCTGGAGCTTCCCCTGAGCCTCCGCCTCCCGGAGGAGCTTGGTCGTCAGCTTGCCGCTGGCAACCTCCGCCAGCGTGACGTGGTGGATGACTTCCCCGATGCACCAGTCCTTGTCCCCGGGCCGCCAGTCCGCCTGGGCCTGGGTGAGGCCCTCCAGTTCCTTCAGGACCTCAGCGCGCGCCGCCTGGAGATCGTCCCAGAGCGCCTGAACCGCAGGGGGAAGGGCCATGCCGCACACCTCCTTCTGCCTGGAGGCTAGACGGGCCCGCGAACGCTTGTCAAGGGAGGGGTGGCGGGGTGAAGCGCGTGGAGCGCTTGAGGAGGCGGCTCAAGTTGGTCTGAAGCTCGGCGAGGATGGAGCGCTTCACGCGGACCTGGACCGCCTCCACCGGCTCGGCGCTGCCGACGGGATGAATGAGCAGCGTCCCCGTGAACTCTTCGGCGCTCTCGTCTGTCGCCGCCAACCCTCTCACGCCGAGCAATTCCCACTGCTTCTGGCTCATGACGCTATGGTACTCCTTCCCCGCGGATTTTCTGGACAGAGTGCCGGTCAGAGCGTAGAGAATGCCTATGACCGCCGGCCGGCCGACACGGGCTGAGCCTCCGTTGATCCTGGCTCTGGACGTCGGGACGTCCTCGGCGCGGGCCCTCCTGTTCGACCGCCGGGGGCGGGCGCTGAGGGGGATTCAGGCCCGAGTCTCCTACGCGCCCCGCACGACCCCGGATGGAGGGTCGGAGTTGGACCCCCAGCGCCTCTTCGCCGCCGTGTGCCGGGTGCTGGACGGATGCCTCCGCCGCGCCGGAGCGCGGGCGACGGAGATCCGGGGCGTGGCCACCTCCATGTTCTGGCACAGCCTCATCGGGATGGACGCCTCCGGCAAGCCGCTGACCCCGTGCTACACGTGGGCCGATCTCAGGAGCGACGGCGCCGCGCGCGAGCTCAGGCAAAAACTGGACGAGAGCGCGGTCCACGCCCGGACCGGCTGCCCGCTCCATCCGACCTTCTTCCCCGCCCGGCTTCGCTGGCTCGCGACGCAGCATCCGGAAACCTTCACTCGCACTCAAGCCTGGGGCGGCTTCTGGGAGTACCTGGCGCTCCGCCTTTTCGGCAGCCGGACGTGCAGCCTCTCCATGGCGTCCGCCAGCGGCCTCCTGGACCAGGCGGGATGCGCGTGGGACGCCGAGGTCCTCGCGATCTCGATGATCGACGAGAGACGCCTTTCCCCCTTGGCCGATCTGGACTCGCCGCTCCGGGAGCTCAGGACGGCCTTCGCCCGGCGCTGGCCGCCGCTCGCCCGGGTGCCGTGGTTTCCGGCGGTGGGAGACGGCGCGTGCGCCAACATCGGTTCGGGGTGCGTGTCGCCCGAGCGCCTGGCCCTCACGCTCGGAACCTCGGGCGCGATGCGCATCGTCACCGAAGCGGAGCCCGGGACCGTTCCGTGGGGACTCTGGCGCTACCGGGTGGACCGCCGTCGCTCCGTGGTGGGCGGTGCCCTCTCCGAAGGCGGCAACGTCGTCGCCTGGTGCCGCGAGACCCTCAATCTCCCCGGGCCGCGGGCCGCCGAGCGCGCCATCGCCCGGCTCGCCGCCGACGGCCACGGCCTGACCGTGCTCCCGTTCTTTGCCGGCGAGCGGAGTCCCGGCTGGAGCGGGAAGGCGCGCGCGGCCATCCTGGGGCTCTCGCTGAGCCACCGGCCAGCGCACATCATGAGAGCCGCCATGGAGGCGGTGGCCTATCGCTTCGCCCTGCTCTACGACCTGCTCGGCGGCCTCGCGGCCCAGCGCCACGAGATCGTCGCCTCGGGCGGGGCGCTCGCAGGCTCCCCGGCCTGGTGCCAGATCCTGAGCGATGTGCTGGGACGGCCGATCACCCTGTCGCCCCAGGCGGAAGCCTCGAGCCGGGGCGCGGCGCTCCTGGGGCTCGAGGCGCTCGGGGTCATCCCGAACCTCCGCGCCCTCCCGGGCGGGAGAGGGCGCACGTTCACCCCTCATCCCCGGCGGCACGCGGAATACGGGGAAGCTCGGAAGCGCCAGTATTCCCTGTACGATCAGATTTGTCGGATCGCCCCGCTCCTGACATACTAGAGGGACTCGGGGGATTGACTAATGCGTCTGGCCTTCGGCTGTGACCACGCGGGCCACCCGCTCAAGGAGCCGATGATCTCGGCCCTGGAGCAGGACGGCCACCACGTCCTGGACCTGGGCACCTTCTCGTCCGATCCCGTGGACTACCCGGACTTCGCCCGCGCGGTGGGCAACGCGGTGCGGAACGGGTTCGTGGATCTGGGGATCCTCGTGTGCGGGAGCGGCGTGGGCGCGGCCATCGCCGCCAACAAGATCCGGGGCGTCCGCGCCGCGCTCTGCACCGACCTCTTCACGGCGCGCCAGAGCCGCGCCGACGACGACGCCAACGTCCTCTGCCTGGGGGCCCGCGTGCTGGACCCGGACACCGCGATGGAGATCACGCGCGAGTGGCTCGCGACCGAGTTCTCCGGCGAGGAGCGGCACGTGCGCCGGATCCAGAAGATCACCCAGCTCGAGCAGGGGATCGCCCCGGGGGCGGGGGAAAAGACGGTTCGCCGTGAGCCTCCCCCCACCCGGCCGGCGCCTCCACGGGAGGAGGAGCCGCCTAGGCCTAGGGGGGCTCCCCGTCCCGCCCCGGTCGTCGAGGAGCCGCCCGCGCGCCCGGCCGCCCGAGTCGCGCCCGAGCGCCCCGCCGCCCCCGCGCGGCCAGCCGCGCGCCAGCCCGTCCCAAGCGAGCGCGAGCCCGTCACGCTGGAACCCTCGCTGGCGGACGAGATGTCGAAGGTCATCCAGGAGTTCGACCGGGAAGCCGGGGTCGACGAGGAGCCGCCTCCGCGCCCGGCCGCCCGGGTCGCCCCCGAGCGCCAGGCTGCCCCAGCCCGGCCGGCCCCGAAAGCTCCCCCCGCGGCTCCGCCCCCTCCCCTGCCGCCACCTCCTCCACATCTGCCCCCGCCTCCCATGCCTGCCGAGCAGTTCGCCCGGACGGCCTCTGAGGCGCTCCGGACGCTCGAGGACCGCGGGTTCGTCGAGAGCCTCTGGATCAAGGACGCGTCCCTCTGGACCGACGACGGTCACCAGCAGGCGTTGATCCGCAACCGGCTCGGCTGGCTGACGTCGCCGACCCTGATGCGGCAGCACGCCGACGACCTGAAAGAGTTCGCCGACGAAGTCCGCCGTTCCCACTACACCCATATCCTCCTGCTCGGAATGGGGGGGGCCGTGCTCTGCCCCGAGGTCCTGTCGCTCACGTTCGGCCCGAAGATGGGCTTCCCGGATCTCGTCGTGCTGGATTCGACGGATCCGGCGGCCGTCAAGGCGGCGCTGGGCAAGATCAACCTGCCGCGCACGCTCATCGTGGTCTCGTCGAAGTCCGGCCTGACCGCCGAGACGATGGCCTTCTACGCCTTCTTCCGGGAACAGATCGAGAAGGGCTCGCGCGGAAAGCCGGGGCTCCAGTTCGTGGCGATCACGGACGGCGGGTCGCCGCTCGAGAAACTGGCGAAGAGCCAGGGCTTCCGCAAGGTCTTCCTCAATCCGCCCACGATCGGGGGCCGCTACTCGGCGCTCTCGTACTTCGGCCTCCTGCCGGCCGCCCTGGTGGGCATGGACGTGGCGGGGATCCTGGACCGGGCCGTGGCCGCGGTGGAAGAGGCAGGCGATGGGGTCCCGATCCGGGACAATCCCGGTGTCGTCCTCGGGGCGAAGCTCGCGTCGCTGGCCAAGGCGGGACGCGACAAGGTCACGTTCGTCTTCTCCCCGGGCATCGCCCCCTTCGGCACCTGGGTGGAGCAGCTCCTCGCCGAGAGCCTCGGGAAGAACGGGCGCGGCCTCATCCCCGTCGACGGCGAGCCGCTGGGCGCCCCCGCGGTGTACGGCCCGGACCGGGTCTTCGTGGCCATGACCCTGGCCGACGAGGCCGTCGCGCTGGAGTCCCCTCTGGCCGCGCTCGAGGAGGCCGGTCACCCGGTGATCAAGATCAGGCTCCGGGACCCCCTGGACATCGGGACGGAGCTCTACCGCTGGGAGATCGCGACCGCCACGATCGGGGCGCTCCTCCAGGTCAACCCCTTCGACGAGCCCAACGTGCAGGAGTCGAAGGACATCACTGCCAAGCTCCTGACGGCCTACCGCACCAGCCGCCGCCTGCCTGAGTGGGCCGTGGACCGCGAGGAAGACGGCATCGCGCTGATGACGGGCGCGGGGACAAAGCCCCTGACCGTGTCGGAGGGTCTCGGCGCCCACATGGCGCTGGCGAAGCCGGGGGATTACCTGGCCTTCCAGGCCTACCTGCCTCCCAGGCCGGAGATCCCCGAAGCGCTCCAGGAGCTCCGTCGAATGATGCGCGACAAGACCAAGCTCGCCGTGACGGTGGGGATGGGCCCGCGCTACCTGCACTCCACGGGGCAGCTCCACAAGGGAGGCCCGCCCAACGGCCTCTTCATCCAGCTGACGGCCGACGACGCTCACGATCTCGCGATCCCGGGCGAACCCTATTCGTTCGCCGTGCTGAAGAACGCCCAGGCGCTGGGAGACCTCCAGGCCCTCCGGAACAAGGGCCGCCGCGTGATCAGGGTCCACCTGGGAAGCAAAGATTCGGTGGAGACCCTGAAGAAGTTCGCGGCGATGCTGGCCCGGTCCGTCCCCGCCCACTAACCGCCGTGCCGATAACCGTCGCAGCCTAGGCGCCGTGCAGATCGGATTCGTAGGCCTCGGCCGGATGGGAGCCGGCATGGTGGAGCGCCTCCTCGCGGGCGGGCACAGCGTTGCAGTCTATGATCTCTCCCGCGACGCCCGGCGCGCCGCCGCAGCCAAGGGCGCCTCCGACGCCGCCTCCCTCGACGACCTCGCCCGGGCCCTCGCCCCGCCCCGCGCCGTATGGGTGATGGTGCCTGCCGGCAACCCCACGGAAGAGACCATCCGGGCCCTCGCGTCACTGCTCGCCGGGAACGACGTGATCATCGACGGCGGAAACTCCTATTACAAAGACGATGTGCGCCGCGCCGACGAGCTCAAGCCGCGCGGCATCCACTACCTGGACGTGGGAACGAGCGGAGGCGTCTGGGGGCTGAAGCACGGCTACTGCCTGATGATCGGCGGCGAGCGGCCGATCTTCGAGCGCCTGGAGCCTGCGTTCAAGACG
>LDXP01000106.1 GCA_001443385.1 Candidatus Rokubacteria bacterium CSP1-6
TCGCCCGCTCCGCCCCCACCCGGTAGACCCACATCGCGGTGGTGGGGCAGCCCCAGACCCGCGCCGGCGGGTAGCCGATCTGGGCGTCTTCGGCCATCACGATGAGGTCGCAGCAGAGCGCGATGTCGCTCCCACCCGCCACGGCGTAGCCGCGAATCTTGCAGATTACCGGCTTGGGGCTGCGCCAGAGGCTCATGAAGCAGGCGGTATTCGCGCTCATCAGGGCGTAGTCCACCATCGGATCCCACGGCAGGTCCTGGCTGTAGTCCGCAGGCCTCGGCTGCTCGGCGTAGAGCCGGAGATCGTAGCCCGCGCAGAAGGCGCGCCCGGCACCAGTCAGGACGATGACGTGGACCCCGTCGTCGCGGTTGGCCTCGGCCACGGCCGCGCTCAGCTCCTGGGGCATCTGGTCGTTGATGGCGTTGAGCTTCTCGGGACGGTTCAGGGTGATCCGGGCGATGCGCCCGGCTCGCTGGTAGAGCACCGTGGACGCGGCCATGAGTCACTGCCTCCCCCTTGGGAATCGTGGAATGCCAGCGGGCAATTGCTGCCTGGAGGGAACCACTAACGTGCCCGCCCCGGCACGGGCGGGGACGAGATTGAGTCGACGCCGCCCTCACGCGCCCCTGATCGCCGCCGCGTCGATTCCCAGCTCCGCCAGCTTGGCGGACGTGGGCCGGCCCGTCTCGGGATTCCAGCCGGCCATCTCGTAGTAGACCCGGCGCGCGGCCAGGAACTCGGCGGGATCGATCCGCTGGCCCTTGAGCGGGCCGTTGCCGATCCCCTCGTGCAGCCGCTGCGGAAGCACGTCGTCGTCTGGCGTGAAGCCCTCCCGGCAGTTGAAGAGGCGCGCCAGCGTGTTGGCCCGCTCCCCGACTTTCAGCACTTCGTAGAGGCTCATGTTCCAGCCCGTCACCGAGTTGACGTATGAAACGAAGGGCGCCGGCTCCAGGCTGTTGAGCGGCGTGCCGACGAAGTCGCACATGCCGATCGCGTTGTAGAAGCTCCATAGCTGCTGGGTGACGAAGAACGCCCTTACCTTGGCCGCGTCGAGCGTCAGCGGGTCGAGGGGCTCGATGAGGCCCAGCGCCCCCATCGGGTGGCCCGTCGGATGGAACCCGGCGTAGAGGGGGTCGTGCGGCGCCTCCATGTGGTCGGCCCCCGTCGGCGAGAGCGCGTACGCCAGCGAGAGCCCCTTCTTCCCCCGCGGGTCGTGCATCGGCAGCTCCTGGCCCTTGACGTGGAGCGCGAAGCGCTCGGCGCCCCGTCCGAGGCGCGCGGCCGCCCGCCGCACGCCTTCGGCCAGCACGTCGCCGATCCCCTCCCGGCGGCCGATCCGGTGGACGAGCTGCTCGATCGCCTCGGCGTTCCCCCAGGTCAGCTCGAGGCCCCCGGTGTCCGCCTTCGTCAGGATCCCGTGCTCGTAGCACTCCAGCGCGAACGCCATGACGGCGCCCGTGGAGATGGAATCGAGGACGTACTGGGCCAAGAGCTGGTTCACTCGCGCCAGCGCCCGCAGGTCCCCCACCCCGCAGAGCGACCCCGACGCCGCCAGCGTCTCATATTCCGGGCCGCCGTACTTGGGATCGACCCCGTCCTCTGGTATCGCCACCTCCCGCTTGCAGGCGACGGCGCACGCGTAGCACGTGCCGCGGTTGACCAGGATGGTCTCGGCCATCTTCTGCCCGCTGATCGCGCGGGCGTGCTCGAAGGAGCCGTCGCGGAAGTTGCGGGTCGGCAGGATCCCGCTGGCCTCGAGGGCCAGCAGGGCGCTGGCACTCCCGAGCGTGTGAAAGCGGTCCTTCGAGCGGTCGTAGTGCTCGCGGAACCAGGTGAGCGCGCCGCGCGCGCCGTCCTTGTCCATGGCGAGAGGCGGCTTCGTGCCGCGGACGACGATGGCCTTGAGGCGCTTGGCGCCCATCACGGCGCCGAGCCCGCCGCGGCCGTGGAAGTGCTTGAGTTGGTTCACGATCGCCGCGAAGCGAACGCCCCGCTCGCCCGCCACGCCGGTCTGGAGCACGCGGATCCGCTTGTCCCCCAGCTCCTGCTCGAGACCGTCCTGCACTTCCCCCGAGAGCCGCCCCCAGTAGGGGCGCGCGTCCCGGAACTCCACCTGGCCGTCCTTGATCCAGAGATAGACCGGCGACTCCGCCTGCCCGCGTATCACGAGGCCGTCGTAGCCGGCGGCGCGCAGCTCGGGTCCCCACCACCCGCCGGCCTCGGACTCGCAGTAGCCGCCGGTCAGCGGCGACTTGGCCGCCGCCGTGTAGCGGTTAGTCCCGGAGAGCGAGAGCCCGTTGATCACGCTCGTGGTGAAGACCAGGACGTTGTCGGGACCCAGGGGATCCACCCCAGGCGGCATGTCCCGGAGGAGGAGGTAGCACGCCAGCGCCCCGCCGCCCAGGTGCTTACGCAGGAGGGTTTCGGGGAGCTCCTCGACGCGGGTCTCGCGGCTGGCGAGATCGACATGCAGAAGCCTGGCGGTCATCCCTGACGCCATATCTGGGCTCTCCTTAGGACGAATCTAGGGGCTGCCGGCGCCGCTGTCAATAGACGCCGGACGCTCACGCCCGCCCCTCGAGGGCGCGCTCGAGCTGGTCCTGGTGCTTGTCGTCGTGCGCCGCCATCAACGCCGCCCAGTCCGCGAACGTCATGCGGCCCAGGGTGACGTGAAGACTGCCGCGCTGCCACTGCTCGGGCGAGAGCCTTCTGAGGAAGACCAGCGACTCCTCACGGCGCTTGCGAAACGCGGCAAGCGCCAGCGCCGCGTCGTTCCTGAGATACTGGCGCTCCTCGGCCCACCGGTCCGGGCTCAACGGCATGCCCACGCGCCCGCCGATCCCCCACCGTTCCGGGTCCGGCGGCATCTCGCCGAGGACGAGGAAGACGGGCTCCTCAGTGCCGAGCATCATGTGGAACCGGAGCATGAAGAGCTCTTCGATGTCCCGAAGGTGGCACACGACCTCTTTCGGGGCCCAGTTCCTGGCGTCGGGGCGGCGGGACAGGGCCGCGTCGCTCCGACCGTGAATGGCCCCGGCGAGGTCATCCGCGGTGCGCTCCAGACGCAGAAGGCGCTGCTCGAGGGGCTGCTTCAAGTACTCTTCCATCGTGGGCATCGCGCAGTGTGGTCGACATGGTAAACGGGCTACGTGCGCTACTCAAGAGGAAAGACGGGAGGGGGGTCGGATCCTGCGGGGATTTCAGGTACGGCTAATGCGCGAATCTCCTACTCGGCCCGGTGGCTCCGCGCTTCCTCCGCGACCCTGATCTCCTCCGCGAACATGCCGACGTGTAGCGGGCAGGGTGGCTTGTTCTCGTCAACGTACTGACACTCGGTTTGGTTACACTGAACGAAATAGCCTCGGGGCCGTCCGAAGCCGTCCGCTCGACGGAGACGGATCAGCACCGTTTCGGATACCACCTCGCACCTGAACTCCCGCGCGTGACCTCGGCTCACGTGATCTCCTATGATGAGACGGCAGCCCCCGAGACGGCTCCCGCAAGTGACGCCCCATCGATATCGATGAACACGATGGCTTGATGCCACGCCGGGCGATTCACCCAGATCGCCGATGCCTCGGATCCCGTGCGCGCATTGACGCCTTGCCACACGCCGCCCGCCGGCCGGCGATCACGCCGGCTCGTCGTCATCTCGCGCTTGCATTCTTCGAAGCCATCATTCGAGAGGGCATTCAAAATCTCCTCCGGCGCGGCGAGCCATCCGTGCTCCTGTTCGATCCATGTCATCCTGCCCTGCTCGCGAAGCTCAGTGAGGCCATTCATCCGTCGTACCTTGTCCCCCCGATCCCACTTTGCTGGATCGCGCTGAGCCTCCAGGGGTTGGGCCCGACCGGACGGTTGAACGTCCAGTACTCCTCGAACTTCACGGGTTCGGTTTGACTCCCGTCCATCACCTGGTTGCTGGTCTCGTCCACCGCGTAGTCGAGCAGGTTGGCCAGAAAGCAAACCGTGACGAAGTCCTGCCCGCCCTCCTGCCAGGCTTCGGTCACCGCCACCGAGCGAACGGCGATATTCTCCAGCCGGTTCACGCGGCGGGCGGCTCTGAGCTGGTCACATTGCTTTTGAAGGGTCGCATGCATCTCGGGGGTCAATAGGTTTCGCGCGGATCCCATATCGCGCGCCATCCACGCGGCCTGGACTTTGAAGAAGAAGTCAGACGCCGTATCGGGGAAGCGCACGGCATCGAAAACCCCATCCATCTGGCGAATGTACCCCACCCCGCGATCCAGGTCGGTCGGCGCCGCCGGCGCCTCAAAAGTAGCGGTCGAAGGGGACAGGTAACCCGAGTCCCGGGAAACAGCCGGCGTCGGCTCCTGGCGCCGTCGCATATATGACAGTGTAACGTAGACTAATCCCCCGACGATCAGCATTTCCATTAAGCCGATCCCGCCGAAGAGACCGCTCCCCATTCCCCCGAAGAGCACGCTGCCGATCAGCCCGCCCAGGAAGAAGCCGCCAATCCCACCCATGAGTCCGCCCATCCAGCCGGAGCGCTGAGCGGGCTGTTGAAATGAGGACGGCGGAGTTGGGGGACGGCTCGGGGAGGAAGGACTCGGAGAGGGCCGGACTGGAGCGGAATAACTGCGAGAGCCACGGCTCCCGCTCGATCCGCCGCCTCCGGCACGGGCCCAGGCGTCTACCGTCCAGAGGAACGCGGCCAGAAACATCACCAGCAAGGTTACCACCACAACCGAACGCTTCATGCGTTTCTCCTCTGGGAGAAAGCGGTGATGGGGGCGGACAAGTCCGCCCCCATCCAACGCAAAGACTTCAGACTGGTTACCGAGCGGCGATCTTGTGCCAGGTCGAGTTGGAAACCTCAGAGGTCTGAACCTGAGGAGTTCCATCAATCACTTTCGCCATGGCCTTCAGCAGTTCTGGATAGGCTCCGCGGCTATAAGCTTCCGCGTTCTCTTTCTGCTCCCACAGACTGATTGCGACCGCTTCCTTACCACCGTCCGAGGGGACGAACGTGATTTCGTCCTTGAAGCCCTGCTGTTTCCGAAGCACGGGAATGACTTCCTTCTCAACCACCATCGTAAACTCACCAACGCTATTCGGCTTCAGCTGCATGCGAACCGTACGAGCAAACATATTGAACTCCCTTCGCGGCTAAGATGAAAGTGTAATTTCAGATAACCTGACTTAGTTCAGATAACCCGAAAACATGAGGAAGAATGCTCATGCTGTTAACCATGCTAGGTTGATTCACTTTACTTGTCAAGGAAAAACGTATATACTTGACCAAAACTGGGTAACTACATAATCAGATGGGGCTATTTAGGCGGAGGAATTCCAGGTGGATGTAACTTCAGTGATCAGACAGCGGCTGGAAGACTTGGGGGTCGAGCAGAGAGATCTGGCGACTGCCGCCCAAGTGACCGAGTCCTATATCTCGCAGTTGCTGACACGGAAAAAAGCGCCCCCGGCGCCGAACCGAACGGATATTTATGACAGGATGGAAAAATTCTTGAAGCTCCCGAGCGGTGAGCTCTCAAAGCTGGCTGACCTCCAGCGCAAGGAGGAATTGAAGAGACGATTGGAGGGCCCGCTCACGCCCTTGTTTGAAGAAGTTCGAGCGTTGATTCTCCGCAAATGCAACCCCGACAATGGAAAAGAAATACGCGCGATTTTTGAAAAACAGCCCTTCGGTGAACTCGAACGCCTCGTCACGCAGAAGCTGTTGGGGGTGGTGAAGAGAGTTGCCAAAGAAGAATTGGACAGTGAACACTGGCTCCGGACGGTGGCCCGACTCAGCGGCCGAAGCTACGAACAGATGCGGGTCATGGTGCTCGAGTTCCTGGATGCGGATATCTTCAACCTGTCGATTGAACACTGCGTCGCCTTCTTGGATCCGCTGATTGAATCCTGGGATATCGACCTCGCGACGTTTGACATGGAAATTGTCTTAAATCGCAGACTGGCCCCGCGGTACCTGAAGAAATTTGAGTTTGTTGAACTGGAACCCGACCAACCGTTCGGCGAAGAGCCGGGGCTCAAAGAATTCCTTCGGGATAGTGCCCTCAGCGGCGATGCGACCGAGGAAGAAATCGAGTTTCTAAAGAAACTGAGGTTCAAGGGAAAACGGCCGACGCCACTCTATTATTACCGGGAGTTGCAAAACTTCAGAGACACCCTCCATTTTCGTGTGTCATAGTCCGCTCACGCGCCGAGCCGCGTGCAGCCCTCTCCATAGTAGCTCTACCGCCCCGAAGATCGTGGCAAACACCACGATCAAGGCGGCACCTATGCACACAGCCAGAACGTCATTCAGCATAATTCTCCACTACTCTCCACCAGTAGATCGTCGCGTAAACATTGGTTCCCTGGTCTCTTCCAACGCCTGCCACTTTCCTCGACTTACTGGCCGCCGATCACAACGGTGAAGTTGATCGTCTCTTCCTTGTACGGTGACGGGATATACGCGAGCTCGAAGCGGATCTCCTTCAGCTTCTTTGCCTTCAGGGCCTCGGCGGGGAAATCCACATCCACGGACTGGGTCGCATCCTGTCCGGGATCGAGCCGTTCGGAGCCGTACGTGGCAAACTTAATGGTCGGTTCGGTCCGTGTCGCCTCGAGCTTGATCGGCTGCCCCTGAGCATCGATGTACTGGATCTTTCCCCCAACCAGGCGGACGGCCTGATCCTTAGAGCTATTCTTCAGCTTGAGCATCCCTGTGAGCTTCGCCGGAGAGACGAGGCGGCCGGAGCCCTTCTCGACCCGCTCCGTGACCTTCATCTCCGTGACCTCACCCGTCACGATCCCGGCCTTCACCGTCACCGAGGCCGGCGTCACCGTATAGACCTTGTCCTCGATCACCACTGCCGTTCCTGACTGCTGGGAGCAGCCGAGGGTCATCACCGCCACCGCCGTGGTCACCATCATCACACCTACCCATGTCCTCATAGCCGCCCCCTTGCAAAAACGCTGACAGTCAGCGTTTGCCGTCGTAACGTTTGCCCGGCGCGGAGCCCCCCCGCAGGATTCCGGACCGGAGATTCCTGTGCTCCCCCTTGGCTGCCCCTCCTCTACCCGCCAGGCTCCGGATGCGGCGGACCGCATGGGCCTGGCCCTCGACGTTTGCGAAGAGGTTCCGGTCGCCCTCCCGCTTCAGCCCCTCCTCGATGAGGGCCCGGAGGACGATCTGGAGGCTCACCGGGAGCTTGAGCGTGGTCGTCGACTTCCCCGCCAAGACCCGCGCCCGGTCGAGGACGTCTTGGGGGAGAATGAGGAGGACTCTGGTCTTATTCTCGAACATCGCACCACCTCCGCATCCTTATATAACTTATACTTGACCTATAATTTATGTCATGATATATATCAAGTCAAGCGATTCGTTGAGCTGACTCGTCCGACAGGAAGGAAATTCGCCATGGCTGAGGAACGAAAAGGCACCGTCGAGTCCGCCCGGCCGCTATGCCCTGACCGCATCGAGGTTGACCGGGACGCGGCAGTGGTCTCGGCGGCCACGGTAAAAGCCTGGGTGGCCCATCTTCGGTCCCACGGCTGGACGGATAAAGAACTGGGCCTTGTCTGGCTCACCCGGACCAGGCAGGGGGTCACGCGCTAGAAGTCCTACGATCTTTACCCCTCGTGTAGCTCCCGGATCACCGCCCGAACTCGATTGTGATCGGCGGGGCTTCGAACGGGGAGGCTGAACTCTACGCGGGTCGCAAAGTCCCCGTATCGATTCTTTATCTTCCGCGCAACATCCTCGTAGGTTCCCACTACTGCGATCGTTTCCAGCATCTCATCCGTGACGTACTTCGGCATCTCTTCCCATCTCTGCTGAGTCGAGAGCCCATGGAGTTCGTCCACCAAGCTCCCCCATCCGTGTGCATCGAAGACGGACTTATACGTCCGCGTCGACGCGTAAAATGCGATGCGAGCGCGTATATCTCTTATCCTATCGGCGAGCTCTGTCTCGTTGTCCGCAGCAGCGACGAGAGGGCTGATGGCGACATCGAAATTCTTGAGTGGGCGTCCGGCCTTCTTCGCGCCGATTTCCACGTTCGGCAACATGCTCTCTATGATAAACTTCCGG
>LDXP01000107.1 GCA_001443385.1 Candidatus Rokubacteria bacterium CSP1-6
CCGCTCGCTCCGGGAGTGAGCTTGGCCTCGACGGAGGCCGTCAGGAGGTCGGTGGGAATCGACAGCGCGATGGGGCCCGGGCGGCCACTCCTGAACAAGTGAAACGCCCCTTGGACGGCCCCGGGGATTGCCTGAGCGTCGCGCAGGGCTTCCGCCCACCGGCAGACCGGCTTGAAGCACTCGATCTGGTTCGGGACCTCGTGGAGGGCGCCGAGATCTTTGCCGATGAGCGCTGAGGGGATGTCGGACATGACGACCAGCACCGGCTGGGAGCCCGCGTAGGACTCCACCAGCGGCGTGAGGGTGTTCGTGGCCCCGGGGCCCGTGGTGACCACGACCACGCCCGGCCGCCCGGAGGCCCGCGCGTAGCCGTCGGCCATGAAGGCGGCGCCCTGTTCGTGGCGGGCCAGGATGTGCGTGATCGCGGACTGGCGGAGGAGCGCGTCGTAGATCGCCAGGTTGTGGACGCCCGGGATTCCGAAGACGTGGCGGACCCCCTCGGCCCGCAGGGCCTCCACCACCCACTCCCCGCCCGTCCTCGTCATGGGGTCAGGCATGCGTTATTGCGTTACGGCCCGGCGACGTCGGGCGGCGGCCACTTGGCGCCTTCGCTTTCTACGCAAATACGCATGCCTGACCCTAGCTTTCAGGCCGTACCAGGGGGAGCCACCCGGTTCGACAGGCGAACGCGCCCCCGCCGTAGACGATCGCTGCCACTCCCAGTCCGGCGAGGGTGGTCAGGCGCTCAGGCAGCGCGAGAAGGAGACCGGCGCCGATCAGCAGGAGCCGGGTCGCATATCCGAGGGGGTTGTTGTTCAGGGTCCCGATCCAGGGAAGGTACCCCTGCAAGGCGTAGGCGACCAGGGCCAGACCGATCACGGCGGCCAGGACCACCTCGAGCAGGACGAGAGGGGTGGCGCCCTGGAGCACGAGGGCCGGGTTATAGATGAAGAAGAACGGCAGCGCGTACTTGACGGCGCCGAAGCGCATGGCCTCCATCATGGAACGCATGACCGGCGCTCCCGCCAAACCGGAGGCCGCGACGACCGACAGCGCCACCGGCGGCGTGATCTCCGAGAGCACCGCCCAGTAGAGGATGAAGAGGTGGACCGCCATCGGGTTCATCCCCTGCTGGACCAGGGCGGGGGCCATCATGATGGCCAGGAAGATGTAGGAGGCGGTGATCGTGAGCCCGGTGCCCAGGATGAAGCAGGCCACGGCGGTCAGGAGGACGAGGGCGGTCACGTTCCCGCCGGCGATCCGGACGACGTCGCTGGTGAAGGTGCCGATCACCCCGGTCACCGTGAGTCCCCCGATCAGGAGCCCCACCGCTGCGAGGATGGTCACCAGCTCGACGAGAGTCTGGCCCGTGGACACGACGAAGCTCAGGACGCGGGACGCCGTCCAGCGGGTGTCTCTCCGCAGCATGGCTAGGACGAGCAGGAGCGCGGTGGCATAGAAGGGGGCCAGCGCCTCCTGCCGGAGATATACGAGCAGGAAGATCAGGAGCCCGAACGCCAGCATGTAGAACCACCCCTCCTTGAAGCTCGCTCGGAGGGACGGGAGCTCCACGCGCGGGAGGCCGCGGATGCCGTACTTGGCGGCGTAGGCGTCGATCTGGAGAAACAGGCTCAGGTAGAAGAGGAACGCGGGGACGGCGGCGGCGGCGGCCACGTACACGTAGGGGGTCCCCAGGACGGAGGCCATCACGAAGGCCACGGCGCCCATGACCGGAGGCGTGAGGACGCCGCCGCTCGAGGCGTTGGCCTCCACGGCGGCCGCATCCTCGGGGCGGAAGCCGGTCCGCTTCATGGCGGGGATGGTCACGACGCCCGTGGCGAGGACGTTGCTGACGGAGCTCCCGCTCATCGTGCCGAAGAGGCCGCTCGCCACCACCGCCACCTTGGCCGTCCCTCCCCGCACGTTCCCCAGGAGGGCCATCGACGCATTGGTGAAGAAGCGGCCCGCCCCGGTAACGTGAAGGGCAGCCCCGAACAGGATGAACCCGACCAGGAGATTGCCGAAGACGCGCATGGGGATCCCCAGTACCGCCTCGACGCTCGCGGTCTGGTAACGGATAGTGTCGGCGAAGGAGAGGCTAAAGCCGGCGATGGGACCCGGAAGCCATCCCGCATAGACGGGGTAGAGGGAGAAAACGAGGAGGATCAGCGCTAGGGCCAGGCCACCCGTGCGCCGGGCGCCCTCCAGCAGGAGGAGCCAGAGGACGACCCCCACCCCGACGGCGAAAGCGGGGGCCTGGAACTCCCAGGCCTCCCGCACCATGCGCTCGCCGTGCCAGGCGAAGTAGCACGAGCATACGAGCGCCGCAAAGAACAGGACGAGGTCGTACCACGGCACGCGCGCCCCCCTCCCCTTCCCCGCGGGGAAGAGGAGGAAGGCGGAGGAGAAGAAGGTGGCCAGGAGCAGGTAGAGGTAGCGGTTCTCCAGGAGGACGAAGCCGACGAAGAACCGAAGGTTGAAGAGATGGTTGATCGCCAGGAAGAGCCCGGCGAGCGTGAGGGCGACAAAGACGGCGAGCCAGGGCCCCCTCAGGGGGCGGTGCCGCTGGACCGACTCGTCGGCCATGCCGCCCTACCGCTCCGCCGCCCCTACCAGAACTTCTGCTCCCAGTAGGGGTCGAACCCGCCCTTCTTCAATTCCTCGGTCCGGATCTGCATCCAGAGGTCGGCGAACTTGGCCGTCCCGATCTTCTGCTTCTGGGCCTCATCCAGCGTTCGCTCCCAGGCCCGGGCCAGCGTTTCCTGGCGCCGGACGAGCGCCTGGTTGTGCCGCTCCAGCTCGTCCGTCCAGACCTTCTTTTCCTTGAAGTAGCGGATCGCGCCGTCGTGGTACGGGGCCACCCACTTGAGGCGCTGCTGGTCCAGCGCGAACCCCTCGTTGCCGGGCCAGGCCGCCTTGTACTCCGGGAAGAGGTCGTAGATCATCCGGGTCTGGTGATAGACCAGCTCCGCGTCCTGCCAAACGAAGGTCGTGACGATCGGGTAGCCGTAGGTCGCCCCGAGGTGGGGGGTCTCCTTGGACACCGGGGGCGCGCCGATGGTGGCCAGGTTGTAATCGAAGAACGGCGCAATCTTCTTCAGGCGCTCCCAGGCGGCCCGGTCCTGCTTCGGGTCCGGCATGGCGGCAGGCGAGTACTTGCGCGGCGAGTTTGCCAGCTCGTAGACGGGACCGGAGTTGGTGCTGGCGATGTAGCAGTCGGCCTTGCCTTCGATCACGGCCCGTCCGGAAGCGCCCCAACTCGGGAAGTCGAGCTTCTGGACGTCGGCCCACGTGAGGCTCCCCGCCGCCAGGAACGCCGTCATGTTGATGTTCAGCGCCGGCGCTCCCACCACCCAGGCGATGCGCTTTCCCTTGAGGTCGAAGACGGTCTTGATCCCCGCGTCGCCGGCGCACGAGGCCGCGCCCGTGTTGAACGGAGCCCACGCCGCTCCCAGGATCCGCACGGCCTGGGGCCCCCACTCGGGAGTGGCGAAGTCCATCACGCCTTCCTGCGAGAGGAAGAAGGCGTTCCCGAAGGCGCCGAAGTGGGCGGTGCGCTTGGCGAGCGGGACCAGCCGCGCCACGTCGTTGCCGGCCGGGATGACCCTGAGCGTGATCCCTTCCTTGATCGACATGGCGTGGCCGATGGAGGCGGCCTGGCTGTAGCCGGCCGAGCCGACGTCGTAGGCGGTCCAGACGAGCGTCCGCGGCATCCTGAACTGCGCGTTCGAGGACGCGACGGCGAAGATGAGCAGCGCGGCCAGCATGAGCACAATCTTCCGCATTGTCGTGTTCCTCCTTACCGTTCGGATTTGACTGACCGGTCGATGACGACGTCCACCAGCGTGGGGCCGCTGGCCGCCAGCATCTTCTCCAGAACGCCTCCGAGGTCGCGCGGCGACTCCACCCGCGCGGCTTCCACCCCCATGGACCGCGCGAGGGCCACATAGTCGATCTCGGGCTCCACGAGGTCCATCCCCGGATAGATGCCGCGCTTGGCCGAGTCGAGCCCCATCCCCAGCATCCCGAGCTTGAGGATCGCGTAGGAGGCGTTGTTCGGAACCACGTAGGTGATGGGGAGGTGGTAGTGGGCGGCCGTCCAGAGAGCCTGGCAGGCGTACATCACAGAGCCGTCCCCGATGGTGGCCACGACCTTGCGGCCCGGATTGGCGAGCTGAACCCCGATGGCGGCGCCCATCCCCCAGCCGAGGGTCCCGGTCTTCGAGCCGTAGAAGGAGCCGGGGTACTTGAAGGGAAGATAGCCGAGCACGTAGCGGATCGACGAGGCAGTCTCGTCCACGATGACCGCATCGTCGGGCGCCACCCGGGCCAGGGTCTGCATGAGAAAGGCCGCGCTGATCGGCGTCCGGTCCCTGTCGCCATCGGCGGTCGCCGTGAGCACCTTCTGGTAGGCCGCCTTTGCCTTGGCGACCTCGGCGGCCCGGCCCGCGGCCGCCGCGCGCTGGGCGTCGGTCATGAGAGCGCCGACCTCGCGTGCGAGCGCGACGAGGGCGGACTTGGGGTCCGTCACGATTCCCTGGCTGACCGGGTAGTTCTTCCCGATCTCCCTCGGGTCGTCGTCCAGCTGGATCACGACCAGGCCCGGGGGGAACGGCTCGCCCGGGGCGTACGTGAACCAGGTGAAGACGCTGGCGCCGACGATCAGGGCGCAGTCGGCGTCGTTCAGGGCCTTGCGCGCGCCGGAGGCCGACGGGAAAAGCCCGCCACGCCACAGGGGATGGTCGCCGGGGAAGTTGGTCCGCCGGTAGACGGGCTCCCCGTACACCCGGGCGCCGATCAGTTCCGCGAGCCCGACCAGCTCCCCCACCGCGTCCGCGCGCGCGACCCCGTCGCCCGCCACGATGAGCGGGGCCTTCGCCCGGGCAAGGGTCGCGGCCACAGCGCTCAGGGCCGCCGGGTCCGGAAGGGTCCGCGTCGCCACGGGGGGGTTGGGAGCGCCCGAATCCTCGACGACGTGGGTCATGAGATCCATGGGGAGCGAGAGGAAGACGGGGCCGGTCGGTGGAGTCTTGGCCAGCGTGAGCGCGCGCCGGAGAGCGGCGGGAGCCTCGTCGGCGCGCCGGATCTCGTAGGACCACTTGGTGAACTGCTCGGTCAGCTGGACCAGATCGCCGGAGAGGATGGGGTCCTGGAAGAGGAAGCGGCTGTCCTGCTGTCCCGCCGTGACGAGCAGCGGCGTCTTGGCCCGGGACGCGCTGTGGAGGATGGTGAGCCCGTTGGCCACCCCCGGGGCGACGTGGAGGTTGACGACGCCGACCGTTCCCGAGGCCTGGGCGTAGCCGTCGGCCGCGGCCACCGCCGTCGCCTCCTGGAGGGCCAGGATGTACTCGAGCCCCGAGTCGGGAAGCGCGTCGAGGAAGGTGAGCTCGGTGGTGCCGGGGTTGCCGAACAGGTAGCGCACTCCCTCCGCCCGGAGGATCTCCATCAGGACCTGGGCGGCCTTCATGACGGCAGCGGGCTCAGGGAGTGCCGGTGCGCGCCTTGTCGAAGATCTGCTCGGCCCGCGCGGGGTTGAACACGCCGCAGGAGCAGAAGCGAGCCAGGTACTGCGTGGCCTCCTTCGGCGTGCGGCGTCCCTCCTTGACCCAGTCGAGGAGCTTCTTGACGAGATTGTGAGCGATCATGCCGTGGCCGCACATGGTTCCGATCTCGAGCACCACGCGGTCCGGCAGCCGCTCGACCCGGCCCTGGAAGCCGAGCGAGTACTCCACGCTGTGCCGCTTGATCCCGGCCTCCTGGCAGCACCGGCGCGCCGCGTCCATGGGGGCGCTGATGTTGATCGACACCCCCAGGTCGGCGTCCCGGAGGTCCCGGACGAACGCTTCCATGGCTTCGAATGTGGAAAATACCGCCGACATCGTCGTCGGGCCGTCGATCTCGTTGATCACGCGCTCCGGGTCGGGACGGTGCTCGCGGCGCCAGTGGGCGAGCGGGTTCAGGCGGGGCTGGGGCCGGAGGGCCCCGCCCTTCGTCGCGTCGCCGATATTGACCGGGTTGTGGCGCAGGGCCAGGCGGGCGAAGGTCCGGTACTTTTCCACCAGGTCGTCGTCGTTGAGGTTCCGCGTCGCCATGGCGAAGACGATGTAGTCGTTCTCCACCGGGGCGGCGCCGGACCCCCGCTCGAAGGCGTAGTGCTCGCTCCAGCGATGCAGGGTGTTCGTCATAGGACCGCCTGCTGCGTCGCGCGGCCCAGCCCGAGGTTCGTCTTGCCCCGGTAGGCGGGGTAGCCCTCTGCCTCCAGGAGCCGGGCCAGCGGGTCCTCGCCGCCGGCGTCGCACCGCGTGGAGACGCCCACCGCCACCACCGTGTCGATCTCGCGCGAGACGCTTCGGACGATCTGGAGAATCGCGGGCACCTGCTCCAGGCCCACCTTGATCTCGACGATGGCCGAGAGGACCTTCTCGTCCAGGATGTCCTCCCTGATCAGGCCCTTCGCCGGATCCGTCATCAACGAGGTCACCGGGTTGTTCTTCTCGAACTCGGCCCCGGCGGCGGCCAAACGCTCGGTCATCTTCTGGATGTCCCGGAACCGCGCCCCGACGCCGGGCCGGCCGAACTCGATGACGAATCCCGCCTCGCCCTCCTTCACCCGGCCCGTGACGTCGTTGGTCTTCACTTCCGCCGTGCCCCGGCCGTGAATGCCGGTGGACTCGTGGGGGACTTGCGGATCTGAAAAGGCGCGACGCACGATGCGGGGCCACTGGAGCTCCGTCGGCAGGATCGCGTCGGTGGGGCAGATGTCGGGCTCGGGATCGAAGCGGAAGCGGAAGGCCTTGGCCACCCGCCGGATGGCCCGCACCATGGGCGGGAAGAGGTGCTCCTTGGACATCCCGCGGAAGCAGGTGAAGCACTCCACGCACTCGTCCTGGTTGACCTGGGCCCGCCCGACCGCGGGGTCGATGTAGATCGCCCCCATGGGGCAGACGGGGATGCAGTTGCCGCACGCCACGCAGCGGTACTGGCTGATTTGCATGCCGTTACACTAGCCAGGACTCCCCCGCCCTGTCAAGGCGACCGGGGCGTTTACATCGGGCTTGACATGAAAAAGGACCCTCTCTCATTCGCGCCTCACGTGGTGGGTCGTCCCGCCCACCTTCAGGACCGCGGTTCCTGTCGCGTCGTCGTAGTCGATGAGCTGGCCGAGCTGATAGGCGGCGGCCCGGGAGAGCCGCGCGTCGAACTGGCCGCCTTTGATCCGGCAGTACGGGATCCCCGCGGCGGTGAGCCGCAGCGTGGCCGGATCCAGCGGTTCCTCGGTGCCGTCGTTCACGGTCATTCGAAGCACCGATCCCACGGCCTCCACCCGGACCACGACGAAGGGGACGTCGGCGACGTCCACGGGAACCCGGAGGGGGCCAGCCTGGATGAAGTAGCCGGCGGCGTCCCGGCGCAGGTTTCCCATGAGGTTGGCGAGGATGCCCGGGTGGGTGATCTCCTGCCCTTCATGGAGCCACTCTCCCTCCCGGTTGACCGTGAGGCGGGGCAGCATCCACTCCGCCGGATCCGAGGTACTCATTCGAACACAATGCTGGCGAAGGTGACGACGGCCTGGGGATCGGGCCACTGGGCGTAGCGGAGCAGGCGGCCGCTTCCTCCGGGCAGACACCGGAGCAGCGTATAGATCGGGGACAGGCCGCAGATCCGCCGGCTGTCGCCGTCCTTCGCCACCGACTCGTAGAACGCGCGCGGGTCCACGGCGGCGACGGCCTCCAGCGTGGCCCGGTCCTCGCTCTCGAGCGACGCCAAGCGTGAGGGGCCCACGGGGTCCGCGTCGCCGAAGCGGGGTCCCACGTGGGCCAGGTCCACACCCGCGATGACGCAGACCTTTCGCCGGGAAGCGGCGATGGTTTCCCCCAGCGCGTCCAGAAAGCGCGGGACGCGGGGATCGGCCTCGGGCTCCCGGCCGCCGACGAGGCTCTCGTGGAGGAAGCTCGCCAGGATGGGGACGACGGAGAACTGGTACCGCTCGCCGAAGAGATAGCGCAGAAAGACCGCCTGGAACTCGATCGAGTGCTCGCTCCGGTGGGCCCCCTCGC
>LDXP01000108.1 GCA_001443385.1 Candidatus Rokubacteria bacterium CSP1-6
GGTGTTCGTCCTG
Source organism: Candidatus Rokubacteria bacterium CSP1-6 (assembly GCA_001443385.1). Lineage (GTDB taxonomy): Bacteria > Methylomirabilota > Methylomirabilia > Rokubacteriales > CSP1-6 > CSP1-6. Next base: position 14 of record LDXP01000108.1, read on the forward strand.
ACCCCTTAGGTGAAGCGGGCGCGGGCGGTCGCCTCGTCGTCGTAGATTTCGAAGAACTTGTTCAGGCGGGTGAGCTCCAGGACCATCCGCACGTCCTTGGTCATCCCGCAGAGCGCCAGCCGGCCCCCTCCCTTCAATGCCTCCCGCCGCGCGGCCATCAGGATGCCGAGCCCCGAGCTGTCGATGTACGTGGCGCCCGTCAGGTTGACGACGATCTGCGGGGAGGCGGCCTTCGTGAGGTCGCCGAGGGTGTCGCGGATGCGGGCGACGGCGTTCACGTCGATCTCGCCGGCCATGTCCACGATGATCAAGCTGGACTCCCGGCGGACGGCGATCTCCATGGGGCCCTCAGCGCGCCTTCCGGGCGTCGTCCCCGGGCATCTCGGAGATCTTCACCGTGACGTCCAGCGGCTGCTTCTTCCGGAGCACGCCGAGCGTCACGCTCTTTCCCACTTCGGATTCGGCCACCAGCCGCTGGAGGTGGTGGTAGTCGTCCACCGGCGTCCGGTCGAAGGCGACGACGAGGTCGCCCTGCTGGAGGCCCGCGTCGGCGGCGGGGCTTTTCGGATAGATCGAGGCGACCACCGCGCCGGCCGTGCCCTTGGCGCCGAGCGACTGGGCCAGCTCGGGCGTGAGCGGCTGGACGGCGACCCCGAGCCAGCCGCGAACCACTTTGCCCTTGGCAATGAGCTGGTTGGCCACCCGCTTGACCATGTTGATGGGAATCGCGAAGCCGATCCCCTGGCCGGCGGCGACGATCGCCGTGTTGATCCCCACCACCTCCCCCTTGAGGTTCAGCAGCGGGCCGCCCGAGTTGCCCGGGTTGATGGAGGCGTCGGTCTGGATGAAGTTCTCGTAGGTCGCGATCCCGACGTCGGCCCGGCCGGTGGCGCTGATCACCCCGACCGTGACGGTCTGGTCCAGGCCGAAGGGGTTGCCGATGGCGATGGCCCACTCGCCCACCTTGAGCGTATCGGAGTTCCCCAGCCGGGCGACGGTGATCTCGGAGTCCGGCTGGAACCGGACGACCGCCAGGTCGGTCTTCGGGTCGTTGCCCACCACGCGGCCGCGGTATTCCTTTTTGGAGGATAGGCGCACGGTGATCTCGTCGGCCCCTTTGACCACGTGGAAGTTGGTCAGCACGAGGCCCTGCTTGTCGATGATGACCCCGGAGCCGAGGCTCGGCTGCTTGAACTCGCCCCGCGGGCCCTGCCCCCCGCCGAAGAACTGATCGAAGAAGTCCTTGAAGAGCGGGTCGTCGCTGAACGGGCTGGGAGTCAGGGGGCGCCGCCCCTTGGCGAGGGTGACAGTCCCGATGTTGACCACGGCGGGCCTGACCTGGTCGGCGACCTGGGTGAAGGCCTGCTGGAGGGCTTCGGGGGTGGCCAGACCGCCCGGCAGGGGGGCCGGCCGGCTGCCGGAGGGGACCCCGTTCAGTGCCGCGTTCAGCCCGAACCCCACCCCGAGCGAGGCCAGGACCAGGAGCGTGACCAGAACCCCAGTTCGTGTCGGAGAAGTCATATGCCCGGGCCTCGGAGCGTGAGCCGATGATACCGGCGGGGGGGAGGAGTGTCAAGGAAACTATTGTAACTAGGGTTCTTTTTCCTTGACTCCCCCCCGGTCGCTACGAGAAACTTTGTGCCACACTGCTCACGCTTTATACTCTGTCAGAGGGAGTGGGCTTGAACGCATCGCGCCCAAGGGGATTTTCTTTCTATCGACGGGCGGTTTGCTGGATTCTGACCGCAACGCTCGTCTGCCCTTACTGGGCGTGGGCCCAGGCTCCTTCTCCGACGGCTCCGCCCGCCGCTCCTCCGGCCGCCGCCCCGCCTGCGCAGACGCGCTTCATGCTGGGTCCCGATTACCGCCTGGGCCCCGGAGACACGGTGGAGGTGATCATCGCGGGCCGGCTCGACGTCGCGCGCCAGGTCCTCGTGGTGACACCCGAGGGGAACCTCCACCTCCCGCCGATGGGCACCATCCCCGTCGCCGGGCTCACCGTGGCGGAGGCGCGGCGGGCGCTCGTTGAGCGGGCCCAGCCGCTCTTCAAGTTCTTCGACCTGACCTTCACCGTGCTGATCGCCCGCGCCTTCGAGGTCACGGTCTCGGGAGAGGTGGAGCGGCCGGGGACCTACGCCGTGACCGCCACAGACCGGCTCGTCCAGGTGATCACCGCCGCCGGCGGGATCACGCCCCGCGGATCGCTCCGGAAAGTGGCCCTGCTGCGTGCCGGAACGGCGGAGCGCACGGCGGACCTCCTGCGCTTCGCCTTGCGCGGGGACCTGTCCCAGAACCCCTACATGAGCGAGGGCCTGGCGGTCTACGTGCCGCCCCGCGGTCCCTCGGTCAGCCTGCTGGGGAGCGTGGCGCGCCCCGGCGACTACGAGATCGGGGAGGAGCGGACTCTGGCGACGCTCCTCGCGCTCACCGGAGGCGTGTCGAGCCAGGCGGCGCTCGGCGAAGCGCGGCTGACGCGGGTCGGTCCCGACAACAAGAAGGAGACCGGCACCCTGGATCTCGCGCGGGCGCTGGCCCCCGGCGCCCCGGACGTGGAGCTCCGGGGCGGGGACGTGCTGTTCGTGCCCCCCATCGCCGTGCTCCAGGACGTGGTGGAGGTGCGCGGCGCGTTCCTCGGGACCGGGGCGGATCCGGGCAAGACCACGACCGTCGGCAGGCAGACGCTCGTGGCGCGGATTGAGCTGGCCTCGGGCGACCGGATCAAGGACGTCGTCGTGAAGGCCGGCGGGGTGGCGCCGTACGCCAACTTCCGGCGGGCCTTCGTGGAGCGCGGCGGGGTCAGCGGCCCGCCGCAGACCATCCCCGTGGACCTCCAGCGGCTCCTCGTGGAAAAGGACGAGAGCCAGAACCTCGCGCTCCTGAACGGGGATGTGTTCGTCGTCCCGGTCACGGAGGACAAGGTGTACGTCGTCGGAAACGTGCGGGCCCCGGGGGCCTTCGATCACCGGCCGTTCTACTCCTCCAAGGATTACATCCTCCTGGCGGGCGGCCCGGATCGCCGCGCCAAGATGCGGGCGGCCACCGTGACGTTCCCCAGCGGCAAGGTGTACAGGCTCGACGAGGCGCCGCCGCTGGAGCCCGGGGCCGTGGTACAGGTGCCGGAGGTGCTGCTGAAGTGGTGGGAGGACTACCTCCTGATCGCCTCCGCAGTCGCCAGCATCACGACCGCCTACACGGGGCTCTACATCCTGTTCAAAGGGCCGATCTTCGTGCCGGCCGGCGGCGACCGGTAAAGGGGGGCGGAGCGTGTACGAGGCCTACTGGGAGCTGAGCGAGCCCCCGTTCGACAACTCCCCCAATCCCAAGTTCCTCTACCTGTCGCCCGAGCACGAGGAGGCGCTCATCCGCATGGTGTACGCGGTGAAGCACCGCAAGGGCGCGGCGATGCTCACGGGCGAGTACGGCTGCGGCAAGACCACGCTCTCGCGCGCGCTCCTCCAGCGCCTCGAGACGGAGCGGTACGAGGTGGGGCTCCTGACCAATCCCTCCTGGAACGCCATCGATTTTCTCCGCGAGATCCTCTACCAGATGGGCGTGGACACCCCCGAGAAGGGGAAGGTGGAGCTGCTACACACGCTCAACGACCTCTTCTACCGGAACTTCACGGCGGGCCGGGACAACGTCATCATCGTGGACGAGGCCCAGCTCATCGAGGACGAGGCCATCTTTGAGGAGATCCGGCTCCTGCTGAACTTTCAGCTCGACGACCGCTTCCTGGTGACGCTGCTGCTGATCGGATCCCCCGAGCTGCGGGACAAGGTGCGCCGGATTCGGCACCTGGACCAGCGGATCACGATCCGGTACCACCTGAACACGCTGGACCACCAGCACACCGCCAACTACATCGCGCACCGGCTCAAGATGGCGGGCCAGTCCCGGCGCATCTTCACCGACGAAGCGGTGCGGCTGATCTTCGACTTCACCCGCGGGACGCCGCGGGAGATCAACAACCTCTGTGATATCTCGCTCCTCATCGGCTACTCCAAGCGGGTCCGGGAGATCGACGAGAAGATCGTTGCGGAGGTGATCAAGGACACTGTGGGAGTGGTGTGAAGGCTCGGTCGCCGGGCGTGGCGGCATGAGAGGAGGGCGCTGGTTGGTTCGGATGAGCGATCTGGTTCGGGGCATTCACCGGGAGGGCGCCGAGCCGCCCGCCCGCGAGGCCCCGCCGGCCGCCCGCCCTCCGGCGGGCCCACTTCCGGCGGCCGAGGCGCCGCCGCGGGTCCGGTTCCCGACGGAGCCTGCCGCAGCGCCCGCTCCCCCGTCCCCGCCCGAAAAGGAGCCGACCCCACCCGCGGAGGCTCTCTCCGCCGAGGCCGAGGGGGCCGCCGGGCCCGAGCAGCTGTTCACCGAGCTCCTGGCGTTCGTCGGCCGGCTCCCCGGGCTGGCCCGTGAGGGCCGTGAGTTCCCGTGGGGATGGTTGCAGCGCCTTCTGGAGCGCGTGATCCGTTCGCTCGAGGAGTCGGCGGATCTCTTCTGGCTGGCCAACAACCCCCCCTCGGCCGGCGCCGAGTACCTGGCTGCCCACATGACGTCGGTCGGCGTCCTCACGATGCAGATTGGCAGAGGACTCGGCTACGACCGGGAGCGGCTCCTGGATCTCGGGATGGCCGCGTTTGTCTTCGACGTCGGAATCGCCAGCCTGCCCGCCGGTGCGGACTCGGCCGCGTATCAGACGCACGCCCAGCTCTCCGCCGAGATCGTAGGCCGCTGGGCGCCGCCGCGGGCGGGCGTCGTCGAGGCGGTGCTCCAGCACCACGAGCGCGAGAACGGCCGGGGGTTTCCTCAGCACCTGGCGGGTGGGGCCATTCATCCCAACGCCAAGACCATCGGCCTCATGGACACCTACACGGCGCTGATCTTTCCCCGCCCGCCGGGCCGCCGCCTCCCGCCCCACGAGGCCATCCGCGAGATCGTGCGCTCCAAGCACGAGGACTTCGCCACGCCGCTCATCAAGGCGCTCCTGGCCGAGATCTCCGTGTTCCCGCCCCGGACCATCGTGAGGCTCAACACCGGGGAGGTGGGGCGGGTGATCGCCGTCAACCGCGACCACCCCCTGCGGCCGAAGGTCGAGATCGTGGCCGATTCGAAGGGGAACCCGCTGCCCACGCCGAAGATCCTGGATCTTTCGGAGGCGCCCTTCATCTACGTGACCGGTCCCGTCCTGGAGGAAGGGCGGTGACGAGCCTGTCCATCCGTCCCCTGGCGCTGACGGACCGTGAGGAGCTGGCCGCCCTGGTGGAGGCGAATCTCCCCGCGCTCGAAGGGGGGCTGTCGATCCTGGAGCGGCGCTTCCCCGCCGGCCAGGTGCCCGTGGATCTGGTGGCCGTGGACGCGCGTGAGCGGCTCGTCCTCTTGATCCTGGGCTCGGGCTCCAACCCTGCCATGCTGCTCCAGAGCCTGGAGGCCTATGCCTGGTGCCGCGAGAACGGGGCGCTGCTCGGGCGTCTCCTCCCGGGCGCCTCGATCGACCCGGCCGCCCCGCCCCGGCTCTTCCTGCTGGCCCCGCGCTTCTCGGACAGCCTACGGCGCACGGCCCGCTACCTGGGCCCGCTCTCTCCCGTCCTCGTGGAGTGCCGCTGCCTGGAAGTCAATGGCGAGCGCGGGATCTGCTTTGAGCCAGTGGAGGGGGACGTGGAGGCCGCGGCGCCGCCCGAGCCGATCCCGCCGGAGCCGGCGGAGGCGCCGGGAGATGGCGCGCGCGACCGCGTCAAACAGCTGGTGAGCCACCTGGAGCGCCTGAGCTTCAGGGGAACATTCAGGTAAGCTGAAGATATGGCCCAGTACGAGATGAGCCTGCGCGACCACTGGCGGATCATCCGCCGGCGTCGCTGGACCATCATCGTCTGCTCGCTCCTGGTCGGCCTCTTCGCCTTCTGGTTCGCGCGGCAGCGGGAGCCCGAGTACCAGTCGACGTCGGCCATCAAGTTCGAGCAGTCCACCTCGCTCACCGGCCTTCTGGTCGAGGTTCTGTCCTTCTCTCCCTCCGACACCATCGAGACCCAGGCTGCCATCGTCCGGAGCTTTCCGGTGATGGAGCAGGTGGCCAAGCGGCTGGGCGAGCTGCCGACCACGATGCCGCCCGAGGCCGTGAAGGAGTCGAAAGCCTACACGGGCGTCGTGGACGCGCTGGCGGCCAGGGTGAAGACCAACCGCGTCGCGAGCACCACCATCCTGGAGATCACGACGACGTCGTCCGACCCGAGGAAGGCCAAGGACCTGGCCAACGCCGTGGCCGAGGTGTACCGCGACGTTCAGAGCCGGGCGCGGAACGCCCGGATCATCGAGGCCCGCCAGTTCATCGAGCAGCAGCTCAAGGAGCTGGAGGGGCGGGTCAAGAAGGCCGAGGAAGCGATGTGGGCGTTCCGGGAGGCGAACCGCGTCATCGCTCCCGGCGCCGAATCCACCGTGCTCCTCTCCCTGTTCACCCAGATCCGCGGCGAGATCGAGAAGACGCGCCAGCAGCGGACGGAGCTGGAGCTGGCGGCGGGCCGGCTGAGCCGGGCCAACGGCCTCACGGCCCGGGAAGCGGAGCGCGTGTACGTGGACTCGGCCAATCCCGCGATGGTCCGGCTCCAGGCGACCCTGGCCGATCTGATGCTGGAGCGGAACAACCTGGCCCTGGAAGTGACCGACAGCCACCCGCGCCTGCAGGCCGTCAACGACCGGATCCGCGAGGTCCGCGGCGAGATGCTGCGGGAGCTCCACGCGCAGATCGCGCTCCTCCGGAACCGCGAGGAGATCCTGAGCCGCCAGATCGGGGAGCTCTTCCAGAAGAACCGGGAGGTCCCCACGATCGAGCTTTCCCTCCAGCGGCTCCAGCGTGAGGCCAAAGTCAACGACGACCTCCTCGCGCTGCTGAAGACGCGCCACCAGGAGGCGCTCATCAAAGAGGCGGAGAAGATCGAGGAGGTCACGATCATCCGCCCGGCGGCGGAGCCGTCGGCGCCGGTCGGGGGGCAGGCGTTGTACCCGCTCCTGTTGGGTCTCCTGACGGGCCTGTTCCTGGGCCTGGTCCTCGCCTACGTCCAGGAGACCCTCGACACCTCCATCGGGACCATCGAAGAAGTCGAGGACTACCTGGGCGTCCCGGTCCTGGGGGTCATCCCGCACATCGACACGCGGGAGATCATGGACCGCCTCGTCGAGCGCCGGCCGGCGCTGGCCTCCATGGACCCCGAGATGCTTTCCCGCCACGCGCTCCTGGTGTCGCACTTCGATCCCAAGTCGCCCGTGGCGGAGGCGTTCCGCAGCCTCCGGACGCGGATCCAGTTCGCCACGATGGAGCGGCCGGGCAAGGTCTTCCTGCTGACGAGCCCGACGCTGCAGGAGGGAAAGACCACCACCATCGTGAACCTGGCGATCACGCTCTCCCAGGCCGGGCAGAAGACGCTTCTCGTGGGCGCCAACCTCCGCCGTCCGAGCATCCACAAGTTCTTCGGCATCGACCGCGACCCGGGGCTCACCGACGTCCTGGTCGGCAACCAGCGGTGGGAGGACTGCATCCGGACCGTCGCCGACATCCTGATGGGCCGGTTCGAGATGGAAGACATCATGATCGCGCCCGGCCTGGACAACCTCCACATTCTCGAGTCGGGCCCGGTGCCCGCCAATCCGTCGGAGCTCCTCTCGACCCCCCAGATGGCCGAGTTTATCCGGCAGGTTCGCCAGCGGTACGACATCATCCTCTTCGACGCGCCGCCCGTGCTGCCGGTGACCGACGCCGCCATCCTGGGCGGCCAGATGGACGGCGTGATCCTGGTCTACCAGGCGGGCAAGGTGGGGCGGCTGGCCCTCAAGCGCGCCAAGATCCAGCTGGAGAGCGCGCGGGCGACGGTGTGGGGTGTCGTGCTGAACGATCTGGGCGCCGAGATCGCCGGGTACGCGCCGTACCACCAGTACTACACGCATTACTACGGCGAGGAGGGCGCGGGAGAGGAAGGCCGGCAGGCCCCGCAGGGACTGCCCGCGCGCCTGCTGAGCGCGCTCAAAGGGCTCCGGTCTCGCATGCC
>LDXP01000109.1 GCA_001443385.1 Candidatus Rokubacteria bacterium CSP1-6
TACCGGCCGCTCGTCGAGGAAGCGCGGGCGGGCGCCACCCGCTTCGCGACCGGGGCCGGCCGTCACGGATCCTTCGAGCGTCTCTAGGATGATCACCGCGGCTGAGCTCGCGAAGGCGGCGGCGCAGGCCTTCGAGTACCTGAAGGCGCAGCCGGACATCCAGGAGGCCGAGGTCTTCGCCGCCGCCAACGGTTCCCTGCTCACACGCATCAATTACACCTCCCACATCCCCTGCAACGGCGTCGAGGAACCCAAGTCCACGGAGTCCTATGGGATCGGGATCCAGGCGGCGTTCAACACGGCCGAGGGTGCGAAGGTCGGCTTCGGGAGCGAGCCGAGTGATCTCACGCTCGAAGGAACCAGGCGGGCGCTCGAGAAGGCGCGGCAGGGGGCGGTCCACGACCCGGAGTTCCACTCGCTCCCCAAGCCCACGGGCGAGCCCCGGACGCTGACCGACTACCACGACCCGAAGCTCCTCCAGGTGCGGGACGAGGAGCTGGTGGAGACCGGCTGGAAGGCCGTGACGGGAGCGCTCCGGACCTTCATGGCGTCCTCGCGGCTCGTGGACCTCGCGGGAAGCGAGGCGGCGGTCAAGCGCCTGGGGCTGATCCTGGGCGGCGACGTGACGATCCTCCAGGAGCGCATCGCGCTCGTCTCCTCGCACATGCCGGAGGTCCAGATCGACGCGTCAACCCTGATCATGAGCTTCCTCACGGCGATGGTCGAGGCCAGGGATGCCAAGGGCTCCGGCTGGTCCACGGGTACGCGCCTCGACCACTTCACCGACGAGGCCGGCGTGGACGCCGCGGCCAACGCGATTCAGGCCATCGGCGGCGAGCGGGTGCGCTCCGGCGACTACACGGTGATCCTGGGCCGGCAGCCGGTGACCGACATCCTCAACAACCTCGTCCTGCCGTCCTGCACGGCGAGCAGCTTCTATTCCTCGAGCACGCCGTTCCTGGGAAAGCTCGGCAAACCGGTGGCCTCCCCTCTCCTCACCATCTATGACCACGGGGCGATGCCCGGGTTCATGGGATCGAAAGGCATCACGTGCGAGGGCCTCTCGACGGGGCGCACCGATCTCGTCAAGAACGGCGTGCTGGTAGGGTGCCTCACGAACTGGTACGAGGCCCAGCGGCTCCTCCGCGACCCCAAGCTCAAAGAGAAGCTCGGGACGGAGCCAGACGCGGCGCGCGGCGCCCTCGTCCCGCGCAACGGCTTCCGCTTCGGCACCGGCGGCGGCCGCTTGTTCGACTCCCAGCCGGGGATAGCCGCTTCGAATGTGATCGTCGAGGGCGCGGAGCCTGTGTCGCTGGACGAGCTGGTCGCCCGCGTGAGGAACGGGCTCTACGTCGGCCGGATCTGGTATACCTACCCGATCAACGGCCTCCGCGCCGGGGACTTCACTTGCACCGTCGTCGGCGATTCGTTTATCATCAGGGACGGCAAGCTCGTGGCCCCCATCAAAGCCAACACGATCCGCATCAACGACAACTTCACCCGCGTCCTCGCCAACATCGTCGGCATCACCAAGGACGTCAAGGGCACGCTGGTCTGGGCCGCCGACGAGGTCGTGTACGCTCCCGAGGTCGCCGTCACGGGCGTGCACGTGGATGAAATCGCGGGGTTCATGGAGGACCTGACCTGATGCCCACCGCCGATCTCGCCCGCCTGGGGTCCATCGCCCGGGACTGCCGCGTTCAGATCATCAGGATGCTGACCCACGCGGGGTCCGGGCACCCGGGCGGCTCGCTTTCCGTCATCGATATCCTGACCACGCTCTTCTTCGCGCGGATGCGCTACGACCCCAAGCGCCCCGACTGGCCGGACCGCGACCGGGTTGTCCTGTCCAAGGGCCACGCCGTCCCGGCGCTCTACTCGGTCATGGCCAGGGCCGGCTACTTCCCGGAGAGCCAGCTGATCACCCTGCGGAAGCTGGGGAGCCCGCTCCAGGGCCACCCCGACCGGGTCATGCTCCCCGGCATCGAGGCCGCCACGGGGTCCCTCGGCCAGGGGCTCTCCATGGCGATGGGGATGGCGCTCGGCCTCCGGCTCGACGGCCGCCCGTCGCGCGTCTACTGCGTGCTGGGCGACGGAGAAATTCAAGAAGGCCAGGTCTGGGAGGCCGCCATGGAGGCGCCCAAACTGGGCCAGCCCGACCACCCGCTGGATAACCTCTGCGTGATCCTCGACTACAACAAGATCCAGCTCGACGACTTCGTGAAGAAGGTGCTGGACCTCGAGCCGGTGCTGGAGAAGTGGAAAGCATTCGGCTGGCCGGTGATCGAGATCGATGGCCACGATCTCGCCCAGATCGACAAGGCTCTGGACCAGGCCGAGGCAATCAAGGGGCGGCCCACCTTCGTCGTGGCCCATACGGTCAAGGGCAAGGCGGTCTCCTTCATGGAGAACGACCCGGAGTGGCACGGCAAGGCCCCGAAGCCCCGGGAAGGGATCCGCGCCGTCCGCGAGATCCTCGGGGTCGCGGAGGGGGACTGGGCGGCGTACCTCGGCGCGCACGCGGAGACGGCAGCGATCGTCAAAGAGCTGGAAGCGCTGGAGAAAAAATAAGGAGACGAGGCATGCCGGCCAAGGCATCTCGCGCGGCGTTCGGCGAAGCGATCCTGGAGCTCGGGGCCCAGGACCCGCGGATCGTGGTGGTGGACGCCGACCTCCGGAAATCCACCATGACCTCGGCCTTCGCCAAGGCCTACCCGGGGCGCGCGTTCAACGTCGGGATCGCCGAGTCCAACATGATCGGGATCGGCGCCGGGCTCGCTCTGGCGGGGAAGATCCCGTTCATCTGCTCCTTCGCATGCTTCGTGGTGGGACGCTTCGAGACGATCCGCGTCTCCGTGGCCTACACCCGGGCCAACGTGAAGATCGTCGGCACCCACGCGGGGATCGCCATCGGCGAGGACGGCTACAGCCAGATGGGCCTCGAGGACATCGCCTGCCTCCGGGCGCTGCCCAACATCCCGATTATCCAGCCGGCCGACGAGAGCGAGACCAAGCAGGCGGTGGCCTACGCCGTCGAGCACCAGGGCCCCCTCTACCTCCGCCTCACCCGCCAGACTCTCGAGCCGGTGTCTCCGCCCGACTACCGCTTCCAGTTCGGCAAGGCCGTGGTCCTCCGTCCCGGCGGCGACGTGACGATCCTGGCGAGCGGCGGTCCCGTCTTCAACGCGCTCAAGGCGGCGGAGAAGCTGAAAGGCGAAGGCGTGCGGGCCGAGGTCATCAACGTGGCGTGCATCAAGCCCCTCGACGAGGAGTTGATCGTGCGGTCGGCGCGGAAGACGGGCCGCGTCGTGACGGTGGAGGACCACTCGATCTCGGGCGGCCTGGGCGGAGCGGTCTCGGAGTTGCTGGCCGAAGTCCACCCAACCCCCGTCAAGCGGTTAGGGATTCAGGGTTTCGGCGAGTCCGGCGATTCGAAGGGGCTCTACGCCAAGCACGGGCTGGACCCGGACGGCATCGCCCGGAGCGTGATGAAGTTCCTGAACCGCCAGACCCCCTCACCCTCCCCCACTCGAATGCCCCTCACCTCTTCTCCTCTCCCCAGCGGGGAGAGGTAGGGCGAGGGGGGAGAGGATTAAGGTGAAGGAGACAGGATCAGGTGAGGGGCGATCTGGTAGATCAGGAAGACCCCCAGGCAGAGGCTGACGGCACCGGTCCCGAAAGCCAGGGCTCGGTTGAGCCAAGCGAAGCGGTTCACCGTCAGAGCGAAGGGAAGCGTCAGCGCCGCCGTGATCGCCATCATGCCCAGGATCGTCCCCGCCCCGAAGACGGCGAGATAGGCTGCGGCCCAGTACGGATTGTGAATCGTGCTCAGCACCAGCAGGGCCACCGCGGCGCTCCCCGCCAGCCCGTGCACGATCCCGATGCCGACCGACCTGAGCGCCTGGCTCACCCCGACGGCCTGGACAGCCAGCAAGAGCCGCCGCGAGGGGTGAAGGTGCGGGTGCGAGTGCGTCACCCCGTCGTGAGCGTGGGTGTGACTGTGAAACGCCGGCCCGGCAGCATGGTCGTGGGCGGCCTGCAGATGCTCGGGATGGACGTGATCGCGCCCCTTGAACGTCCAGACGAGCCTGAGCGCGCCGAGCAGCACCAGCATCACGGCCACGGCCAGTTCCAGCGACAACCCCGCAGTATGGCTGATCGTCAGGTTCAAGAAGATGATGGCACCGCCTACTCCCACGATCGTCAGCGTGTGCCCCACCCCCCACAGGGCGCCGATCAGGGCGCCGGATAAGAAGTGGGGGCGCCGGCTCACGATGGTGGCCACGGCGGCCACGTGATCGGGATCGGTCGCGTGCTGAACCCCAAGGAGAAGCCCCAGCAGGATTACCGAGAGGGCGACGTCCATTCGTAAATGTCCGTCTTGGGCTGAAAGGCCGCCCACGCGAACCAGAAGGCGTCCACGTGGATGACAGGGCGGAGCGCCTTGCCCGCCAGCGGCCCCTGGTAGCACCGCCCGAGGAGCGACCAGAGGCTCTTCGTCTCCGTGTCTCTGAAGCCCGTATCGGTCGGCTCGAAGGTCAGCGTCTTGCCGTCCACCAGGGGACTGAACACCGCCGTCGCGCCGATCTCCCTCCCCTGGGCGATGAGCGAGTGGTCCAGCGCAGAAAGCGTCCCCGCGCGATAGAACACGACCAGGGGCTGGCCCGCGAGGGTGTCGGCCACGACCTTCCGCGTCGCCAAAAGCCCGAAGGGATACGCGCGCGCCTTGTCCCCGATCAGCACCCCCGCCACCCGCTCCTTCGGCGAAAGGCGCCTGTCAATCCTATCAAAGAAGAGGAAGGGGTGGCTGGCCGGCTCGTCGTAGCCCTCGTACGGATTCCGGCCGTACCTACGCCCGTGGCCCGTGTCCTTGGAGAGCACCTTGCCGTTCGGGTGAAGCCGCTTCCACTCGGCGTAGGCCAGCGTGTTGGCGGGGAGCATGGCCAGCCGGGCGCCGGCCAGGTCTCCCACGATGGCCCGTCCCTCCATCTGGGACCAGAGGGAATGGGTCTGGCGGTCGTACATGACCAGATCCGACTTGTAGAGCATTCCCGAGGTGCCGAAGTCGTAGGTCGTGTCGCCGATCCGGCGGTCGAAGACGATCCCCGAGTTGCAGAGCGGGCAGTAAGTGACGCTCACCGCCCGCCCGCCGACCGTGTCGTTGACGATCTCGTGAAACATCAGAATCTGAAGCGGGTACGCCCGCGCCTCGCCGTTCACGTCCAGGGCGAGCACGGGCTCCTTCGCGTGAAGCCAGGCGTCCGCCTCCTTGCCGGTCACGAACTTGGGATGATCGATCGCCGGGATCCCGTCGGGGGGCGGCCCGCCGGGCACGATCTCGTCCAGCGGGACGACGGCCTTCGACCGATTCGTCTTGAGCTCCATCGCGGCGGCGGCGGCGGAAAAGACGAGCAGAAAAACCAGGAGGATGACGAGAAGTCTTCCGAATCGCTCCCGCATGGCCGTCACTCCCAGAGCGGAGCCTGGTCGTCCGGAATATACTCCGCACCCGCGGCTTTGGCGACGAGCACCTCGACGCTGTGGCGATGCCGCGTCCCGTCCTGGGCGCAGGGAATCATCCGCGCCTCCCGCCGGAGGATCCGCCAGTTGGCGTACGCGTCGGCCAGCTCTCCCCGCACGAAGTAGTCGATCACCTCGCCCTTCTCCCGGTACACGGCCCGGTCGGTGAACACGACGCAGGCGTGATACCCGCCCGGCGGCGTCAGCGCCTTGAGCCGGGGAACAAGCCGGGCCCGCTCGCGGCGGGGCACGTAATGAATGGCCCCGCAGGAATAGACCAGGTCGAACGCGCCGTCGAACGCCAGGTGGGCCATGTCGCCGTGGAGCCAGCGCACTTCGAGCTCCCGTTCCCGCGCGAGCCGCTCCGCCTTGCGGAGCCCCGCCAGGGAGGCGTCCACCCCGGTCACCTCGAAGCCGCGGGAGGCGAAGAAGACGCTGTCCCGCCCTTCCCCACACCCGAGGTCGAGCACACGCGCCGCGGGCGGCAGCAGGTCGCTCACCTCCCGGGCGAGCGACGACGGCTCCGTCCCCCAGATATAATCCTTGGGCCGCCGGACATATTCCCGGGCCCACGGGCTGCGCATGGCCGCTACTCCGACAGCTTGAGAAGGAGGCCGGTGCGGCGGCAGCGGGTGACGGCGGCGGCCAGCGCCCAGTGAGCCAAGCCAATATAGAGCGCCGACAGGATGAATCCCATGAGGAGTGGGTGGCTGAACTCGGGCGCGAAGCCGTAGTGGGAACGAAACGCGTCCAGGACGTAGGTGAGAGGGAATGCGCCGGCGAGCGTGGACACCGGTTCGGGCAAGATCGAGACCGGATAGTAGATGCCGCAGAAGACCATGACCAAATTTACCGTCGCCCACGCCGAGACCTCGGCCCGCGTTCCGAACAGCAGCACCAGCGCGCAGACCAGGAGCCCCACGACGGCCGAGGTGAGGAAGCACCCCAGGAGGAACGCCCCCAGCGCGAGGACTCCGGGCTCGAAGAAGTCGAAGTCGAACGCCCACCAGGAGAGGAGCGCCTGGAGCCCGAACACGGTGAGCCCGCGCCCGATCCCCACCAGCCACGACCCGAGCGCCATGTGGCGGATCTCCACCGGAGCCAGGAACTGATGCTTGACGGACTTCGACCAGACGTCGAAGAGGAGCGCATAGGAGACATCCAGCTGGCAGACCTGGACTGTGGAAAGGGCCATGGTGCCCACTAGGAGGAAGGCCGTCATCTCCGGCCCAAGGTCGAGGAAGCGCGTCATCAGCCCGATGGAAAGAACCCCCACTGTCGGCCAGAACGCCAGCTCGAAGACGAAGAAGACGTTCCGCGCGGCCATCAAGACGTTGCGCTTGGCGAAGGCGTACACCCGCCCCGCCTCACTTCGCCAGCTCAACGAAGACCTCCTCCAGGTCGGGCTCGTGCACATCCACGTCCCGGACCACGACGCCCTGCTCGTGGAGCCAGCTCAGGATCTGCGCCAGACGCTTCTCCGCGGAATCCACCGTGCACTCCACCCGCCCGTCCTGGAACACACAGCGGAGAACGCCGGGCAGCTCCGCCAGGCCATCTCCCGAGGCGGGATCCAGGCGCAGGGCGATCACGTCCCCGATCCTGATCTGCCGTTTGAGGGCGTCCGCCGTGCCGCGGGCGGGAATCTCGCCGTTCTTGATGAAGGCGATCTCGTCGCAAAGCTCCTCCGCCTCGCGCATGTAATGGGTCGTGAGCAGGATGGTCGTCCCGCGCTCCCGGCGCAGCCCGGCGATCTGGGCCCGCATCCTCACGGAGATGTCGGGATCGAGGCCGAGCGTGGGCTCGTCCAGGAAGAGCAGCTCCGGATCGTTCACCAGCGACTTGGCCAGCGCCAGGCGCTGCTTGAGCCCCGTCGAGAGCTCCTGGTAGGGCACCTTGCGGTGCTCTTCCAACTCGCAGAGGGCCACGAGCTCGTCCACCTTCCGCGCCAGGGCCTTGCCGTGGAGCCCGTAGAGGCGACCGTAAAAGGCGAGGATCTCGGGCGCCCGGAGGCTCCAGATGAAGCTGGAGTTACCGCTGGCCATGTTGAGCCGCGGGCGAATGGCCCGGGCCTCCCGCACCACGTCGTGGCCGAGGACTTTCGCCTCCCCGGCGTCGGGCAGCAGCAGCGTCGCCAGGATCGACAGCAGAGTCGTCTTCCCCGCCCCGTTGGGGCCGAGGAGGCCGAAAATGACTCCGCGGGGAATTGACAGGTTCCCCCCCCGGAGCGCGCGGGTCAGCCGGCGCGGGAACCAGCCGCTCCGGAATGTCTTCGCGAGATCGCGCACCTCGACGGCCAGCATGACCGATCTATGATATCATCCCTCACACTCGGGAGGACGACGCCGTGGACGAGAGCGCGCCCGGATCCAGCTGGAGCTGCCCAGCCTCCCTCCTGGCTCCGGGCCAGTCGGCCAGGTTCCGCCTCCGCTGCGGCGACCGGAACGTGGAGGGCTTTGTCGTCAACCACGACGGCCGCTTCTTCGCCTACGTGAACCGCTGCGCGCACAC
>LDXP01000110.1 GCA_001443385.1 Candidatus Rokubacteria bacterium CSP1-6
GCTGATCGAGCGCCCCGGCATCGTCGGCGCCCACCTCTGCGAGGCCGACCTCCCGGCCACCCGGGTCCCGACCGAAGAGCGGAAGCTGCGCCCCCAGGAAGACGCGGTCGCCCACTGGGTGGTGCTCGTCGATGGGACCGAGCGGGACGCCGTCGAAACCGCCTGCCGCGACCACCTGAGCCCCGGGGCGCTCGCTCGACGGGGCGCCGGCGGCGACATTACGCTCGGCGTCTATCGTCTCGTTTACTGCCTGGCGCGTTAGACGCTGAAGCGCTTCATGGTGACCTCCTCGCGCTCCGGAGCATCTCGATCAGCGCGCCCCGGCACGTCTCGGCGGTCGTCACCTCGCCGGGGAAGGCGATCCGCGCGCTGTGCAGGCGCGCGCCGCTCTTGATCCTGAGCTTGAACCCGAGCCGGTCCACTGCGACCATGCTCGCCTCGTCGGCGGGGGCGCCGGCGAGGACGCGGGCAAAGGTGACGAGGGCGTCGGCGTGGTCGCGGTTCATGTGCTCGATGATCCCGCTCGCAGCGTCGGCCAGCGGATCCGGGCGCGCGGCCAGATAGTCCGCCGCCGGGACCCAGTCCATCGCGGCGAAGCCGCCCACGAAGTAGATGTCGGCCACCTCCAGCCGGTAGAAGCCGAAGTCCTCGAAGTCCACCCAATACTCGGCGTTGGGATGGCGGGCCAGATACGCCGTCCGCGCCTCTCCCGCGTCGCCCCTCCCGAGGGGCACTGCCTCGCCCATCAGCGTCACACGCCCGGCGGCGAGCGGATCGCCCGCCCAACCGGGCTGGATGACGAGGAGGCTGGCGCGCGGGTCGGCCTGGAGGTTCTGCGTGTGCATCGCCATGGCGCTGATCAGGAAGAGCGGGCAGCCCTGCCCATCGAGGGCATACGGCATGAGGGAACCGAACGGGTGACCCGGGTGTTTCAGCGAGAGCGTGGAGAGCATCCCCGTCCTCCCGAGGTAGACCAGCGTCCGAGCGCGCTCCGCGTAAGTCGGCTCAGGCGCCGGCGGCCGATGAGGATCGGGTGGCGGCCCCGCGTGCCGGTTCATCCTACAGCGGGCACCGGCCTGTCACCTTGTCGAGGCAGCCCAGCAGGACCCGGTTGAACTCCTCGGGCTGCTCCATGTTGGACAGGTGTGAGGCCGACCGCAGGATGGCCAGCTCGGCCACCGGCCGGGTAGCGGCTCGTGGTATCGCAGAGCACTAGGCTGCGGACCATCTGGGGATATTTGAGCGCGAAGATCTGGCCGATCATGCCTCCCATGGAGAGCCCGACGAAGTGTGTCTCCGTGATGCGGAGCCCCGTGAGGAGCCCGTGGACATCCTCGGCCAGCTGCTCGAGCGCATAAGGTCCTGGTGGGGCGCTGGTCTGGCCGTGGCCGCGGGTGTCGAACCGGAGGACGCGGTACCGCCCGTTCAGGGCGCGGGCCTGCTCGTCCCACATGGAGAGGTTCGTGCCGAGCGCGTGGCCGAGCGTCACGACGGGGCCCTCGCCCTCGAAGGCGTAATGGATCTCGATGCCGTTGGCCGTGAGTTTCATGGCCTCTCCTGCGCCGCGCCGCTCAGCACGACGACGCGCTGACCTGCTGCCGGTCCACGCCAAAGACCTTGCGCAGCCTGACGCCGATGGGCGTGCCGAGGAGGGCCGCCGCGCCCCAGAGCCAGCCGTGAAGGCTCGTGGAGGCGACCCCGCTGAAGTACGCCCCGATGTTGCACCCGAAGGCAAGCCGGGCTCCGTAGCCCAGCATGAGTCCCCCCAGAACAGAGGCGGCGACGATGCGGAGGGGAACGCGCCGCGCGGGGGCAAAGCGCCCGGCCAGGCCCGCCGCGAGAAGCGCCCCCAGGATGATCCCCAGGTCCATCACCGTCGTCACGTCGGCGAGCACCGGAGCCGCCAGTGCCGCCTGCTGGAACTCGCCGCTCCAGAAGGCCACCGTCGAGAGGTCGTACCCCACAGCCTGGAGCGCCTTGGCCCCCCAGAGCGCGAAGGCCCACGTGATCCCCCACGGGTGGCCGGCGAGGACGAGCGTGAGCGCGTTGAGGACGGCGAGCGCGACCCCGCCCGCCAGGAGCGGCCAGGGCCCACGGAGGACGCGCGCCCAGCCTCGAACCGGCGGCATCGCAGGCGCCGGCACGCCCAGGCGGCGCCGCTCGATCCACCACGTCGCGGCGGCGATGAGCAACAACGCGACGAGCTGCGCCGCCACCGCCCAGGTCCACCCGAGCGTGTCCCCCAGCGACACCTCACCCAGCGACGGGGTGTTCCACCAGAAGGGCATGTGAAACGTCGCCACGACGGAGCCCGCAATGAACGCCAGGAGCGTCAGCGTCATCGGCGTCGCGCCTCCTCCAAACTGGAAGAGGGTGCCCGACCCTCAGCCGCCCCCCATCTGCATGCCGATGGCGAAGATGAACGCCCCGACCAGGACCGACACGCCCGCCGGCGCCACTGCCCCGCCGACCACCGTCCCAAAGACTTCGCCCGCAGCCAGCATAGGAGCGAAGAGGAGCGTGGCCACGGCGAGCATCAGCATCTGGGCCCGGAGGCCGCGGCCGTCGCCGGCGGTGACGAATACGCGGAACGCCGTGGTGAAGCCGAAGAAGGAGTGATAGAGGACGAGGCCGCAGCCCGCCCCGACTAGGAACAGCCCGGCGTGCCGGAACCCGTACTGCGCCCCCAACCAGGCCGCGCCGCCCAGGAGCAGCGCTCCGGCCGCCCCGACTACCCGCGGCTGGACGCGCCTCGGCGAGCGTCTGGCGGCACCCGTGGCGGGCATCTGAATGGCCGACATCGCGGTACGGTCCCTCCCCCGTTTCGAAGTTTACTCCTGGGTGGCGGTGCTGGGGCAGATCTGATTGTACGCGCAGTAGCGGCAGACCTGGTAGGAGGGAGTTGGCGCCAACTCCCGCGCGCGGATGCCGGCCGCCGCCGCGTGGATGGCCGCCTCGGCCTCGGCCAGGTCCCCGGCCGTCGGCGCGTGCGTCCCGACGAGGCCGGACTCCAGGAACCGGAGCTCGACCTTCTCGGGGAGGCGGCCGAACATCTCCTTCCAGGCGAGGGCGTAGATCTGGAGCTGGAGGCTGTCGCGGGTCCGCCGGTCGGCGTCCTTCTGGGTGCGGATGTCCGAGGACTTGTAGTCGATGATTGCGACGCCTGCCTCGGTCTCGTCCACCCGGTCCCAGCGCCCGCGCACCTTGGTGGGACCGAGGGCGAACCCGAACTCGCGCTCGACATGGGTCGGCTTCGTCCCGGAGGCCTCCTCTTCGTGCCAGAAACGGGTGAGCGCCGCGCGGCCGGCGGCCTTCCGCGCCTCCTCGTGCTCCCACGTCAGGAACCCCTCGTTCCGCCACTCGCGCTCGAAGACCGCCAGGAGATCTTCGATCGGCGTGAAGAGCCCGGCGACGCGGCGCCGGAGGTAGTGCTCCACGACCTTGTGGAGGGTGCTCCCGTAGGCCACCGAGTGGTGGCGCATGATCGGCACGCTGAGGATGTGGATGTACCGGTACTTGAGTGGGCAGGTCTCGTAGTCGTCCACCTGCCGGAAGCTGACCGTGATCGGCGCGTCGGGGGCGAGCGGGGGGAGCGCGTCCGCCGCCGTCACGGGCGGCGGGGCGTGCCGGTGAAGCTCCTCGACTGCCCTGGACTTGAAGGGGCGCACCGCGTCCTTGGGAAGGTCCAGGGCCTCCAGGACGAACTGGCTGACTTTCCTCTCGCGGGCACCACCGTAGTCGCGGGCCGACGTGAGATAGAGCTCCTTCTTCGCCCGGGTCATCCCGACGTAGAAGAGGCGGCGCTCCTCCTGCATGTGGAAATCCCCGATGGGCAGCGTGTCCTTGATTAACTCGTCCGGGAGCTCGAGGGCGTCGCGCCGGCGCGGCCACGGGAACTTCTGCCCGACGAGGCTCACCAGGAACACGACCGGGAACTCGAGCCCCTTGGCCTTGTGCACGGTGAGGACGTGGACCGCGGGCGTGTCGAAGTCGGCCTCGGCTACCGGTGGGTCGTCGCCGGCGTCGATGAGGGCGTCCAGATGGTTGACGAACTCCCGGACGTTATCGTAGCGGAGCACCCGCGAGGCGTCACGGATGATCCGGAAGAACTTGCCGACGTTCTGGACCTCGCTCTCTTTCTCCGGGGGCGCCTTGGAGTAGCGCGCCACCTCCCCCGAATCCTGGAGGAACTGGTAGAGGAGCTCGCCGGTGGGCATCTCGCGCGCCAGCTCCATGTAGCGCTCCAGGTCCTTGAGCAGCTTCCGGATGGCGAGCATCCCCTCCGCGGTCATCCCGTCAGCCACCTCAGGAATCTCATCGAGGCGGCGCAGGACGTCGTAGAGCCAGCGGTTCCGGCGGTCGGCGTAGGTGGCGCAGCGGGTGAGGTCCACGATGGGGACCTGGTAGAGATCCGACGAGGCCAGGTGGTGGAGGCTGATCGAGTCGTCGGGGTGAGCCACCGAGCGGAGGAAGGCAGTGAGCAGGCGGATCTCGGGGCGGCCGTAGAGGCCGGCGTTGCCCGAGAAGGTCCAGGGGATTCCTCTGAGGTTGAGGGCGCGGAGGAACGGATCGGCGTCGTTGTTGGCGCGGACCAAGATGGCGAAGTCCCCGTGACGGTAGGCCTTGCTCGCGACCTTTTCCTCGATGAGCGCGGCCACAGCGTCCGACTCGGCCGTCAGCCTGTCGTAGTGGAGGTGGATCGGCGCCGGGCCCGGGCCGTGCTCGGCCTCCAGTTTCTTGGCGATGCCGTACTTCACCTCCAGCCGATCCGGGTTGTTGTACGTGATGAGCCGGTAGGCCGAGTCGAGCACCTCCTGGTGGGAACGGTAGTTCTTGGTGAGGACGATTTCCCGCGCGTCGGGATAGACCTCCTTGAAGCCGAGCACGTTCGAGATCGCCGCTCCACGGAACTTATAAATTGAGTTGTGGACGACCACACTGTCGGCGATGAAGTTGTGGGTCCGCTCCACCTCGAGGTCGTACACCACACTCGTTCGGATCTCTTCCGACACATTCACAACGCGCTCGTAGACAACACGATTGCCCCTCACGACCGGCAAGTAGTGCCCGGGAAGCACGTTCCCAGCCGGCATGACCAGCGCCGACTTGTGCTGCACGTTCGTTGTGCCGACGTCGAATCGAGCTTCGAGAATTCCTTCCGACAGATCGCGAAGAAGTTCAGCTCTTGCGCCTGTCTCCCGTAGGGATGGGCTGGTCATCTGAACCCGCCACCCCCTCCTGGCCTTGAGCAGCGGGAACCCACCCGCCCGCAATCTTTCGATCACAGTCCGATCCGATGTCTCACACGACACCGCGTGCAGAATCTGCGGCGCTTTCAGGAGGGGACGGCGCTTCTTCGGGATGTACCGCCGATAGCACATCTTGACGATGACTTTCACTCGTGACTGGCCACCGCGGCGCACACCACCCAGAGCAAAATGATGCGCATCGAGGTTTACACCGATATCGGAGGCCAACCTCTCTGCATTTTTTCTCGTCTCCAGCTCCCGGTAGAGCCGCTCCAGGTACTCGCCGACGACCATCATCTTGCGCCGAGGCTTAAACGGCAGGGTCGGGATCGAATACTTGAGCGACCAGAGCGCTTCAAGATACCGGGCCTCCTGCTCGGAACGGCAAGCACGAAGGCCGACGATGCGATCCGCAGAGCGCTCCAGGCACAGCCGAACGGACAGGTCATTCGTAACGCCAATCCGCCAGCCCAGGTCGCGCCGTTCCATCAGATACACGTAAGTGAACTCCTTGGAGGCGGCCACCCTTGGCACCCGACAGAACATCTTGTGGTTATCAGTTACGGTGATGCGGCGGCCCGATTCGGTCTCGAAGGTCAAGAAGCGGGCATACTTTTCCCTCTGGAAGACGCGAGTCACGACGCTCACCCCGAGCAAGCCTTTCCCCACCGCCGTTATGGCCTGGTCCCCAGGTTGAATCGCCTCAATCGAACGGGGACCCCCGGGGGTTTCTACCTGTGTGCCTGGCGGAAGACACTGGTCGTCGTCGGCCACGACGGCGAGATTCCGGTGCCGCGTGCTCAGGAGCTTCACCAGCTCGAACTGGGCGTAGTTGGTGTCCTGGAACTCGTCCACCAGGACGTACTTGAAGCGCCGCTGGTACCCCTGGAGGATGTACGGCCGGGTGCGGAAGAGGCGCAGCGCGTACACGATCTGATCGCCGAAATCGGCGCACCCCTCCCGAGCCAGCAGCTCCTGGTACTTCGCGTAGGTCCGGGCCAGCTCCCCCTGCCGGGCCCCCCGGTCGCGGAGCTCCTCGTCATCCGGGCGCGCGGCGGCCTCGGCCCGGATGCGCTCGGCGAAGGCCAGGTACTCCTCCGGGGAGACGTCCTCGTCCTTGGCCCGGCTGATCAGGGAGATGATCGCCTGGATGTGCTTGGTCGGGTCGCCCAGCGGCCGGTAGTAATCCAGCGGCAGCTCGAAGAGGTGGTCGCGGAAGAAGATCACCTGCTCGGCCCGGTTCAGCACGCGGAAGTCGGGCGTCAGCCCCAGCTCCAGCGCGTTCTCCTTCAGGAGGCGGTCGCCGAAGGCGTGGAAGGTCGAGATCCACACGTCGGCGTAGCCGTAGGGGACGAGGGTGTCCACCCGCTCTTCCATTTCGGCCGCGGCCTTGTCGGTGAAGGTCAGGGCGAGAATTTCTTCGGGACGGCAGCGCTTGGTCGCGATGAGGTGCGCGATCCGGCGGGTGATGACGGTCGTCTTGCCGGTGCCCGCGCCCGCGACGATGAGCAGGGGGCCGGTGTCGTGGGTGACCGCCTCGGCCTGGCGGGGATTCAATCCTTCGAGGATCCGCTCAGTGCCGGGCATTGTCCCTCACGAGGTGGACTGCACCGTGATCCGCACGCTCGTGCCGAAGACGAGGTCGGCCTGGATGGATTCGGGGCGCCGGTCGGCGCCGAAGGTGATCCGCAGGGGACTCCCCCGGCGCGCCCAGGACGAGAGCCGCGTCAGGTCGAGCCGGCCCACGTCGCGTCCGCCCGCCGCCTCGGGCGCGATGCTGATCACGAGCGGCACGATCTCCGCCCGGTAGCCGCCGAGCTGGACGTCGTCGGGGCTCTCGTTCTCCGGCCGGGTTCGCCGAACGACGTACGTCCGGAGGGAACTCTCAGCGTCCGTCCCGATCGCGCCCTCGGCGTAATTGAGGGCGGTTGTGAGGAGGTCATCCACCGGCTGATCGGCGTTGGGCCGGACGAGATCGTGGACCTCCCGCCGGCGGCCGAGGAGGAATGTCTGGCTGACGTGGTGGTAATCGATCAGACCCCGGTCATGATCGTAGGCGATCGTCGTCCGGCTCTCGCGGCCACGGAGATTCAGGAAAATATCAGTCGCGGTGGGCAGAAACCGCCCGTCCCGGATGATCCCCGCAGACTCCAGCCGGTTGG
>LDXP01000111.1 GCA_001443385.1 Candidatus Rokubacteria bacterium CSP1-6
CTGTCCACCTGGGCGAGAACTTCCTTGCGCTCCTGGCGGAGCCGCGCCAGCTCGGCGCGCTCCTCGGCCGACGCACCGGCCCGGGAGCGCAGATCGTCCAGCTCGCGCGCCTGCTCGGCGACGCGCTTCTCCAGCGTGGCCCGCTCGGCCTTGAGCCGCGCGAGGAGGTCCGCGGCGCGGCGGACCGCCTGCTCCAGCTGGGTCAGCCGGTCGCCCAGTCCCTCGGCCATTCCGTCCCCTCCGTTCGAGCGCCGGCTTCGCCGGCGCAACGCCTGGGGGAGGTCCGGAAGGGGGGCGTTCAGCCCCCCTCCGGGGTCATCCCTCTCACGGCGATCCCGAACCGTTTCGTCACGGCCTCGATGATGGCGGCGTGGAGCGCGTTGACCTCTTCGTCCGTCAGCGTCCGGTCGTCGGCCTGGAAGGTGAGGCTCCACGCCACGCTCCGCATCCCGGACTCGACCCCTTTGCCCGCGTACACGTCGAACAGCGTGACGCTCTTGAGGAGCGCCCCACCCCGCTGCCGGATCTCGCTCTCGACCTCTTCGACGGCCAGCGCCTGGGGCATCACGAAGGCGACGTCCCGCTGGACCGCGGGGAAGCGCGGCAGCGCCCGGTAGCGGACCCGCCGGGGCGGGAGCGCCCCCAGGCGGTCGAGCGACAGCTCGGCCAGAAAGACCGGGCCGGCGAGATCATACCCCTCCTGGGGGCCGAGGGCGAGCTCTCCGAACCAGCCCACCGCCTCTCCGCCGACGACGAGTTCCCCGCTGCGCCCCGCCTCGAGGAAGGACGAGGCGCTCGCCCGCACCCCGTACTCTTCCACGCCGAGGGAGGCCAGGACGTGCTCGGCCGCCCCCTTGGCGTCGTGGAGATCCACGGTGTCGCGCCCGGCGTACCACGCCCGACTGGCCCTCAGACCGGTGAGGGCGATGCCGACGCGCGCTTCCTCGCGGGCCAGGCCGTCCGGGCCGCCGGACCGGAACACGCGCCCCACCTCGAAGCAGCGGACGTCGGGGATCTGGCGGTGGCGGTTGGTCGCCACGACCTCGAGCAGGCCCGGGACGAGCGAGGGACGCAGGATCGAGCGCTCCTGGCTCAACGGGTTCCTGAGCGTCATGAGCTCGGGGGAGGCCGGGTCCCAGCCCAGGAGGCGGAGGCGCTCGGGGTCCACGAAGCCGTAGGTGATCACCTCGCTGAGCCCGGCGGCGGCCAGGGCCTGTGTGACCCGCGCCGCCCGCCGGAGCGCCGCCGGCCGGCGCACCAGCGCGAGGCTTCCGCCCGGGAGCGTCGAGGGAATGCGCTCGTACCCCCAGACGCGGATCACCTCTTCGGCGAGATCGTCTTCCATGGACACATCGCGGCGGAAGCTGGGCACCACGATATCCGGCGGCTCCTTGGCCTCATCCACGGCAAAGCCCAGCCCCTGGAGGATGCGCACCACTTCCTCCCGGGGCGGGCAGATCCCGATCACGCGCTGGATCCGCTCCAGGCGGAGCGGGATCCGCGGGTGCGGGCGCGGGGACGGGTAGACGTCGAGCACGCCTTTCGCCACGGTGCCGCCGCCGAGGTCGGCCATCAGCTGGGCGGCCCGGTCCAGCGCCTCCCGGAGGCCCTCGATGTCAGCCCCGCGCTCGAAGCGGTACGCCGCCTCCGTCGCGAGCCCGAGGCGCTTCGACGTCCGCCGGATGGAGGCCGGGTTGAAGTACGCGCTCTCGAGGAGGACGCTGGTGGTCTCCGCCGTCACCTCGGTATTGGCGCCTCCCATCACCCCGGCGAGGGCGATCGCCCTCTCGGGGTCCGTGATGAGCAACATGGACTCGGCGAGCTCGCGCTCCTGGCCGTCCAGCGTGGTGAGGCGCTCGCCCGGGCGCGCGCGCCGGACGATGACCTTCCGCTGGGCGAGCGTGTCGGAGTCGAAGGCATGGAGCGGGTGGCCCAGTTCCCACAGGACGTAGTTGGTCACGTCCACGAGGTTGTTGATGGGGCGGAGCCCGACGGCACGGAGGCGCTGGGCGAGCCACGGAGGCGAGGGGGCGACCGTGAGCCCGGTGATGAGGCGCGCGGCGTAGCGGGGGCAGAGATCGGGATCCTCGACCTCGACGGCGGCCAGCGCCACGATGTCGGCGTCGCCCTCTTTCACGGCGATCGCCGGGAAGCGGAACGGCGCTCCTGTCAACGCCGCGATCTCCCGCGCCACGCCCACGACCGACAGGCAGTCCGGCCGGTTGGGAGTCACCTCGACCTCCAGTATCCAGTCATCGAGCCCGAGGGAGGTCACGAGATCACTGCCCAGCGGCGCGTCGGCCGCCAGGAGGAGAATGCCGTCGGCGTCGTCGCCGATCCCCAGCTCCTTCTCCGAACAGAGCATCCCCTCGGAGAGCACGCCCCGCTTCCTGGTGGTCTGGACCTGCTGGCCGCCCGGAAGCGCGGCCCCCGGAGGCGCAAACGCCGCCCGGACGCCGACCGCCACGTTGGGAGCGCCGCACACCACCGTGAAGTGCCGGTCTGCCGTCGCCACCCGGCAGACGCCGTGCTTATCGATCGCTTCCACCTCCCCCACCACGACGCCGGAGAGCCCGCTGACGAGGGGCGCCGCCGCGGCCACCTCGATGCCGGCGTTCGTCAGGCGATCGGCGACGGCTTTGGGGGAGAGGTCCGTCGCCACGGACTCCTTGAGCCAGCGGTAGCTGACTTTCATGCGAACTGGGTGAGGAAGCGGAGGTCGTTCTCGAAGAAGAGGCGGATGTCGTCGATGCCGTACTTGAGCATGGCGATCCGCTCGACGCCCATGCCGAAGGCCCACCCCGTGACCTCCTCGGGGTCGTAGCCCACGTTCCTGAGCACCTGAGGGTGCACCATCCCCGAGCCGAGAATCTCCAGCCATCCCGACTGCTTGCAGACCCGGCACCCCTCGCCGCCGCAGAGGAAGCAGCGCACGTCCACCTCGGCCGAGGGCTCGGTGAAGGGGAAGAAGCTCGGGCGGAAGCGGGTCGTCGTGCGGGGGCCGAACATCTCGCGGGCGAAGAGCTCGAGGGTGCCCTTGAGGTCGCCCATCGAGATGTTCCGGTCCACCGCGAGCCCTTCGACCTGATGGAAGACCGGCGAGTGGGAGGCGTCCGCGATGTCCCGTCGGTACACGCGCCCCGGGAAGATGTACCGGAGCGGCGGCCGCATCGCCTTCATGATGCGGATCTGCATGGGCGACGTGTGGGTGCGGAGCAGCACGTCCTCCGACAGGTAAAAGGTGTCCTGCATGTCCCGGGCCGGGTGATCCCGGGGGATGTTGAGCGCCTCGAAGTTGTAGAAATCCGACTCCACCTCCGGACCCTCGGCAACGGCGAAGCCCAGGCCCAGAAAGATCTCGATGATCTCGTCCTGGACGAGGGTGAGCGGGTGCAGCGTGCCGGGGCTGGGACGACGCCCCGGGAGCGTGAGATCCACCCGCTGGGATTCCAGCGCGTGCCGGCGCTCGGCCGCCTTCAGCTCGGCCAGGCGCTCGCCCAGGAGCGTCTCGATCTCGGCTTTGGCCAGGTTCGCCTCGCGCCCCACTTCGGGGCGCTCGGCGACGGGGATCGACGAGAGGGAGCGGAGGAACTGGGTGAGGATGCCCTGCCGGCCCAGGTACTTCACGCGGACCTGCTCGAGGTCGGCGCTCGACTTTGCCCGCGCCGCCTCGCCCCGGGCTCCCTTCAGAATCTCGCTGGCACGCTTATCGGCCACCCTGGGCCTTCGCGGCTTCGGCCAGCTTGGCGAACGCCGCCGGGTCCTGTGTCGCCAGCTCGGCCAGGATCTTCCGGTCGAGGTTGACGCCCGCCTTCTTGAGCCCGTTCATGAGCACTGAATACGACAGCCCGAGCCCCCGGGCGGCGGCGTTGATGCGGATGATCCAGAGCGACCGGAAGCGGCGCTTCTTCTGGCGCCGGTCGCGGTACGCGAAGACGCCCGCGCGGAGCACCGTTTCCTTGGCCGTCTCGAAGAGGCGGCGCCGCCCCCCCACGTACCCCTTGGCCTGCTTGAGGACCTTCTTGCGGCGGCGGCGGGTCTTGGGCCCGCCCTTCGCTCGTGGCATGACTTGGCTCCTCTATGACCCCCTCACCCTGCCTCTCCCCCTCACCTTTTTCCTCTCCCCCCGTGGGGGAGAGGGTGGGGTGAGGGGGGAGAGGAGAAGCGGAGGGTGAAGCATTATAAGTAGGGCAGGAGACGCCTGATCCGGCGGGCGTCTTCCTTGGACACCAGCGCGCTCTGCCGGAGCCGGCGCCGCCGCTTCGGCGACTTCCACTCCAGCAGATGGCTCTTCCAGCCCTTCCGGCGCTTGATCTTGCCCGAGGCGGTGGCCTTGAACCGCTTGGACGCGCCCCGTTTCGATTTCATCTTCGGCATTGACGCTCTCCTATTTCCGCGTCTTCGCAGAAAGGATCATCGTAAGCATCCGCCCCTCCTGCCTCGGATGGTGCTCGATCACCGCCAGGTCCGAGACGGTCTCGGCCATCCGGTTCAGGAGCTTCCAGCCGAGCTCGGTGTGGGCCATCTCCCGCCCCTTGAACCGCACGGTCACCTTCGCCTTATGGCCGTCCTCGAGGAAGCGGCGGACGTGCTTGGCCTTGAAGGCGAAGTCGTGGACGTCCGTCTTCGGCCCCATCTTGACCTCCTTCACCAGGATGATCGTCTGCTTCTTCCGCGCTTCTTTCTGCCGCCGGGCCTGGAGGTATTTGTACTTGCCGAAGTCCATGATGCGGCAGACCGGCGGGTTGGCCTCGGGGGCGACCTCCACCAGGTCCAGGCCGCGCTGCTGCGCCTGCTCCAGCGCCTGGCTGATGGGCAGGACGCCCAGCTGCTCGCCCTCCGGGCTCACGACCCGGACCTCTCGGACGCGAATGCCCTCGTTGATGCGGATTTCTTTTGACTGGATCGTCGTCCTCCTTCGCGGGCTCGCGCTCGTCTAGGAGCGGCCCACGGTTAATGTGACCGACCGGCTCGAGATCTCCGCCGCGAGGCCCGCGAGGAATCCCTCCACGGCAACCACGCCGGCGTCCCCGTCCGTCCGCCGGCGCACGCTCACCGTTCCGTCCTGGCTCTCGCGCGCCCCGACGATCAGCATGTAGGGAATTTTCTGGAGCTGAGCCTCGCGGATGCGGTAGTTGAGCTTCTCGTTGCGGTCATCCAGCTCCGCCCGGATCCCCGCCTCCCTCAGCCGCTCGAAGACCGACCGGCCGTAGGCGGCGACCTTCTCGCTGACCGGGAGCACCCGCGCCTGCACCGGCGCGAGCCACGTCGGAAAGGCGCCGGCGAAGTGCTCGGTCAGGATCCCCACGAAGCGCTCGAACGAGCCGTAGATCGCCCGGTGGATCGCCACCGGCCGCTTGGGCTGGCCGTCGGCGTCGATGTACTCGAGGGCGAAACGCTCCGGCAGCATCACGAAGTCCAGCTGGATCGTCGCCAGCTGCCAGTCGCGGCCGAGGACGTCGGAGATCACCACGTCGATCTTGGGACCGTAGAAGGCGCCCTCCCCCGCCCGGAGCTCGTGGGGCAGGTCACGCTTGGCGAGCGCGTCCTGGAGCGCCGCCTCGGCCTGCTGCCAGAGCGCCGGATCCCCCATCGCCTTCTCGGGCTTCGTGGAGAGGAAGAAGCGCGGCTCGAAGCCGAAGGCGCCGTAGAGCAGCTGGACGATCTCGAGGACGCCCATGATCTCCGCCTGGAGCTGGTCGGGGCGGCAGTAGATGTGGGCGTCGTCCTGGGTGAACTGGCGGACCCGGAACATCCCGGCCAGCGTGCCGGAGCGCTCGAAGCGGTAAAGCCGGCCGAGCTCGGAGAACCGGAGCGGCAGGTCGCGGTAGGAGCGGAGATGGTGCCGATAGACGTAGGTGGATTCGGGGCAGTTCATCGGCTTGAGGCTGAAGATCTGCTCCTCCGCCTCCACCAGGAACATGTTCTCCCGGTAGTGATCCCAGTGTCCCGACTGCTCCCACAGCCGCTTGTGAACCAGGACGGGCGTGGAGATCTCCTGGTAGCCCCGCGCGTCGTGCACGTCCCGCCAGAAGCGCTCCAGCTCGCGGAAGATGACCATCCCCTTGGGCAGCCAGAACGCGGCCCCCGGGGAGACATCCTGGAAGACGAAGAGGTCGAGCTCCCGCCCCAGCTTCCGGTGGTCGCGCTTCTTGGCTTCCTCGAGCCGCCACAGGTATTTGTCCAGGTCCTCCCGGCTGAGCCAGGCGGTTCCGTAGATCCGCTGGAGCATCGGGTTCTTCTCGCTCCCCCGCCAGTAGGCGCCCGAGCAGGAGAGGAGCTTGAAGGCCCTGATGTGCCCTGTCGAGGGGACGTGGGGGCCGCGGCAGAGGTCCACGAAGTCGCCCTGGCGGTAGAGGGAGACCGTGGCCGCATCGATGCCCTTGAGGATCTCCACCTTGAAGGGCTCGCCCCGTTCCTCGAAGAAGCGGATCGCCGCCTCGCGCGGCCTCTCCTCGCGGACGAAGGGGAGGTCTTTCACGATGATTTCGCTCATGCGCTGCTCAATCCGTAGAAGGTCCTCAGACGTAAATGGCTCAGGCTTGGCGAAGTCGTAGTAGAACCCGTCCTCGATCGCCGGGCCAATGGCCAGCTTGACGTCGGGGAAGAGCTGCTTCACCGCCTGCGCCATGATGTGGGAGCAGGAGTGGCGGAGCGTCGGCAGCGGCGCCGGCTCGCAGTCGGACTCCCCTTCGAAACGCAGGTGTCGATCTTCTTCACTCATAGACGAAAAAAGCACCACTGGGGGAGTGCCCCCGTGATGCTTCACGACTCGATGGTAGGCTCGGGCGGTCTCGAACCGCCGACCTCCTCTGCGTCAGAGAGGCGCTCTCCCACTGAGCTACGAGCCTGTACCCATGAAAAGCACCGCATATGCTAACAGCCGCTGCGCACGACTGTCAAGGGGAAACCCCTGAGGAATGAAGGCGAATCCGGTTTTCCCCTTGCACCCGAATGCTCCCCCGGCGCTCCGCGGCGTCGAGCAGGGTCTCCACCAGCCCGGGGCCATGCTCGGGGGGGATGAGGACCCGCGCCGCGCGGAACATGGCGTATCCGTCGCCCCCACGCGCGAGGTAATCCGGGAGGGCGACCGTGTAGGGCCGCTCGCGGTCCAGGGACCGCCCTCCGACGGTCAACTCCAGCACCCGCCGGCCGGGAGGACGGGAGGGATCGAAGACGAGGCGCATGCCCGAAACCTGCAGAAAGAAGCCCGCCGGCCTGGGATAGGCGGACACGGCGCGCTCCAGCGCCCGGGCGAGCGCGACGCCCGGCACCTCGACGAGCACCAGCACGTTTCCGAACGGGAAGAGCTGGCGGAGATCGCGCCGGGTGATCGGGCCCTCGGGCAGGAGGCGGTTGCCGCGGATGGCGCCACCGTTGAGCAGCGCCAGGTCGGCC
>LDXP01000112.1 GCA_001443385.1 Candidatus Rokubacteria bacterium CSP1-6
ACCCACCGGCGCGAGGTTACGGTGGTCTTCCTGGACCTCCGCGGCTTCACCGCCTTCGCCGAGACCTCCGAGCCTGAGGAGGTCATGGGCGTCCTCCGGGAGTACCACGCCGAGATGGGGAAGCTGATCCTCGGGCACGAAGGGACGCTCGAGCGCTTCACGGGCGACGGCATGATGATCTTCTTCAACGACCCGACGCCGGTGCCGAACCCCGCCGAGCGGGCGCTCCGGATGGCCGTGGCCATGCGGGACCGGGTAGCCGAGCTGATCGTCAAATGGCGCAAGCGCGGATACGACCTCGACTTCGGGGTGGGCATCGCCCAGGGCTACGCCACCATCGGCGCGATCGGCTTCGAGGGGCGATGGGACTACGGAGCCATCGGGACGGTGACCAACCTCGCCGCCCGCCTCTGCGGCGAGGCCAAGCCGGGCCAGATCCTGATCTCCCAGCGCATGGTGGGGACCGTGGAGGAGCTGGTAGAGGTGGAGCCCGTGGGCGAGCTCACGCTCAAGGGCTTCGCCCGCCCCGTGACGGCCCACAACATCCTCTGCCTCAAGGGCTAGCAAGCGGGAATTCCTGGCATCCCCCTGCCAGACGGGCACTTAAAACCCCCGTCCCAACGGCTGCTGCCTGGGTTCTACCCCCTTATTCGGCAGGCACTTGCGTCCTGGTTTCTCCTGGCATATCGGATGCACTACCAGGGGCCATGAAGCGCTCGGTCATCCTCATGATCCTCCTGACCCTCGGCTTTCTCCTGGTGGGGTTCATGGCCGTCTTCCAGGCCGAAGGGGGGCCCGCTCCCGACCGCGCCTTCGAGACACCCCCCCCACTGAGGCTCGACTCCATATACTTCAGGGTCCAGGAGGCGGCCCTCGGTCTGTTCCGGCAGGGGTGCCAGGAGGTCAAGGTTGTAGTCCTTCCCAACAGGGACGGCACCCTCGAGGTGTACGCCACCTGCGTCGAGTGGCAGGAAATCCGGCCCGCTTCGCAGTAAGTCCGCTCCCCGTCATCGAGAAACCGCG
Organism: Candidatus Rokubacteria bacterium CSP1-6; assembly: GCA_001443385.1. GTDB lineage: Bacteria > Methylomirabilota > Methylomirabilia > Rokubacteriales > CSP1-6 > CSP1-6. Next base: position 1,024 of record LDXP01000112.1, read on the forward strand.
TTTCGAATCGTTGCCTCCGGGCGTATAATGGGTGTGTGAGGTTGAGGGTTCCCCTCCGCTGGAGGCTGTTGACCCCGCCATAACTCAAGGAAGGAACATCCCCAATGAACGAAGAACGCAGCGAAGAACGTAAACTGGCCCTGTTCATCGACTTCGAGAACATCGCCCGTGGCGTCAAGGAAGCCCAGTACAAGGGCTTCGAGATCAAGCTGGTCCTGGAGCGGCTGGTCGAGAAGGGCAAGATCATGGTCCGCCGGGCCTACGCGGACTGGAGCCGCTACGCCGAGTACAAGCGCCCGTTCCACGAGCACGCCATCGAGCTGATCGACGTGCCCCAGAGCCGCTACAGCGGGAAGAACTCGGCGGACATCCGGATGGTCGTGGACGCCATGGACCTGGCCTACTCCAAGGCTCACGTGGACACGTTCGCCCTGGTGTCGGGGGACTCCGACTTCTCTCCCTTGGTCTCCAAGCTCCGGGAAAATGACCGTTACGTGATCGGTCTCGGCGTCAAGTCCTCCTCCTCGGAGCTGCTCGTCGGCAACTGCGACGAGTTCATCTTCTACGAGGACCTGATCCGGGAGGCAAAGAAGACCCATCTCCTGCGCGGGCTCCCGGAAAAGAAGGCCGAGGCCTTCGCCCAGCTCATCGAGGCGATCCAGGCCCTCCAGCGGGAGAACAAGGAGGTCCTCTGGGGGTCCATGGTCAAGCAGACCATGATCCGGAAGAACCCCGCCTTCAACGAGAGCTACTACGGCTACTCCACGTTCTCCAAGCTGCTGGAGGAGGCCGCCAAGCAGAAGGTCCTCACGCTGGAGCGGGACGCCAAGAGCGGGACCTACATCATCACCTCCATCGCCGAGGAAGGCCGCGCCGCCTGAGCCGCCTCATGGGGGTCTCCCGGCTCTGGCCGGCGCTCCTGGCGCTCCTGATCCTTCCCGTCCCCGGCGAGCCCCAGGAGGCCCGCATCTCGCTCCCGCCGGGGTTCACGATCTCCGTCTTCGCCTCCGGCTTCGATCGCGCCCGCTTCATGGCCGTGGACCCGCGCGGGACCCTGCTCCTATCCGACCCGGGTGCGGGGAAGGTTCTGGCGCTCCCCGATGCCGATCGCGACGGCAAGGCCGACCGCGTCGTCGAGGTCGTCGGCGGGCTGAGCCGTCCCCACGGCCTGGCCTTCCAGGATGGCAGGCTCCTCGTGGGCGATGCCGACCGCGTGGTCCGGTTTCGCTACGATCCCGCCACGATGAAGGCGGGCGGGCCCGAGGTGCTGATCGAAGGCCTCCCGCGCGGCGGCAACCACCCGTACAAGACGGTCATCGTGGGCCCAGACCGCCGGCTCTATGTCTCGATCGGCTCCTCCTGCAACGTCTGCGAGGAGCGCGACCCGCGGCGCGCTGCGATCATGAGGTATAACGCCGACGGATCCGGGGAGACGCTCGTCGCCACCGGGGTCCGGAACGCCGTGGGCATCGCCTTCCATCCCGTCACGGGCAAGCTCTGGGCCACGATCAACGAGCGCGACTGGCGGGGGGACGACGTCCCGCCCGACTACATCACCGAGATCGTGGAGGGCGGCTTCTACGGCTGGCCCTACTGCTACGTCCAGGGGGGAAAGGTCCATCCCGACCCCGAATACACGAATCCGCAGGCATGCGCCCGCACCACGCTGCCGACGCTAGAGATCCAGGCCCACTCGGCCCCCATCGGTCTCGCCTTCTACACGGCGACCCAGTTCCCCGCGGAGTACCGGGGCGACCTCTTCGTGGCGATCCAGGGCTCCTGGAACCGGTCGGTCCCCACCGGCTACAAGCTGGTTCGAGTCCGGATGAAGGACGGCCGGCCGCAGGGGATCGAGGACTTCGCCACGGGCTGGCTCCAGGGCGGCCGCAAGTACGGCAGCCTCGTGGACGTGGTGGTCGGCGCGGACGGCAGCCTCTACCTCTCGGACCAGGGGGGCGGCGTCGTCTACCGGATCAGCTACTCCCCCGCCCGCTGATGAAAGACCCGCGCCCGCTGGCGGGCGTCCGCGTCCTGGATCTCACGTGGGTGCTCGGTGGTCCTTTCGCCGCCATGCAGCTCGGCGACCTCGGCGCCGAGGTCATCAAGATCGAGCCTCCCGAGGGGGACTACTCCCGGACCGTCCCGCCCCATTTCTTCGCCGGAGACTCGCTCTTCTACGTCTCGATCAACCGCAACAAGCTGAGCCTGGTCCTCGACCTGAAGACGCCCGACGGCCTCAGGGTGCTCCACGACCTGGTGAAGAAATCCGACATCTTCATGTCGGCCTTCTCCCCGGAGGCGACGCGCCGGATGAAGATCGACTACCCTCGGCTCCGCCGGGTGAACCCCCGCCTTATCGTGGCCAACCTGGTGGCCTTCGACAGCAAAGGGCCGTGGCGCGACAAGCCCGGCTTCGACTCCATCGTCCAGGCCATGGGGGGCGTGATGAGCCTCACGGGGGAGCCCGGTGGACCGCCGCAGCGCGTGGGCTATCACGTCGGGGATCAGACCGCCGGGCTCTACCTGGCCACGGCGATCCTGGCCGCGCTGATCGGCCGCCAGCGGACGGGCCGCGGCCAGCGCCTGGAGGTTTCGCTCCTCGACTGCCAGGTGGCGTACCTGACGATGCTGGCGCAGAACTACCTTCACTCCGGGACGGTCCCCGGCCCGACCGGGAACCGCAACCCGCTGGTCCCGCCGGTGGGAGCCTACCGAACCTCCGACGGCAAGTGGGTCATGATCTCGGTAACCAGGGAGAAGTTCTGGCAGGCGCTCTGCCGGGCCCTGGGCCATCCCGCATGGATTACGGATTCCCGTTTCGCCACAGCCCAGGCCCGCCTGACCCATGCCCAGGCGCTCTACCTCCTCTGCGAGGACGCGTTCGGGAAGTTCACCCAGGCCGAGGTGCTGGCCCGGCTCGACGGTGAAGAGGTCCCTGCGGGCCCGGTCCAGCGCGTGGACGAGGTCCTGTCCCATCCGCTCACGCGCTCACGGGAGATGCTCGTCAGCGTCAAACACCCCCGCGGCGGCGAGCTCCGGCTGCTTGGCAGTCCGATGAAATTCTCGGCGGCGCCCCGGGGGCGCTTCACGGCGCCTCCGGCGCTCGGCCAGGACACGGAGAAGATCCTGAGTGGGCTCCTGGATTATTCCCCCCGGCGCATCAAGGCGCTGTGGGAAACCGGCGTCACCCGCCCCGCTCCTACCAGGGGTTGATCAGCCGGTCCACCGACACGGCCCCGCCACCCCCGACCATGACCGCGGCCGCCATCGCAATGAGTGCCAGGTTCATCTCGAAGCCGTGGCCCTTCTGGGGCTGAAGCGACCAGTTGATGAAGAAGCCGTTAGGCCAGTGCACCCTCTCGATGGCCACCAGCATGACGATGATCAGCCCGAGCGCGGCCGGACGGGAGAGAAACCCCACCAGGACGGCCAGCCCGCCGAAACATTCGGCCACGGCGCAGAAGACCGTCAGCCACGGTGGGATCTTGAGGGCCTGCTGAAAGTAGCCGATCGTGCCCTTGAGGCCGTGGCCGCCGAACCAGCCGAACATCTTCTGCGCGCCGTGGCCGAAGAAGATCACACCCAGGACAACCCGCACGATCAGGAGGGACCAAGAGGGATAGGTACCGAAGAGCTCCATGGCGCCATTGCCTCCTCGTGTGTGGTTGGGCTATGCTGACGCTGCTTCGCCCGAGTCTACTACATCCGCCGGAGGAAAAGGTGGCTGCTTTGACGCGATGGTTTTCGTTGGCGCTCCTCGGCGCTGCCCTTTCGGGCCTGGCGCCAGCTTGGGCTCAAATCACCGAAACCGAAGTCAGGCTGACCCTCGACCCGGCGATGGTCAAGGGGTCACCAAACGCGCCCGTCATCATCGTGGAGTTCTCGGACTACCAGTGACCCTACTGCCGTCTAGTCCAGCAGGTGCTGGACCGGATTCTGACTGAGTATCGGAGAAAGTTGCGCCTCGTCTACAAGGACTTCCCGCTGCCCGGGCACACCCTCGCGCGCCCCGCCCACGAGGCGGCCCGCTGCGCCGGAGCCGCGGGCAAGTACTGGGAGTACCACGACCGGCTGTTCCAGGCCCAGCCCAACTTCGAGCGGGCGGATCTGCTGCGCTACGCGAGCGACCTGGGGATTCCCGCCGAGCCCTTCGCCCAGTGCCTGGACGGCGGCCGGTTCCGGGGGCTCGTCGAGGCCGATATCCAGCAGGGCCGGCTGCTCGACGTGACCGGAACCCCGATGTTTTTCATCAACGGGCAGCGGATCGAGGGGGCGGCCCCGTTCGAGACGTTCAAGGCGGTCATCGACGAGGCGCTTCGGAACGTCCGATGAGCGAGCCCCCGATCAGCCAGTACGTGGACGTGGGCGCCGTGCCCTGGCAGGAGCGCTACCCGGGCGTGCACTGGAAGGTTCTCTGGGAAGATCCCGTCCGCAAGGCGCGCGCCATCCTGATACGCTACGAGGCCGGCGCCACGATCCCACGGCACCGCCACGTGGGCGACGAGCAGATCTTCGTCCTCGAGGGAAGCGTGTCCGACGACACCGGCACCTGCACGGCGGGCAACTACGCGCGGCGCCCGCCCGGCTGCGTCCACGCCGTTGCGAGCAAAACCGGCGCCCTCGTCCTCGCCATCACCACCGGCCCCACCGAACCCCTCTGATATGCTTCTCACCTCTTCTCCTCTCCCCGCTGGGGAGAGGCAGGATGAGGGGTGTCCAGGACGGCCGAGAGCGTCTTCAGCAGGAGAAAGAGGGCGGCCTTCGCCTCCTCGTCACCGTCCACCGACTCCACCAGATACTGGACCAGGTCCCGGTGCGGGAACCCCCCGCCGCTTTCCTCCGGCTGCTCCAGCCACTCCGTCGTGCCCTCGTAGGCCTCCCGGATCCGGCGCTGGCCCACGGGCGGACACCGCATCCCGAGGCTCGCCTCAAAGATCTTGAACAGGAGGAACGCCAGCCCGATCGCGGCCCTTTGAACGGCGACGTCGAGTTCCCTCGTGACCGCCTGGCAGAAGGCTGCCACCTGCGGCTGCCCCTCGAGAAATTCCCGGGCCTCGTCCGCCTGCCGCCCGGGCGGGTAGGCCGTGACCTCCCGCCAGACTTCATCCACCAGGGTCCGGTCGATCGCTCTCACGCCGCCTCCGGAAACGAGGAATCTGCTTGCAGGAAATCGGAGTTCTGAAGTATTGTGAACCTTCGGCGGCAGGAATTCTACCATACCAACTTTGCGAGGGGTACGTTGATGAGCGATCCGTGTGGTCAGCCGATCGGCTGGGTGCTGGTGGTCTTCGGCTTCCTCGGGCAGGCGTTGTTCTCCGCGCGCTTTCTGGTCCAATGGATCGCGTCGGAGCGGAAGAAGGAGAGCGTGGTCCCGATCCACTTCTGGTATTTCTCGATCGGCGGCGGGCTCACGCTGCTGATCTACGCCATCCTCCGCCTGGACCCGGTCTTCATCGTCGGACAGGCCGCCGGCCTGCTCGTGTACGGCCGCAACCTGTACCTGATCTGGCGCAAGCGAGAGCTGGCCGCCAGCCACGGAGCCTGATCGTGGAGTCATTCATCCGGTGGGCGAGCGGAAACAACCGGCCGATCCTCATGATCCCCGGCCCCACGGAGCTGCCGTGGCCGGTCATCCAGGCCATGAACCAGCCTCCCATGATCCAGTACGACCAGAACTTCGACCTGAACATCCTGGAGCCCACCACCCTCGCCCTCCGCCAGGTCTTCCAGACGGCCGACGGCGAGGTCATCATCATGCCGGGCTCGGGCCGTACCGCCCTGGAGACGTCCGCGATCTCGCTCGTCGAGCCGGGCGACCGCGTCCTCGTCATCGTGGCGGGGCAGTTCGGCGTGCTGATGCGCGAGATCATGAGCCGCGTAGGCGCCCAGGTGACCGAGTTCTCGGTGGAGTGGGGGCAGCCCCTGAACCTGGGGCGCCTCGAGAAAGAGGTCGAGCGCGTCAAGCCGAAGATCCTCACGCTGGTCCACAACGAGACCTCCACGGGCTCGACGTATCCCGCGGAGGCCGTGGGAGCCATCGCGCGCCGGCACGGGGCGCTGTTCCTCCTCGACAGCGTCTCCTCGCTGGCGGGGCTCGACGTCAGGACCGACGCCTGGGGCGTGGACTGCAACATGACCGGCTCCCAGAAGTGCCTGGCGGCCCCGCTCGGCATGGCGCTGGTGTCGGTCAGCCCCCGGGCCTGGCAAGCCATGGAGCGACGGACCCGTCAGGCCGGCACGTGGGTGTACGACCTCCTCCGCTGGCGGGAGTTCTGGATCCCGGTCTCCCGCGGAGGCAAGGTCCCCGACGGCGCCCCCCGGCGC
>LDXP01000113.1 GCA_001443385.1 Candidatus Rokubacteria bacterium CSP1-6
GAGGAAGATACCCCAGCGGTACTCCGGCATCCTGAGGTACCCGAACTGCGCCCAGCCCTTCGCATCCACGCTGATCGCCGTGCGCAGGTACACTTCCCTGGCCTGGAACCCCAGGGGGCCCATCTCGGTCCACCAGTCCAGGAACTTCGGGTGCCATTCCTCGAGGGCGCGCAGCAGGCGCCGGTCCGCCTTGAGGTTGACGTTGTTGGGAATCCGCTCCAGGTAGTCGACGGCCGCCATCACACCCTCCTCCGGTCGAAGTCGCTCCGCTCGCCCGTGCCGTACAGCCCGAGCGCGCCCTTGGGGCCGACGGCGTTCGGGCGTTGGAAGATCCAGTTCTGCCAGGCCGACAGGCGGCCGAAGATCTTCGTCTCGATCGTCTCGGGGCCGCCGAACCGCAGGGACGCCTCCATGCCCGTCAGCGCGTCGGGCGAGAAGGCCGCGCGCTCCTCGATGGCGAGGCGGACCTCGTCCTCCCAGTCGATGTCGTCCGGCGTGAAGGTGACGAGGCCCGCCTCGGCCGCGCCCGCTGCGTCCAGGTCCTTCCCGATGAGCACCTTGAGCTTCTCGACCTGCCCGGGCTCGGCGAGGAAGCGGTTCGCCAGGCGCGTGAGCCCGTTCGGCATCGGATAGGCGCCGAAATTCAGCTCGCTCAGGCGGACCATGGCCGGCGGCCGGCCGTCGCCCTGGCGCGCGCCACTGAGCATGTACGAGCGGTCGGCAGCCAGCGCCAGCTCGAGCAGCGTCCCCGCGAAGCACGCGCCCGGCTCGATCAGCGCGAAGATCGAGCGCGACGAGACGTCCAGACGCTTCACAGTGCGCTTCCAGTAGAGGCGGATCTCGCGCGCCAGCCAGTCGCCCTGGTGCTCGGCCAGCAGCCGGTCGTAGGCCTCGACCAGGTCGGCGCTCCCGGCGGTCCTGAACACCCAGATGCCGATCTCCTCCTCGTTGGTCCTGAGGTGCAGGATCAGGTCGTCGAGCTCGCGCGCGAGCGCCAGCGGCCAGAACGAAACGCCGAGCGCGTGGATCCCCTGGAGGGTGGTGGGCGGCGGGCCGGCCGGGCCGGCGACCGTCACGTCGGCGACCCGGCGATCGCGGTCGATCTCGCAGGTGACGTAGGCGTACGCAATTCGGTCGCCGTCGATGATGCGCTCGAGCGGCAGAAGCTTGATGCCCGCGGGCGCCGCCGGGCGGTCGGTGCGGGTCGCGAACTCGGCCGCGCGCTGCTTCACCGTCTCCACGAGCCTGGACCGCGAGACGAGCTCGTCCACGAGCCCCCAGTCCAGGGCGCGCTTGCCCTTCACGCCCTCCTCGAGTGTGCAGAAGAAGTCCGCGCGGTCGCGGCGCACGTGGCGCTTGTCCACGAGCCGGGTCAACCCGCCGGTCCCGGGCAGGACGGCGAGGAGGGGCACCTCCGGCAGCGCCACGGACGTGTTGCCGTCGTCGGCCATGACGATGTAGTCGGTGGCGAGGGCGAGCTCGTACCCGCCCCCCGCGCAGGGGCCGTTGACGACGCAGAGGTAGGCCTGCCGCGACTCCGCCGTGGCCTCCTCGATGGCGTTCCGCGTTTCGTTGGTGAACTTGCAGAAGTTCACCTTCCAGCCATGCGAGGACTGGCCGAGCATGCGGATGTTGGCGCCGGCGCAGAAGATCCGCTCCTTCGCCGAGGTCAGGATGACCGCGCCCACTTCGGGATGCTCGAAGCGGAGGCGCTGGACCGCATCGTACAGCTCGATGTCCACGCCCAGGTCATAGGAGTTGAGCTTGAGCTCGTAGCCGGGCCGGAGCCCGCCGTCCTCGCTGACGTCCATGGCCAGGGTGGCGACCCGCCCATCCACGCTCAGCTTCCAGTGCTTGTACTTCGACGGCTCCGTCCTGAAATCGACCGGAGGCATAGCCATTATTCATCCTCAACACGCCCAAGGCATGTTGACCGTGGGCCATTCAGTTTGGAATAGTCCGCGGCGAACTCCTTCTTCACCCTAGGATCACCCAGAGGGCCTTGGCCTGCCGCGTCCCCAGGTTCTCCCAGTTGTGCGGGATTCCGCCGTCGAGAACCGCGCTCTCCCCCGCCGCCAAGACGTGGCGGTCACCGTTATAGTGGAGGGCGACCGTCCCCTCGATCACGTAGAAGAGCTTCATCTGGCCGGGCTCGATGATCACCTTTTCCGTCTTGACCCCCCGGCCCTTCCGGCCGATCGTGGACACGACCGCGCGGATCTTCCCCTGAAAGAGCCCCGCCCCGAGCACGTGCCATTTCTCGGTGGTGCCGTCGAAGGACACCACGGGATAGTCGCCCTTCCGGCTCACATGGATCCGGCCGTCGGGTCTGGTCTCGAAGAGCGAGGCGATGGAGACGCCGAGGGCCGCCGCCAGCTTGCCGAGGGTATGGAGCGACGGCGTCAGCCGACCGGACTCGATCTGCGACACCATGCTGGGCGTCAGGTTCGCCTTCTCGGCGAGCTGGCGCTGCTGGAGGCTACGCTCCAGCCGCAGGGTCTTGAGGCGCTCGCCCACCGTCACGCGACTTCCTCCTCGTTCTCCGGGCTGTCCGGCAGGCCGGCCAGGCGCCGCAGGGCGCGCGCGACGAAGACTTTTGTCATCTTCTTCCTGTAGGGATGGGTCAGATCCGTATTGTCGAGCGGCTTGGATGGCCGGGCGGCAACCCCCGCCACCTCGGCGATCAGCGCGGGCGTGAGGCGCTCGCCCACCAGGAGCGCGCCGGCCTCCACCGCCTCGCGGGGCTGGGAGGCCACGGCGCCGAGGACGATCTTCGCCGTCTTCACGCGGCCGCCGTCCAGGCTGAGGGCGACGGCGACGCCAAGGACCGGGAAGTCGAACGAGCCGCGGCGCCGAAGTTTCAGGTAGGCGCATCGGAGCCCGTCAACCGGCGGCAGGAGGATCTCGGTCAGCACCTCGTCGCGCGCCTTGGCGAGATAGTCGATCCCGTCGTCCTTGAAGAGGGACGCGACAGGAACGACCCGTTCACCCCCGACTCCCACGAGCCGCGCCCGGGCGCCGAGGCTCCAGAGCACCGGCGCCGTGTCGGTGGACGACACGGCCCAGCAACGGGAACTCCCCGGCGCCACAAGGCAGATGTCACCGTCCTTCTTCATGCAGAAGCCGATCGCCCGCCGCCACTGGTACGACTGGTTGTAGTAGTTGCAGCGGGGATCGACACAGACGTTGCCGCCGATGGTCCCCATGTTGCGGAGCGGCGGCGTCGAGACCAGCCCCGCGGCAACGGCCAGCGCGGGGACATGCTCTCGGACGGCCGGGTGCTCGGAGACGTCGGTCAGCGTGGTCCCTGCCCCGATCACGAGGCCGGTCGTGGCTTCCCCGCGCACGCCCACCAGTTCCCTGATCCCCCGGAGGCCCACCAGCACCTTCGGCTCGAACTGGCGGCGCTTCATATTGGGGTAGAGGTCGGTCCCCCCAGCGACGAACATCGCCTCGGGACCGTGGTCGGCCATCATGCGTACCGCTTCCCCGACCGAGAGGGGCGCCAGGTACGTGAAGGGCGGAAGCCGCATCATCCCTGGGTCTTCCTCTTGACAGACGGATCGGCGGCCTCGCCGAAGGCGGACGCAACCTTGACCGGCTCGGGAAACTTGAAGACGGGGAGCCGCTCGGGCCCCACGCGCGCCGGCTTGCCCTGCTTTTTCAGCTCGAGGGCCCTCGCGACCTTCTCGGGTGAGATGGGAACCTCGTCGATGCGCGCCCCGACGGCGTCGTGCACGGCGTTCGCCACCGCGGGGGGGACCGGCAGGAGCGGCCCCTGCCCCGCCTCCTTGGCGCCGAAGGGGCCCTCCGGGTCCACCGTCTCGACGAGGATCGTGTAGATCTCGGGCGTCTCGAGCGTGGTCGGGCTCTTGTACTCGAGCATGGAGGGAATCTTGTGGAGCCCCTCCCGGAACACCTGCTCTTCCATCAGGGCCTCGCCGAGCCCCATGTACACCGAGCCCTCGACCTGCCCTTCCACCAGGAGCGGGTTCAGGGCGCGCCCCACGTCGTGGGCGATCCACACCCGGTCCACCTTCACCTCGCCGGTGTCCGGGTCCACGCTGACCTCCGCCACGCAGGCCGTGTAGGAATAGCAGGGCGAGGGGCCCACGCCCGAGCCCTTGAACTTCCCCGCGCGCTTGGGCGGCGTGTAAGAACCGGTGCAGGCGAGGGTCCCGTGCATGGTCTCGCCGAGCACGGCGGCCTCGGCGAAGGAGACGCCCCGCTCGGGATCATCCTTCACGAACACGCGCCCGCCTCGCGAGACCAGTTCTGCCGGGGCCACCTCGAGCTTCTTCGCCACGGCCTCGTGGAGCAGGGTGCGGATCCGTTCGGCGGCCTGAGCGGCGGCATGCCCCGCCATCAGGGTCACGCGCGACGAGTAGGAGCCGAGGTCCACCGGCGTCAGGTCCGAGTCGGCGGTGGCCACGCGGATGTCCTTGGGGTCGATCCCGAGCTGCTCGGCGACGACGTAGGTGAGGACCGAGTCCGACCCCTGGCCGATCTCGGTCGCCCCGCAGAGGATCGCGACGCCGCCGCCACGATCCACCTTCACGATCGCTCCGGAATGGGGCATGTCGTTCCAGTAGATGGGAAGGCCCGCCCCCGTCAGGTAGGACGAGCAGGCGAAGCCGACGCCCTTGCCGTAGGGAAGTTTCCGGTGCTTCTCCCGCCAGCCCGAGGCCTCCACGACGCGGTCGATGCACTCCCTGAGGCCGCAGGTGGTGATCGTGAGATGGTTCGCGGTCTTCGTGTACTCGTCCACCGCGATCCGCCGCCGCATCTCGGCCGGGTCCAACCTTAGCTGCTCGGCGACCTTGTCCAGGTGGCATTCCAGCGCGTAGCGGGGCTGCGGGGTGCCGTGGCCGCGCTTGGGCCCGCAGGGCGGCTTGTTGGTGAAGGCGCGCACCCCCTCGAACTTGTAGCGTGGCACCTTGTAGGTCACGGTCTGGAGCGCCCCGGTGTAGAGGAGGGAGGCCACGCCGTAGGAACCGTAGGCGCCGCCGTCAACATAGGAGCGGCAGTGCATCGCGAGAATCTCGCCGTTCTTCGTCACGCCCGTCTTGATCCACATCAACACCGGGTGACGGCCCCGGTGGCAGTAGAAGACCTCCTCGCGGGTCAGCCCGATCTTCACGGGGCGCCCCGTCAGTTGGGCGAGCCTGGCAACGACGATCTCGTGGCTGAACGGGTCGGTCTTCCCACCGAACCCCCCGCCCACAGGAGCCGCGATCACGCGGATCCAGGCCGGCGGCATCTGGAGGGTCTTGGCGAGGGCGCGGTGGACGTAGTGCGGGGTCTGGGTGGAGGACCAGAGCGTCAGCTTGCCGTCGGGCGACCACTGGGCGACGGCGGCGTGCTGCTCCATCGGCAGGTGCGTGTTGCCCTGGTAGAAGAAAACGTCCTCCCTCACCAGGTCGGCCTGCCGGAAGCCCTCCTCGACGTCCCCGAATTCGAAGGCCACGGCCTTGTGGATATTGGGGCCGTCGCCGTACTCGTGGATCCGGACCTTGTCCTGGGCCAGGGCTTCCTCGACGGACATGATCGGGGGCAGCACCTCGTACTCGACGTCGATCAGGTCGGCGGCCTTTTCCGCGGTCTCTTCATCGACCGCCGCCACCGCAGCGATCGGGTCGCCCACCATGCGGACCTTATCGGTGCAGAGCGCCTCCTCGTCCTGGCTCACGGGCAGAATGCCGAATTTGACCGCGGGAAAGTCGCGGCCGGTGACCACGGCATAGACGCCCGGAAGGGCCTGGGCGCGCGTCGTGTCGACGCGCTTGATGAGGGCGTGGGGGTGGTCGCTGCGGCGGATCTTCGCGTAGGCCATCCGGGGGAGGAAGAAATCGTCGGCGTAGCGGGCGGCCCCGACCACCTTCTCCCAGGCGTCCACCTTGGCCAGCGGCTTGCCGATGACACTGAACTCTTCCGTGCTCATCTCCCGGCTCCCTTCCCCCTCACCTTTATCCTCTCCCCCCCTGGGGGAGAGGGCTGGGTGAGGGGGTGCCGGACATCCGGAGGGCCGCCAGCTCCACCGCTTCCAGAATCTTCGTGTAGCCGGTGCATCGGCAGATGTTGCCGCTGAGAGCCTGCCTGATCTCGTCCCGGGTGGGCTCCCGCTTGTCGGCGAGCAGGGCCAGCGAGGTCAGCAGGATCCCCGGGGTGCAGTAGCCGCACTGGGCGGCTCCCAGCTCTGCAAACGCCTGCTGCAGGGGATGGAGCTGTCCCGGCGGCGCCATCCCCTCGACAGTGAGGATCTCCCGTCCGCCGAGCTCCACCGGGAGCGCCAGGCAGGAGAGGACCGGCTGGCCGTCAACGAGGACGGTGCACGTCCCGCACTCGCCCAGCTCGCAGCCGTGCTTGGTGCCGATGAGCCCCAGATCCTCCCGGAGCACCTCCAGGAGGGTCTTGTGGACCGGCACGGCGACCTCGTGCGTCTCGCCGTTCACCCTCAGGGTCAGGATGGTCTTCGTCGGCATTGTTAAGTGGGACTGATTTCCAGTTAAGCATAGATGAATTCGCGAAGGCCTGTCAAGGGGCTCCGCCCGCCTGGGGACGGACGTCCACGGCGAAGCGCTCGAGGACGTCGCGCATCTCGGGGAGGGTTGGCACGGAGAAGTCGAGGACGAAGTGCTGGACGCCGGCGGCCACGTAAGCCTGAAGGTCTTCCACGATCTCGCGCGGCGATCCGCTGAGGGGCGCGCGCCCCGCGGCAACGGCCTCCTGGAACTTCAGCGGGGCCTTGAAGGAAATCGTGATCGTGGCCGGATCGCGCCCCGCCGCGGCGGCCACGTCGCGCAGCCGGCGCACCCTGGCCGCCATCTCGGGCGGATAGAGGCTCACCGGTGGTCGGAGGCCCAGCGGGTGCCAGCCGTCGCCCACTTCGACGACCCGGCGCAGCGCCGCCTCGCTGTGGCCACCGATCCAGATGGGGATATGGGGCTGCCGGGCCGGGTGCGGGCGGACACCCCCGGCCTCGGCGATGCGCGCGAAGCGACCCTCGAAGGCCACGCGCGGCTTGGTCCAGATCTCCTTCATGATTTTCAGATACTCCACCGTGCGGGGGGCGCGGTCCTCGAAGGGCACCCCGAGGGCCGCGAACTCCTCGCGCCACCAGCCGACTCCCGCGCCCAGGATCACCCGTCCTCCGGAGAGATAATCGGCCGTCGCGAGGGCTTTGGCCGTGAAGATCGGGTTTCGATAGGGGATCACGAGGACGCTCGTCCCGACGTTGATGCGCTCGGTGATGGTCGCCAGGTAAGTGACCGCCGTCAGCGGCTCGAGCCAGGGCTCGTCCGGTCCCAGGGGGAAGGCTCCGGTGG
>LDXP01000114.1 GCA_001443385.1 Candidatus Rokubacteria bacterium CSP1-6
GCACCTGCCTGATGGTCTTATCGGGGATCTGGGAGTCCGTGACGATCACCTCGGACGCGTGCGTCAGGAAGCGGCCGAAGCGGTATGCCATGTGGGTCCCCTCGGGGATGCCCTCGCGTCGCGCCTTCTCCACGATGCTCTGGCCGTCGGGTGTATCCTGCATCCACACGCGCGAGGTTTCTTCCCCCACCCCGTCGGGGCACGGCGCGGGAATGATGACGAGACCTCCCGGCCTCACCACGGGGCGCGGCCCCAGGATGGCCGGGTACGCGGCGCGAGTCGCCTGGTAGAGGTTCAGGTTCTTGGGCGCGCCGGGCACGGAGACCACGATGTCGGCCGGGCATGGCACCGGCACCTCGAAGACGCCCCGCGCGAAGGCCACGCCCGCGGCATAGACGGCGGCGGGGCGTCCCGCGAAGGCGCGGATCAGGCGCTTGTCCGGGTCCACGACGAGGTTGACCACGAAGTCCACCCCGACGCGCTCCCCGGCGCGGTTGATGAAGCGCCGGAAGACCGAATCGGCGTTCCCCAGCCGCGACGACGGATGGGAGAGGACCGCGTAGCCGTGGGTGGCGGCGATGGTCGCGTGGCCGCCGGCGCCGATCACCATCGTCTTGGCGCCGCCCGAGTAGCCCGCGAAGAGGTGGGGCTCGATCACGCCCGTCGCCAGCCGGAGGTCCGCTTCCACGACCTCCCGGTTCACCTGGATCGGAAACCCTTCCTCGGCTCCGACGTTCACGAGCGCCCCGTCATCCTTCCAGTCGTGGTTGAGGATGCGGTACGTTTCGGCGATCCGCGCTCCCAGCTTCCCCGCGATCTCCCGCGGCGTCATGGGGCGGTGGGAGCCGAGCGCGAGGACGAAGGTCACAGCGGAGGACGGCACGCCGGCACTCGCCAGGTCGCCGAGGATCGCGTTCACCAGGAGGTCGTCAGGGCAGTAGCGGGTGATGTCGGTCACGGCGATGCCGATCCGCTCCTTGCCGCGCGCCAGGTCCGCGAGGGGTGGACTCTCGAGCGGTTCGGCAAGAGCCCGACGGACTTCCGCTGCAGGATCGGGAGCCGCGGGAAGGCGCGGCAGGTCGGCCGATCCCAGATAGTTCCCGTCGGGGATCGTCAGCGTGAGCGAGCGGCCCTCGTCGTACGGCAGCGAGACGGTCGGCATGGGGTCTCCGGCCGCCCATTCTACCGCCCACCGGTCTCCCCGACCAGCCCGTTTTCCTTCTCACTCCCCTCTCCCCTCGGGGGAGAGGGTTGGGGTGAGGGGGCTTGCATGAGTGTAACACTTCTGCTACACTCGCGTTTGGAGGTAATCCAATGCCGACAAAGAATCCTCGAGTCAATATGGTGCTAGAGCGGACGCTCTTCGAGGCCCTTCAGCGGATTGCCGAGCGCGATGGCGTTTCGCTCTCTCTCAAGGCCCGGGACCTGATCCGGGAGGCAATCGAATCGTCTGAGGACGTGACGCTCGGGTGGGTCGCGCGGGAGCGCGAGAGTACCTTCAAGCGGGGAAAGGCGCTTCGGCACGACCAGGTCTGGAGGACCTCGAAGCGAGCGAAGAGACGGTAAGTGCCCTATTCCCTCCTTTACCATCCCGCCATCAGGGACGAGGATCTACAGAAGATTCCCCGGAATATCCAATCGAGGCTGGCGCGCGCGATTGAGACTCGGTTGACAACCGAGCCCGCGCGGTACGGGGCACCGCTCAGAGGCGCTCTTCGCCCCTACTGGAAGCTCCGGGTTGGTGATTATCGGGTTGTGTATAAAATCGTGGGTTGGGAGGTTTGGATTCTCGCCGTCCTCCACCGGAAAGAGGTTTACGGCAGCATAACTAGCCGGAAAACATGGAACCCTCGGGAGGAATGACGGTCCGATGGCGACGCTGGTGACGGGGGCGTTCGGCTGCATCGGCTCGTGGGTGGTCCGGCGGCTCCTCGCGGCGGGCGAGATCCCCGTCGTGTACGACTTCGGGGACGACCCGTGGCGGCTCCGGATGATCGTGGGAGCCGAGCGGCTCCGGGACGTCCCGCTCATCAAAGGCGACATCGCGGACCTCGACCACCTCCGCCGCGTCGTGCCCGAGCGCCGGATCACGCGCATCATCCACCTGGCGGCCTGGCAGGTGCCCCTCTGCCGACAGGATCCCGCCGGCGGCGCGCGCGTGAATGTCGTCGGCACGACCAACGTGTTCGAGGCGGCCCGCGCTCACAAGGAGCAGGTGACGCGGATCGTGTACTTCTCCTCCGCCGCGGTGTTCGGTCCTCCGGAGCTCTACGGCCCCGGCCCACTGAGCGACGACGCGCCGCCGAAGCCCGCCACGCACTACGGCGTGTACAAGGTCGCCAACGAGGAGACGGCCCGCATCTACTGGGAGGAGCACCGGATCCCCTCCATCGGCTTCCGCCCGCTGTCGGTGTACGGGCCGGGGCGCGACTTCGGCGTCACGGCCGACCCGACGCTCGCGATGAAGGCGGCGGTCCTGGGCCGTCCCTTCAAGATCCGCTTCGGCGGCAGCACCGACCTGATCTACGCCGACGACGTGGCGACGGCGTGTCTCGTCGCCGCGGACTCCGGCCTCCCCGGCGCGCGGGTGTACAACCTGCACGGGGAGTCCGCCGCGATCGCCCGGGTGATCGGCCTGATCGAGGAAGCCTGCCCCGCCGCGCGCGGCAGCCTGAGCCACGTCGGGAACCCCCTGCCCTTCCCGGCCGCCCTCGCCGACCACGGCTACCAGCGCGACCTGGGGCCGAAGCCCCGCACGGCGCTGGCCGAGGGAATCCAGAAGACGATCGAAGAGTTCGAGCGCCTCAAGCGAGACGGGCGCCTGGACGCGCGGGAGCTTTCATGAGCGAGATCCAGATCCGCCCTGCGAAGCCGGCCGACGCCGGGGCCATCGCCGACATCTACAACCAGGGGATCGAGGACCGGGTCGCCACGCTGGAGACCGACCTCCGCACGCCCGACGAGCGCCGGCAGTGGCTCGCCGCCCGCAGCCCGCGCCATCCCGTGATCGTGGCGGAAGCCGGCGTCCAGGTCGTGGGCTGGGGAAGCCTGAACGTCTTCAACCCGCGGAGGGCCTACGACTACGTTGCCGATTTCTCCGTCTATGTCGAGCGAGGCTGGCGCGGCAAGGGCGTCGGAAACCGCCTGCTGACGCGCCTCATCGAGCTGGGGCGCGAGCTCGGCTACCACAAGCTCGTGCTCTCGGCCTTTCCCTGGAACACGGGCGGGATGACGCTCTACGAGAAGCTCGGTTTCCGGACGGTGGGGATCTACAAGGAGCAGGGGAAGCTGGACGGCAAGTGGGTGGACACCATCATCATGGAGAAGCTGCTGGAGTGAAGCACCTCACCGGCGCCCCCTCACCTGTATCCTCTCCCCCGGTGGGGGAGAGGGTGGGGTGAGGGGGTGGCGGGGTGAGGGGCTAGGGCAGGCTGGCGATGATCTTCCGGAACTCCTCCCGGTTGAAGGCCCGCATGGTCGTCGTGCGGACGTTCCCCATGCTCCCGGTGGCCAGGGTGAGCCGCGCCACCGTCTCGTCGTTGGGGGCCTCGGTCACGACAACGAGGTCATACTCCCCCAGCACGAGATAGGCGTCCTTCAGTGCGCCCCCCGCGGCCTTGACGGCCCCCTCGAAGGCCTCCATGCGCTTCGTGGCGTCCTTGACGTTCCGGATCCCCTGGTCGGTCCACTTGACGAGAGTGACGTAGCTCGGCATAGGGCACCTCCTCCCCCCTCACCTTTATCCTCTCCCCCAGTGGGGGAGAGGGCAGGGTGAGGGGCCTAGGGCAGTAACAGGGCCTTGATGTAATCCTCGGGGGGCGCGGTAACGAGCTCCCGGAAGACGCGCGCGCCTTCCGCGAGCGGGAACGGCTTGACCCACGGCGCGATCTCGATCTTCCCGTGGGCGAAGAGGCCGATGGCCGCCTGAAGGTCGCGCGGGGTGACCGCGTACGAGCCCGAGATCCGCCGCTCTCCCAGCACGACGTCGAACCCCGACAGCTCGGTGGCGTCCTCGTGGAGGCCGATCCAGACGACCTCGCCGCCCGGGCGGCTCGCCGCCACCGCCTGGCGGCGGGTGACGGAGGCCCCGACGGCATCGATGACCACGTCGGCGCCGCGTCCCCGCGTGAACTCGCGGATCGCCGCGACCAGATCGCCCCGCACGGGGTTGAAAACCGGCTCGGCGCCGAGCGCATGGGCCACCTCCAGGCGGCGCTCGTTCGTGTCGGCGCAGACCAGCCGGAAGGCGCCCATGGCCTTCGCCACCTGAAGGGCCATGAGGCCGATGGTCCCCGCCCCGATCACGAGCACGGTCTCCGGAAGGCGCTGGGCCACGAGCGAGAGGGCGTGGACGCCGTTGGCCAGCGGCTCCACCAGCGCGCCCTCGACGGGGGAGACCTTCTCCGGCAGCGGGAGGAGGGTGGCGGCGGGCACCGCGCACAGCTCGGCGAAGCCGCCCGGGCGCTTCATCCCGAAGACCTCGCGCTCGGGGCAGAGATGGGACTGCCCGTCGCGGCACGCGGGGCAGCGCCCGCAGGAGATCACGGAGTTCACCACCACCCGGTCGCCGGGGCGATAGCCCGAGACGCCCGCGCCGACCTCCTGGATCTCGCCGCAGAACTCGTGGCCCATGACGAGGGGGGGCGTGCGCCGCGGCGAGCGCGAGGCGAACCCTTCCAGCTCGGAGCCGCAGATCCCCACCGCCGCGACGCGGACGACAACCTCCCCGGGCTGGGGCTTCGGCTCCGGGACGTCGCGGACCTCCAGTTGATCCCAATCGGAATAGACGAGTGCCTTCATGTGTGGAGCTCGAGCGCCGCCCCGCAACGCAACAACGCATGCCTGACCCCAGCCCTCATGCGTAGAGGCGGAGGACGCCGTAGAGGATCGTGCCGGCGATGAGCGCCGCCGCGAGGAGCGTCAGCGCGACCTGGGCCGCTCGGCTCACGCGCTTCCTCTCTCGCGGGCCACCATCAAGCTCGCCGGCGTCCACACTTTCTGCATGAGGAGGCCGAGGGCCAGGACGCCGAGGCCGATCAGGTCCGTGGTGAGCCCGGGGTCGATCAGGAGGAGCGCGGCGGCGGCGAAAAGACCCCGCTCGAGCCAGGTGGCAACCCGCAGGAACTGCCCCTCCAGCGCGGCGGCTAGCGCCACGGTGCCGATGCTGCCCGTCACCACGGCCCGAACGATCTCGGCCCAGGCGCCCTGGAAAAGCAGCGACGGCGAATAGACGAAGAAGAACGGGACAATGAACCCGGCCGCCGCGAACTTCACCGCTTGCAAGCCGGCCCCCCAGAGGCCGCACCGGCTTATGGAGGCGGCGGCATAGACGGCCAGCGCCACCGGCGGGGTGACGGCCGACAGGCAGGAAAAGTAGAACGCGAACATGTGGGCCGCCAGGGGTTGTACGCCGAGCTTGATCAGCGCGGGGATCAGGATGGCCGCCTGCATGATGTAGGCCGGCGTCGTGGGCATCCCCATGCCGAGGATGATTCCCGCGACCATCGTGATGAGAAGGGCGACGATCAGCTTCCCGCCCGCCAGATCCACCAGGAAGCTGGTGAACCGGATGGCCAGGCCGGTCTGGAGGATGATCCCGATCACGATTCCAGCCGAAGCCGTCGCCATCGCCACAGGCACCGTCTGCTCGGCTCCGTCCCGAAGGGCCTGGATCCCCTTCCGGAGACCGACACGCGTCTCAGGACGGATCCACGACAGGACGACCACCGCAGCCGCGGAGACGATGGCCGCGTAGGTGGCAGTGAACCCCTGGAGGAGCAGGACCAGGATGACCAGCACCGGCACGAAGAGGTGGCCCTGACGCCAGATGATCTGGCCCAGGATGGGGAGCTCATTCCTGGGGATCCCCTTGAGGCCGGTGCGGACGGCGTTGAAGTGGATGGCGGCGAACAGCGCGACGTAATAGAAGATCGCCGGGATCGCCGCCGCGATCATGATGCTGGTGTAAGAGGCGCCCAGGAACTCCGCCATGACGAAGGCGGCGGCGCCCATGATCGGCGGCATGATCTGGCCGCCGGTGGAGGCCACGGCCTCGATCGCGGCGGCAGCCTCGGGCTTGAATCCCGTCTTCTTCATCATCGGGATCGTGAGCCAGCCGTCCACCATGACGTTGGCGACGGCCGAGCCCGAGATGGTGCCGAACAGACTCGATGAGACCACCGCCACCTTGCCCGGCCCGCCCCGGGCGCCCCCGGCGATCGCGTTCGCGAAGTTCATGAAAAACTGCCCCGCCCCCGACTTTTCCAGGAACGCCCCGAAGATGATGAACAGGATGACGTAGGAGCCCGCTACGGCCAGCGGGATGCCGAAAATCCCCTCGGTGGTGAAGTAGGTCTGGTCGAGGAGGATTTCGAGGGTCAATCCCTTGTGGCGCAGGAACCCCGGCATCCACGGCCCCAGGAGGCCGTAGGTGATGAAGCAGCCGGCGACGATCGGCAGGGCTGACCCGATAGTCCGGCGCGTCGCCTCCAGCACCAGCAACGTGGCGACTCCCGCGACGAGCATGTCCCCAGCGGAGAGCGGGTCCGCGGTCGGGAAGCGCGAGGTGACGTAGGCGTAGTTCAGGAAGAGGTAGGCGAGCGCCGCGAGGGAGAGGCCCGTCAGGAGCAGGTCGCTCCAGGGGATCCGGTCCGGGGTGCCTCCCTTGCGGCGCGGATAGAGCAGGAACGCCAGGACCAGGCTGAAAGCGAGAGTGAGGATCCTGAGGGCGAGGCTGTCGGGCGCCACCGGGGTGAGGCGGGCGTAGACGTGGTAGAGGGCCATGACGACCCCCACCACGCCCACGACAATGCCTGGATAGCCGCTGAGCTTCCGCACAGTGCAAGTGCCCCTCGCCAGGACTCTCCCCCTCACCCTCCCCTCTCCCCCACTGGGGGAGAGGATCAAGGTGAGGGGGGGCAGGGTGAGGGGGTGTGTTTACTTCAGCAGGCCCGCTTCCCGGTAATACTTCTCCGCTCCCGGATGGTACGGCATCCCGAAGTTCTGGGCCATCTCCTTGGCCGCGATTCCCTTCATCGAGGCCGTAACGT
>LDXP01000115.1 GCA_001443385.1 Candidatus Rokubacteria bacterium CSP1-6
AAGCAAGGGACGCTGAACGAGATGGTGGAGGTCGCGGCGAGAATTCCGGAAATGAAGGATCTCCTGGCCCTCGTGCTGGAGCGGACCATGCGGACGGTGAGGGCGGCCGTGGGATCGATCATGCTCGTCGACCGGGAGCGCCAGAACCTCCGGATTGTCGCCGCCCGCGGGGTCGCGGAGAGTGCCCTGGCGGACGTCGGGCTCTGCGTGGGCGGGGGCATCGCCGGGAGGGTGGCGCAGCTCGGGGAGCCGATTGTCGTAGATGACGTCGAGGCCGATCCGCGCTTCGCGAAAGACTGCCACCCGGCATACGGTGGCGGGTCCTTCATCTGCGTGCCGATCCGTGTGGGGGACCGGATCATCGGCGTCATCAACCTGGCCAAGAGAGAGCATGGCGTGGCCAGCCCGCCCACCTCCCCGTCCTTCACTTCCACGGACCTTCAATTCCTGAACGCCCTCATGACCTACGTGGCCTACGCCCTGGATAACGCCCGCCTGCTGGAGGAGGCCCTCCAGTCCGCCAAACAGCTCCGGGAGGTCGTGCACGACCAGGAGCTCCAGCTGACGGTCGCCCAGCAACGGATGGTTCAAGCCGAGAAGCTGGAATCGGTTGGCCGGTTGGCCGCGGGCGTCGCTCACGAGGTCAAGAACCCGCTGATGACGCTCCTGACCGGGGTCAAGTTTCTGTCAAAACATTTGCCCGCCTCCGACGAGACCGTAAGCCTCGTTCTCGAAGACATGAGTGAGGCCGTCAGACGGGCCGATAGGGTCATCATCGGGCTGCTGGATCTGTCTGCTCCGCGCGAGCTTGACGTGAAGCCCGAGAGCGTGAATCCGATCGTGGCCCAGTCCCTCCTGCTTGTGAAGCACGACCTCGACCGGTCGCATATTACCGTCATCAAGAAGCTCGAGGACAACCTTCCGGACGTAATGCTGGATAGCTTCAAGATCCAGCAGGTGCTGGTGAATATCTTCACCAATGCCATTCATGCGATGCCCGAGGGCGGCATGCTGACCGTCAAGACCTATCTGCGTCCGCCTGCCGGAGCGGGCGGCGGGGTAGAGGACGATACGATAGGTGATCTGCCGACCCCGGAGGGCGCCGTCGTTGTGGAAGTGGACGATACGGGGACGGGCATCCCCAAAGACAAGGTGAAAAAAGTCTTCGATCCCTTTTTCACCACGAAGCCCACCGGGAAGGGCACGGGGTTGGGGTTGTCGGTGTCGAGGCAGCTGGTCGAGATGCAGGGAGGAATGATCGATATCCGGAACAGAGCGGAAGGCGGCGTGAGGGTGACGATCCTGTTTAAACTGCCAAGGGGAGGGAACTAGCGATGGAGAAGAGGCGCATTCTGATCGTTGATGACGAGGCCGGCGTGACTCGCATGTTGAAGTTGTTTCTGGAGGCGACGCAGGCCTACGAGGTGAGGACGGAAAACCACGGAAGTCGGGCCGTGGCGGCCGTCCGGGAGTTCCGACCGCATCTGGTTCTGCTCGATGTCGTGATGCCGGATATGGATGGGGCCACGGTCGCGGCGGAGATCGGCGCCGACCCCAGGCTGAAGGACACGCCGGTCGTCTTCCTGACGGCGCTCGTGACGGGCAAAGAGGCGGGGGGCTCGGGCCGCAACATCGGAGGCCGGCCGTTCATCGCGAAGCCGGCCGATCCGGACAGGATTGTCGAGCTTATCGAGAAGCATGCGAAGAATTAGCGAGAAGGCTTACCCCAGGAAGCGGCTCACCTCCATGGCGTCCTTGCCGAACCCCTGCTCGCGGCTCTCGTAGCGGCCGCTCCGCCTGACGTGGGCGAGGTAGTCCTTCAGCCGGCTCCGGTAGAGCCGCGTGTTGTCAGCCACGACGAGGGCACCCTTTGCCAGACGGGGCTCCAGCGCGCGGAGGTACTCGAAGTACTCCTCCTTGGTGGCGTCGATCAGCGCGAAGTCGAAGCGGCTCCCCAGGAAGGGGAGGACGCGCCGGGCGTCGCCCGTGATGACGCGGGTGCGCGTGGCGAGGCCCGCGGCCGCCAGGTTCTCCTCCGCGATCATCGCCATGTAGGGGTTCAGCTCGATGCAGGTGAGGCGCCCGCCGGGCGGCAGGTGGCCGGCGACGACGATGGCGGAGTAGCCGATGAGCGAGCCGATCTCGACGGCGCGCTTCGGCCGGCGCTTGTCGATGAGCCGGCCGATGAAGGTCGCCTTCTCGCGCCCGATGGTCGGGAGAAACCAGGACCGGGTGATCCGGTCCATCTGCCTCAGCATGGAGCGCGCGCGTTTGGTCATCCCAGGGCTATGTTCCCTCCCGTGTGCCAGAAGCACACGGTCTCGTCCCGCTTGAACCGCCCGCGGCGGATCAGGTCGATCATCCCGGCCGCGGCCTTGGCGGTATAGGTGGAATCGAGCACGATCCCCTCGAGCCGGGCGAACTGTCGAGTGGCTTCCTCCGAGGCGGCGGTGGGGACGCCGTACCCCTCCCCCACGTAGTCGTCCAGCACTTCAATCTGATCCTTTCTTGGCGCCGGCAGTCCCGACTGCTCGGCGAGCGCCCGGGCGATGTCGTTCACCATTCGGCCGAGATCGTCCTTCTTCTCATCGGCGCTGATCCCCACCACGCGCGTGGGCAGCTCCTCGGCCAGGCACCCCACCACCAGGCCCGCCTGGGTCCCGCCGGAGGAGGAGGCGTGGACGATGGTCGAGACCGGGATGCCCACGAGGCGGCACTGCTGGGCGAATTCCTTCACGGCCTCCACGTAGGCGTAGGCGCCGAGCGGAGTCGAGCCCCCGAGCGGGATCACGTACGGGCGGAGGCCCTTCGCCCTGAACTCCGCCGCGAGCGCTTCCATCCGGGGCGCGCGCTCCTGGCGCGTTTCGACGAAGACCAGCTCGGCCCCGAACAACTGGTCGAGAAGGAGATTGCCGGTGAACCGCGCGGGCGTCGCCCCGCTCAGCACCAGCACGCACCGCATGCTCGCCCGCGCCGCCGCCGCCGCGGTCACCCTGCAGTGGTTGGACTGGACCCCGCCGCACGTGATGAGCACGTCCGCGCCCGCGGTGCGCGCGTCGGCGAGGAAGAACTCGAGCTTCCGGACCTTGTTGCCCCCCAGGGCGAAGCCGACCAGGTCGTCCCGCTTGATCAGGAGGCGCGGGCCACCGAGGATTGTGCCGAGGCGCGCGAGGTCCAGGAGCGGGGTCGGGAGCTTGGCGAGCGGCTCGCGGCGCGGGGCGAAGATCATTTACGGTGGACGGAGTCGGGGAGGGGGTAGCGGCGGTCGGCCTTGCCCGCCTTGATGATCTGGCCGGGGAGCGGGCGGCCGACGATCTCCTGGACCCGCTTCGACGTCTCGATGAGCGCATCCAGGTCGATGCCGGTCTCGACTCCCATCGCGTGGACGCAGTGGACGAGGTCCTCCGTGCAGACGTTCCCCGACGCCCCGGGGGCGAAGGGGCAGCCGCCGAGGCCGCCGATGGAGGCATCGAAGTGCGTGACGCCGCGCTCCATGGCGGCCAGGATGTTGGGGATCGCCATGGTGCGGGTGTCGTGGGTGTGCAGCGTCCACTCGATCCCGGGGAACTTCGGCATCAGATGCTCGAGGGTGCGCGCCACCTGGGCCGGGTTGGCCATGCCGGTGGTGTCGGCGAGCGCGATGCCTTTCGCGCCGAGGTCCACCAGCCGGACCACCACGGCCTCCAGGTTCTTCAAGGGGACTTCGCCCTCGAACGGGCAGCCGAAGGAGGTCGAGATGCCCGCGATCACCGGCTTGCCGGCGCGCCGGCAGACCTCGGCCACGGCCCGGAGCTTGTCGAGAGACTCGGCGATGGTCATGTTCACGTTGGCGAGGTTATGGCTCTCACTGGCCGACACCACCGTGTGGATCTCGTCCGCCCCCGCCTCCACCGCGCGGGAGGCGCCCTTGTCGTTGGGGACGAGGGCCGCGTAAGTCGTGCCGGGGCGCCGGCTGATCCGGGCCATCACCTCCTCGGCATCCTTGAGCTGGGGGACCACCTTGGGATGGACGAAGGAGGTGACCTCGATCCGGGGCATGCCGGTGGCTGCGAGGCGGTTCACCACTTCGACCTTGAGGTCGGTGGGGATGAAGTCGGGCTCGATCTGAAAGCCGTCCCGCGTTCCCACCTCGCAGATCGTCACGCGCGCGGGTAACTTCATTGCGCGCATCAGTAAGACCGGGGCATGCCGAGGACGTGCTCGCCGACGTAGGCGAGGATCAGGTTGTTGTTGATGGGAGCGGTCTTGTAGAGGCGCGCCTCGCGGAACTTGCGCTCGACGTCGTACTCCTCGGCGTACCCGTAGCCGCCGTGGCAGTCGATGCAGGCGTTGGCCGCCTCCCAGGCCGCCTCCGCGGCCAGGTACTTGGCCATGTTGGCCTCGGGGCCGCAGGGCTCGCCGCCGTCGAAGAGGCGGGCGCCCTTGATGCGCATCAGGTCCGCGGCCTCCACCGCCATGTGGGCTTTCGCGATCGGGAACTGGACGCCCTGGTTGGCCCCGATGGGCTTGCCGAAGACGACGCGCTGGCCGGAGTAGGCCACGGCCTTTTCGATGAACCAGCGGCCGTCGCCGAGGGAGTCGGCCGCCACGAGGATCCGCTCGGCGTTCATCCCGTCGAGGATATAGTGAAAGCCCTTCCCCTCCTCGCCGATGAGGGTCTCGGCCGGGATCTCCATGTTGTCGAAGAAGAGCGCGTTGGTGGAGTGGTTCATCATCATGCGGAGGGGCCGCACCTCGAGCCCCTTGATGCCGCGAATGTCCACGAGGAACACGCTGAGGCCGTCGGTCTTCTTCTTGAGCTGGTCGACAGGCGTCGTCCGGGCAAGCAGCAACATCAGGTCAGACTGGAGGACGCGGGAGATGAAGATCTTCTGGCCGTTGACGGCGTACCTGTCCCCCTTCCTGACGGCCGTCGTCTGAAGCTTTGTGGTGTCTGAACCGGAATTGGGCTCGGTGACGCCGAAGGCCTGGAGCCGCAATTCCCCCGTCGCAATCTTGGGGAGGTACTGCTTCTTCTGAGCCTCGGAGCCGTGGCGGAGGAGCGTGCCCATGATGTACATCTGGGCGTGGCACGCCGCGGCGTTGCCCCCCGAGTGATTGATCTCCTCCAGGATGAGCGACCCCTCGAGGATGCCGAGCCCCGGGCCGCCGTACTCCTGGGGGATCAGCGCCGCGAGGTAGCCGGCCTTGGTCAGGGCGTTGACGAAGGCCTCGGGGTACTCGCGCTTGGCGTCCAGCTCGCGCCAGTACTCGGGCCGGAACTGCTTGCAGAGGTCGTGCACCGCGGCCTTGAGGGCCCGCTGCTCGTCGGTCAGCGTGAACGTCATGTCTTTCATGCTCAACGCTCCTTGCCACGCGCCCCCTCACCCTGCCCTACTCAGACGCCCCTCACCTCTTCTCCTCTCCCCACTGGGGAGAGGTAGGGTGAGGGGGAGAGGATGAAGGTGAGGGGGTGAGGGGGCTACTTGCCCTTGAAGCGCGGCTTGCGCTTCTCGTTGAAGGCGCGCACGCCCTCCAGCCGGTCCTCGGTCGTCACCGTGTTGTTGTAGGCCTCGATCGCCAGGATCATCGCGGTCTCGAGGTCCGTCTCCGTCCCCCGGGCGATGGCCTTCTTGGCCTGGCGCACGGCGATGGGCCCATTGTCCGCGATCGTGGCGGCAATCTCCAGCGCCTTGGCCCGCGCCTGGCCGGCCGGGACCAGGTAGTTCAGTAGCCCCGCGGCCTTGGCCTCCTGGGCCCCCATCCGCCGCCCCGTGAAGATCAGCTCCTTCGCCAGCGGAGCGCCGAGAATCCGGGGGAGGAGCTGGGTGCCGCCGATCCCGGGGAAGATGCCGAGGGTGATCTCGGGGACGGCGAAGACGGCGGTCTCGCTGGCGACGATGAAATCGGAGAGGATCGCCAGCTCGAGGCCGCCGCCCATGGCGAACCCCTCCACGGCGGCGATGACCGGGACCGGGCAGTGGAGGAGGCGGAAGGCCATCTGCTCGAACATCTCGTGCTGGGCGAACCATGTCTCGTCGGTCATCCCCTGCCGTTCCTTGAGGTCGGCACCGACGGAGAAGGCTCTCTGCCCGGCCCCCGTCAGGACGACGGCGCGGACCGTCTTGTCCCAGAAGAGCGCCTCGAAGCAGGCGAGGAGGTCCTCGCACATGGCGGTGTTCATGGCGTTTAGAACTTCGGGCCGGTTGAGCTCAACCGTGACGCCGAAGCCGTCGGCGCTCCGCGTCACGTTGAGATGCTTGTACTGTCGCGGCTCCGTCATACCTCGGAGGGGGGCTCCGCCCCCCTTCCGACACCTCCCCCCAGGAGTTGCGCGGGCAAAGCCCGCGCTCGAACAGCCGCGAGATTCTTCAGGGACGGGTGCAGTCTCATGATGGCCCGTTCCTCCGCTCGACGATCCGCCGGCTGGCGAGCGACTCGATCTCGGCGGCGCTGTAGCCGAGCTCGCCTAGGACCTCGGCGGTATGCTCGCCCAGCAGCGGCGGCACCCGCGCGACGCCGTGGCGCCGGCCGTCCCATTCGAGTGGCAGCGCGACGCTCCGGTAGTCGGCGATCCGCGGGTGGGGAGCCCGGAGCAGCATCCCGCTCGCCTCGGTCTGGGGCTCCACCGCCACCTGGTCGATCGACAGGATGGGGGCGCACGGGACTCCTGCCTCCCGGAGCCGGGCGACCCAGCGGGCCGTCTTTTCGGTCTGGGTGATCCCCGCGATCAGGTCGTAGAGCGCCTTGCGGTTCCTCACGCGGGCGGGGTTGTCCACGAAGCGGGGATCCTTGGCGGCCTCCGGCATCCCCAGCGCCTCGCCCATCGCGGCGAAGAGACCATCGCTGCCTGCGGCGATGATGACGTAGCCGTCGGCCGTCGGGAAGGCCTCGTAGGGCACGATCATCAGGGTGCCCGAGCCCTGGGGCTGGGGCACCTCGCCCGAGGCGAAGTAGTTCATCAGGTGGTAGGAGCTCCACATCAGCGCGACGTCGAAGAGCGACGTCGTGAGCTGGGCGCCAACGCCGGTTCGCTCGCGCTCGCGGAGCGCTCCCAGGATCC
>LDXP01000116.1 GCA_001443385.1 Candidatus Rokubacteria bacterium CSP1-6
TGTCTGTCTCCTATGATCCGTCGAGAATGATTGCTTCTCCGTTCGTGTTTTCGTCCGAGAGCAGCTTCACGGCCGCCGCGGCAACTTCCGCCGGCTCGATGAGCCGGCCGCCCGGGTTGATCCGAGCCATCGCCTGCAGGGCCTCGTTCGTCCTTGCCCCTCACCCTACCTCTCCCCCGCTGGGGAGAGGAGAAGAGGTGAGGGGCTTATCGAAAGGGGGCCCAGGGGGTCACGCGCTCCGGGGCGATCTTGTAGATGCGCCGGACTTCTCCGGGGAGTTTCCAGCCGGGCGGGTACTGATCCCGGCCGAGGTAGCGCCGGGCGAGCTTGTCCAGGTGCTCGTCGGCGCCCTCCTCGGTGATCTCCGCCACGGCGCCCCGGACGGCGAGGTAGCGGTTCGGATCGTCCGGGTCCGTGATCTCGAGGGCCACGTGGGGCCGCTGTTCCATATTCCTGTCCTTGAGGCGGCCCTTGGCAGAGTTGATCAGAACATGCTTGCCGTCATAGTCGACCCATACGGAAGTGACGTGAGGCGTGCCATCGGCCATCTGGGTCGCCAGGTGAGCGAAGGTCCGCTTCTGGAAGAGATCGAGAAACTCCTCCGGGATGGCGCCGGTGGACGGGTGCTCCTGGCGCCACCGGTCGTAGCGCGCGATGAAGGCGGGGTCCTTCTGCTTGAGCCGGTTGTAGCCCACCCGCTTGCTCCGCGTCATGAGCCGGTAGGCGAAGGGCACCGGGTCCAGGCCGAGGTGCTCGCCGACGTTCTCGAGCCAGGTGAGGCTCTCGGTGGCGGCCTGCTGGAACTCGTCCACGACCGGCTTGCGGACGCGCTCAAAGGCCGGGAGCGCCGCCTCGACCGTCCGGTGCTCGGCGAAGCACCCCGCCAGGGCGAGGGCGTCCTCGAGCGCCAGCTTCGTGCCCGAGCCGATGGAGAAGTGCGCGGTGTGCAGCGCGTCCCCCAGCAGCACCACGTTCCGGTGGTGCCAGCGCTTGTTCTTCACGAGGGGGAAGTTGAGCCACTTGACGAAGTTGTTGGAGCGGAGAGAACGCCCCTGGAGCTCCGCCTTGAAGACCCCGGCCAGGTACGCGCAGGTCTCCTCGCCCGACATGCGGTCGAGGCCCGCCTCGAGCCAGGTCTCCGGGGGGCACTCCACGATGAAGGTGCTCATCGTGGGGCTGAAGCGGTACGAGTGGGTGATGAAGAGCCCGGCGTCCGCCTGCCGGAAGCCCATCGTGAGGCCGTCGAAGGGCTGCTCGGTGCCAAGCCAGATGTATTTGTTCTGGCGGAGGTCTACCAGCGGGAGAAAGAAATCGGCGTACGTCCGCCGGACCAGGCTGTTGGCGCCGTCCGCCCCCACGAGGAGGTCGGATGGCCCGAGTTCGGAGAGGTCGGCGACGTTGGTCAGGAAGCGAATCTCCACGCCGTGGTCGAGGCAGCGCCGGTGGAGGATGTTCAGCAGGGCGATGCGGGCGATGCCGTAGAACCGGTTGCCGCCGACGGTGATCCGCTCCCCCCTGTGGACCACCGCCACGTCGTCCCAGGTCTCGGCCCGCCGCGTGATCTCGGCGCAGGTGTCGGGGTCGCTGTCCTTGAGAACCTCGACCGTCCGCTGCGAGAAGACGATCCCCCAGCCGAAGGTGTCGTTGGGGCCGTCGCGCTCGAGGAGGGTGATGGCATGGGCCGGGCTCTGCTTCTTCATGAGGAGGGCGAAATAGAGTCCGGCCGGCCCGGCGCCTAGGACCGTGATTTTCATGCCGCTAGCGATTATACTACCAGCGTTTCCCGATGGGACGCGCGTTCGAAAAACTCTCTCTCGCCGACGCGGTCGGACGCCTTCGCCCGGGGCAGAAGGTCCTCCTCCCCCCGGGCAGCGCGGAGCCGGCGGCCTTCATCGAGGAGCTGTGCCGGCAGGCCGACCGTCTCGCGCCGCTCACGCTGATGGGGGGGCTCCTGCTGGGTGGCTATCCCTTCCTCAGGCCGGAGCACGCGCGCCACTTCCAGTGGGTGACCTGGCAGCTGATGCCGCCGGCCAGCGCCGCCTGGGAGCGCGGCCAGGCCCACCTGGTGCCGGCGCGGTACTTCGATGCGCTGAGCCTCTTCGGCAGGGGCGGCCCGTGGGCGCCGGACGTCGTGATCGTCCACGCGACGCCGCCCGACCGCCACGGCTACCTGAGCTTGGGGGTGTCGGTGAGCTATCCACTCCTCGCGGCCCGCGAAGCGCCGCTCGTGATCGCCCAGGTCAACCCGCGGATGCCCCGGACGCTCGGCAACGCCTTCCTCCACCGCTCCCAGATCGACTGCTGGGCCGAGGCCGATTCGCCGCTGGTCGAGTATCCCCCGGCCGCCGTGGGGCCGGCGGAGCGGGAGATCGCGGCGCGCGTGGCCCGGCTGATCCCCGACGGCGCGACGATCCAGCTCGGTGTGGGCTCCATCCCCCAGGCCATCATGGAGGCTCTCGGCGAGAAGCGGGACCTCGGCGTCCACTCGCTCCTGGTGGACTCCGTGCTGCCGCTGATCGAGAAGGGGGTCATCACCAACGCGCGGAAGACCCTCCACCCCGGGCGGATGGACATCGGCGAGGCGATGGGGACGCGGACGCTCTTCGACTTCGTCCACAACAATCCCATGGTCAACATGGAGCCCTCGGACATCATCCACGACCCCCAGGTGGTGGGGCGGATCCGGGACTTCATCTCGATCAACTCGGCGTTCGAGGTGGATCTGGCCGGCCAGGTGAACGCCGAGATGGTCGGGCCGCGCCAGCTGACGGGGATCGGGGGGCAGTTCGACTATGTCCTCGGCGCCTCGCGGGCGCCCGGCGGCGCCTCGATTATCGCGCTCCCCTCAACGGGGAAGGGCGGCGCCGTCTCCCGGATCGTGGCCCGTCTCGGCGAGGGCGCCAGCGTGACGACGCCGCGCTATCTGGCGGACTGGATCGTGACCGAGCACGGCGCGGTCCGCCTGACGGGCCTGGACGGCGCCGAGCGCGCGCGGGCCCTCGTGGGGCTCGCGGACCCGAAGTTCAGGGACGAGCTGCGCGGATCTGGTCGAAGATTTCCTGGTCGGTGGGGAAGCGGTGGGTGACCTGGTTGTTGTAGGCGACCTTGCCGTCGATGGCGACGGTGAAGATGCCGCTGTGGCCCTCTTTGAGGCTGGCGGTGATGCCGAACTCCTTCTTGATGGCGGCCTGCAAACTGGAGGCCTGGGGGAGGTAGTTTCACTCTCCGCAGTAGGTGATCAGAATGTCCATCCGATCCTCCTTGAATTGATGAATGCCGTCTATGCGATCATAACGGCCTGGCCCAGGGCTGTCAAATCATGACGCTTCCCCTGCTGATCGACACGGACCCCGGTATCGACGATGCCTTGGCACTGCTCCTGGCGCTCCGGTCGCCCGAGTGCTCGGTGGAGGCCATCACCACCGTCGCCGGCAACGTCCCGGTGGAGCGGTGCACGCTGAACGCGCTCCGGGTCCTGGAGGCGGTGGGGCCCGCGCGCGTGCCCCCCGTCGGGCGCGGGGCGGACAAGCCCCTCACGCGCACGCTCGTCTCCGCCACCCACGTCCATGGCGACGACGGGCTGGGCAATCTGGCCGAGATTCGCGAGGCTGACGGGAGCCTCCGCTATCCCAAGCCGCGCGTCAGCCTGTCGCCCCTCGACGGCCCGGACCTGATCCTCGACACCATCGACCGCTTCCCCGGCGAGCTGGTTGTGGTCGCCATCGGACCCCTGACCAACCTGGCGCTGGCGCTCCAGCGCGACCCGCGGCGGATGGCGCAGCTGCGCCGGGTGGTGATCATGGGCGGGGCCGTGGGCGTGCCGGGCAACGTGACGCCGGTGGCCGAGTTCAATTTCTACGTGGACCCCGAGGCGGCGGCGCAGGTGCTGGCCTCGGGGCTGCCCATCGAGCTCGTCCCGCTGGACGTCACGCGAAACGCCATTCTGCCCCGCAGCGTCCTCCAGCAGCGGCTCGCGGCTTGCCCGGATCCCGTCTCTCGGTTCATCGCGGACACGACCCAGCGGGGGTTTCAGTTCGGCGAGGAGATCGGCGAGGGGGGCATCACGCTGCACGATCCCGTGGCGCTGGGGATCGCGCTGGTTCCATCGTTGACGTACTTCGAGTCGCTTCACGTGGCGGTGGAGTGCGAGGGGGCGCTGACGCGCGGCATGTCGGTGGCCGACCGGCGCTCCATTCCGGTGGGGCGAAAGGCGCCGGCTACGTGTCGGGTGGCGCGCTGGCTGAGGGCGGCTGACTTTCGTGATTTGTTCCTGAGCCGGCTGTGCCCCGGGTCCTCGTAGTCGGCTCCGCCAACGTGGACTTCACCATCACCGTGGAGCGCCTCCCGCGGGAAGGGGAGACCGTGTCCGGCGGGCGCCTCCACGTCGGCCACGGCGGCAAGGGGGCCAACCAGGCCGTCGCCGCGCGGCGCCTCGGGGCCGAGGTGCGCTTCCTGGGTTGCGTCGGCGCGGACACGTTCGGGGACGAGATCGCCGCGCGCCTGGCCGCCCAGGGCATCGCCACCGACGGGCTCTACCGTACTTCGGAGGCGGCGACGGGGACGGCCCTCATCATCGTGGACGCCGAGGGGCGGAACCAGATCGCCGTGGCGCCAGGGGCGAACCGCGTCCTGACCCCCGAGATGGCGGAGCAGCGCGAGGCCGACTTCGAGTGGGCGGAGGTGGTGCTGCTCCAGCTGGAGACGGCGCTCCCGACCGTGGCCTGGGCGCTCCGCGCAGCGCGGCGGTATAACGTGGTGACGATCCTGAATCCGGCGCCGGCCCGGCCGCTGCCGGAGGAGATGTACCCGCTGGTGGATTACCTCACCCCGAACGCCGGGGAAGCGGCTCTGCTCTCGGGCCAGGCTGTGGACGGCCCCGACACGGCGCGCGCTGCGGCGGAGCGGCTCCTGGCCCGCGGCGTGGGGACCGTGGTGGTCACGCTGGGGTCAGCGGGGGCACTCGCCGCGGATGGGACCGCGGCCGTCCACTACCCGGCGTTTCCCGTGCAGGCGGTGGATACGACCGGGGCCGGCGACGCGTTCAACGCGGGGCTCGCCGTGGGGCTGGCGGCGGGTGGCACGCTCGATCAGGCCATGCCGCTTGCGAATGC
This sequence comes from Candidatus Rokubacteria bacterium CSP1-6, assembly GCA_001443385.1. Lineage (GTDB taxonomy): Bacteria > Methylomirabilota > Methylomirabilia > Rokubacteriales > CSP1-6 > CSP1-6. The sequence continues at coordinate 5,112 of LDXP01000116.1, forward strand.
CGCCGCGGCGCTCGCCTGCACGAAGACCGGCGCCCAGGACGCCCTCCCCGACCGCGCCCAGGTCGAGGCGTTCCTGCGGTCGATCAAGGAAGGTGTATGATATTCGGGCATATGGCGGGCGAGCGAGTGATCCTGACCTACAAGGACTATGAGGCGCTCCCGGCCGACGGCCGGCGGTACGAAATCCACGACGGCGAGCTGTCCGTGACCCCGGCCCCGAGCCCTCGCCACCAGCGCGTAATCGGCGATCTTTACACGATTCTTCGCCAGCACGTGAAGTCCGGTGGGCTCGGGGAGGTGCTTCTTTCTCCCATCGACTGCATCCTGAGCGATATCAGCATCGTCCAGCCGGACCTGCTGTACCTCGATCCGGGCCGCGGCAGCCTGGTCAGCAACCGTGGGATCGAGGGGCCGCCTACTCTGGTTGTGGAGATCCTCTCACCCTCGACGGCGGAGATCGACCGGAGCACCAAGCTCCAGCTCTACGCCCGGCACGGCGTGTCGTACTACTGGATCGTGGACCCCGAGGCGCGCGTCGTTGAGGCTTACGTTCTCTCCGAGGGTGCCTACCAGCTCAGCGCACGTGTGGCTGGATCGGAGCCCGTGTCCCTCCCACCGTTTCCCAACCTCGCCTTCGTTCCCGGGTCGCTCTGGCCCTGAGCCCTTTGGCGGGAGCGGAAGCCCTGAAGGCGGGCGAGGGCGGCTTCCACCTGCTCGGGGGAGAGGCGGCCGTCGGCCAGGGCCTGGCGGATCGCGCCGAGGACGCGGCCGGTGGCGCTCGTGTCCTGGACGAGGGTGTTGTGGGAAAGGAGCAGCAGGTCCACGCCGGCGCCGAGCGCTCGGACGGCGGCCTCCTCGATCCCGTAGCGCGACACGATCCCTTCCATCAGCAGATCGTCCGAGACCACCAGGCCGGCGAAGCCCAGCTCCCTTCGTAACATACCGTCGATGGTGGGCGCCGAGAGCGTGGCGGGGTGCTTGCCGTCCACGTTCCGGTTGAAGACGTGGGCGGTCATCACGGCGTCCACCGCGCCCTCGCCGATCAGCGCGCGGTAGGGGGCGAGCTCCGCGGTCGGATCCGCCGTCTTCGTCACGTCAACGAAGCCCAGGTGGGAGTCCTCGAAGCTCGAGCCGTGGCCGGGGAAGTGCTTGAGGGCGGTCAGGATTCCCGCGGCGTGCATCCCGCGGAGGTACGCGCGGGCGTGGGCCGTCACCCGCTCCGGGCTCTGGGAGAAGGTCCGCCCCGACTGGACGAGCACGGTGTTGAAGGGGTTGGCCGCCACGTCCACGACGGGGGCGAGGTTCCAGTCGATCCCGGCCTCGCGGAGCATCCTGCCGATGCGGCGCGCCTCGAGCTCTGTCAGCGCCAGGTCATCCACTTCTCCGAGTTCGCTGTGCCCAAGCGTGGGCGGATAACCGGCCCGCGCGCTGAGCCGCATCACGGCGCCGCCCTCGTTGTCGGCCGCGATCAGGGGGACGCGCCCTGCGCAGTCCCGGGCGAGCGCCCGTAGATCCGTCGTCAGGCGCTTGACCTGCTCGGGACTCGAGATGTTCCGGGGGCCGCGCGTGGCGACATCGCGCTCGTAGAGGATGACGCCGCCCACCTTGAGGTCGCAGAGGAGGTGGCGGAGCTCGGCGTTCCCCTCCACCTCCGTACCGCGAAAGCCGACGAGGAGGAGCTCCCCTAGGCGCGCGCTCAGCGCGGGATCTACAGGGCGGATCGGGGCGCAGCCGGCGAGGAGAAGGATCAGGGCGAGGGGAGAGAGCCGGCGGCCGATGTTACTCGGGCCTCGCCTCACGGCGGGCTCTCAGCCGCCCCGCGCGGCCTCGACCAGTCGCTTCACCCGGTCGGGGTCCACCGGGTTGCCGAGCCGGCCGTCGCGCTTCAAGAAGGTTCCGACGATGGCGCCGTCTGCCACGGAC
>LDXP01000117.1 GCA_001443385.1 Candidatus Rokubacteria bacterium CSP1-6
AGCACCGTGGCCAGCAGATACCCCACCAGTGCCGAGTCGAAGAGGATCAGGTTCATGAAACCCCCTGAAAATATGCGAAAAGTCTAGCAGTCCGCCGCCTCCCACGCAACTTCGAGTTGACAGTCGAACCCCGCCGCCCTACCCTCCCCCTGCTGAGGAGTGCACTCTCATGGGGGAGGTCCGCCAGTGAGCCTGGATGCGTTTCGTCTCGACGACCGGGTGGCGATCGTGACCGGAGGGGGAACGGGGATCGGAAAGGCCATCGCGCTCGAATTCGCGCGCGCGGGCGCGCATGTGGTGATCGGGAGCCGGAAGCCCGAGCACCTGGAGCCGGTGGCGCGGGGCATCCGGGATCTCGGCCGGAAGTCGCTCGCCATCCAGGTGGACGTGCGCAACGCCGAGCAGGTGGATCAGCTCGTGGATCGCACGGTCGCCGAGCTGGGGCGCCTCGACATTCTGGTCAACAACGCGGGCGCGAGCTTCATGGCCCCCGTGGAGGCAATCAGCCCCAACGGCTGGAACACGGTGGTGGCGATCAACCTCACCGGCGTCTTCCTCTGCTCCAAGGCCGCCGGCCGTCACATGATCCCCCAGAAGCGCGGCGTCATCGTCAACATCTCCTCCATTGCCGGGGAGCACGGCTCCGTCCTGATGGCCCCGTACGGCGCCGCCAAGGCCGGGGTGATCAACTTCACGAAGAGCCTCGCGCTGGCGTGGGCGCCGCACGGGATCCGCGTCAACGCCATCGCGCCCGGTCCCGTCGTGACCGAGGGCTTCGAGGGCGTGCTCGGCATGGGCGGGGAGGAAGCCAAGGAGACTTACCGCCGGGTCGCAGAATCTGTGGCGTTGAGGCGGTGGGGAAAGCCGGAGGAGGTCGCCTACCCCGCGCTCCTGCTGGCCTCGGACGCGTCCAGCTTCATGACGGGCACCACGATCTTCGTCGACGGGGGGCCGTCACCCCGGCACTAAGCTTCGTCTGCGGGCGGCGCCAGCTGGATGAGGCTGGGGGTCGCCCGCCAGTAGCCGCGGCGGCGGGCGATGAGGTCGAGGTGCGGCGTTCCCCAGTCCTCGATCAGGGCGGAGGCCGCGTTCCAGCGCGTCCGTCGATCCACGCCCTTCAGGTAGCCCCGGCAGAGATCGCAGGCCTCGACCAGGTAGCCTTCCTCCCGATCCTCGGCGGCCAGGCGGGTCAGCGTCTTCGCGTCCCGGTTGTCGCAGAACGGGCAGCGGAGTCGGCCGATCGTCCAGCGACCGCCGCAGAGAGCGCAGGAGAGCCAGTGCTTGCCGTCTTCTCCGAAGTCTCCAAACGACGGGGCCCCGGCGCAGAAGGGGCACGCGCCGGCGTCCCACAGGCCGGGGGAAAAGGCGGCCCGCGCGTCGGCGAAGTAGGTCTCCAACGGGGGCCGGAGCCCCAGGTAGGTCACGAAATTGAGGAGGTTCGGGGAGATCCCGAGCGCCTCCGAGAGCGCCCTCCCGCCCTCCTTCTGAAACCCGGGGAGAAGCTCGAACGGCGCGAAGCGTCCCTCGTCCCAGGCGGCGGCGAAGCGGCTCAGCGCCTCCCCCTCCTCCTCCCCGAGGGCTGCCAGCTCCTCGAGCAGCGGGGCGAACAGCGGCTCCAGCGCGTCGCGGTTGAAGGCCGGCGGCGCCTCCACGATCAGCGACACGCCACGCTCCCAGCGCTCACGGCACTGCTCGGGCCGCCAGCGGAGCACCGGAGAGCCTTCGGGGCTCCAGCGGCCCCACGCGCCCAGCACGGCCCCGTAGAGGCTGAGCGACTCGCGGAAGGCGGGCCGGCGGGCCAGGAGATCGTCCCACTCGGCGCTGAGGGAGGCGGCCGCGTCCATTCCCGCCGTTAGCGGATGTCCAGGACGACAGCGTCGCCGGCGTACACGTTCAGGCTTTCGGGCCGGAGGTACCCCACGACGGTGATCCCGAGCTGCTCGGCGAGGCCCACGGCCATCTCCGTGGGCGAGGTCCGGGACGCCACCAGGGGCACTCCCATCCGGGCCGCCTTCAGCAGCATCTCGGAGGAGATCCGTCCGGTGGAGAGGAGGATCTGGTCGGTCGTGGGAATCCCCTTCAGCAGCGCTTCGCCCATGATCTTGTCCACGGCGTTGTGGCGCCCCACGTCCTCGGCGACGATCAGAAGCCGGTCCGCGTCGCTGAGGGCCGCCCCGTGGATCCCCCGGGAGGCGCGGTAGTGCAGGGCCGCGGCGAAGAGGTCCTTCATCCGCTCGGAGAGCTGCGCGGGGCGGACTTTCAGCGATGAACGGATCTGGGGGAACAGGCGGGGATCGATCCTGAAGGTGATGCCGCCCCCGCAGCCCGACGTGAGGATGCGCTCGGTGGGGAGCTCCACCTCGCGCGTGAGGGTCACGTCCGCCCGGCCATCCACCTCGGAGATGTCCAGCCGCTCGATGTCGTCGAGCGAGGCGATGACTTTCTCCAGCCAGAGGTACCCCACGACCAGGCAATCGAGCTTGAGAGGGGAGCAGAGGAGGGTGACGAACTTCTGGCCGTTGACGTGGATCACCAGGGGCTGCTCGCGGACGACCTCCCCCTTGACCTCCTCCGCCTTGCCACCCTTGAGCTGGATGAAACTTCGCATCACCGCTATTCTACGTTCTCTCGCGGCACGAGGTCAAACGACGCCTGGCGCAAAAAACAAGGGGCCCCGGAGGGAGCCCCTTAGCCTGCCAGCCTGCCGCGCGACGGGAAGCGCCTCAGGCCTGGATGGACATCAGGAGCACGTAGCGGAGGATGAATCCGCCGGCCAACACCAGGATGGCCGACAGCGCCACGAGGGTTTTGGCCTTCGACCCCACGAAGTCGAGGACGAGCGGGACCACCAGCCCCGCGACCACCAGTCCGCCCCAGAAGAGGGGCGCAAACTGACCCTGGATGATGGGCGCCGCCGCTGACCCCAGGAGCCCGAGGAACACCGCGAGGATCACCAGCTCGAGGATCATGGAGTAGCGGTCGGCCCGCTTGACCTTTCCCCACGCCTCCCCCGTCGAGCCACCGCTCAGGAACAGCAGCAGCGAGATGGCCGCCATTCCCGTCGAGGCGCCGGAGGCGAGGAAGAGGGCGCCCATGAGCCGGGCCTCGCTCCAGAAGGGCAGGGCCGTGGCGCTCAGAAGCACCCCCGTGTAGCTCGCGAGGAAGAACCCCGCGAGGGTCCCCACCAGGCTCACCTTCCGGCGGAGGGTGACCATCGCCTCAGAGGACGAGAGCGAGAGCACGCAGGACAAAAAGGAGAACAGCCCGAAAACCCCAACCATCCAAGCCCCGATGGACATCGGGTCCCAGAACTTGAACGTGAAGAGCATGTTGAGGAAGCGGGCCGGGACGCCGAGGTCGGCGATCAGCAGGATCCCGCAGATCAGCACCAGGGGCAGGGACAGCCAGTACCCGAGGCGGATCACCTGCCGGTCCCTGGGGCCGCCGAAATTATCGGCGATGGCGGCCGTGAAGTACGATCCGCCCGCGATGCCGCCGAGGAAGAAGTAGAAGACAATCATCATCCCCCAGTCAGGGGTCTTAAGCATTGTCGCCCCCTCCTTTCCCCTGCCCGCGCTCGCGGAAGGCCACGATCGCTCCCAGGCCCACCAGGACGGCCGAGCCCACCGAGAGCAGCGAATCCACGAACACGTTCCGCTGGGGGAGCTTCGGCTTGTCCGGGAGGTTGTAGGTCCCGGGTTTATCGAGCAGGAGGAAGAACGCGTTCAGCCCGCCCAGAAAGTCGTTGGAATCGGCGCCGTAGAGGCGCGCCTCCTTATATCCCATCTCCTTGAGCTTGGCCACGCGCTTCTCAGCCTTGGCCACCAGCTCGTCGCGGAAGCCGAACTGGATGGACTCGGTGGGGCACGCTTTGGCGCAGGCGGGACCGAGGCCGTTGTGGATCCGGTCGTTGCAGAACGTGCACTTGCTCGCGCGGCCGGTGTCGTGGTTGAAGGCCACCACACCGAACGGGCATGAGGAGACGCAGTACCGGCAGCCGTTGCAGGCGTCCTGGTTGATGTTGACCGTTCCGTACTCGGTGCGGTAGATGGCCCCGGTGGGGCAGGCCTCGAGGCAGCCCGCCTGGGCGCAGTGCTTGCACACGTCCGACATCAGATCCCACTGGAGCCGACCGTCCGCTTGGGGCTTCTCGACGAAGCGCACGAGACGGTACGTCTTGTCGGTGAAGTGGGCGTGGTTCTGGTAGGTGCCGGTCCACTCCGGATCCTCCATCGGCAGCTCGTTCCACTGCTTACACGCGACCTGACAGGCGCGGCAGCCGATGCACAGCGAGATGTCCGTGAACATCGCCAGTGTGCGCGCCATGGCTACACCACCCCCTTCTTCACGTTGCAGAGGAACGCCTTCGTCTCCTGGATGTAGACCGTCGGGTCCCCCACCGTGGCGGAGAGGTCGTTGGTGATGTCCCCCTTGGCGATCCCGTTGTACCCCCAGTGCCACGGGACGCCGATCTGGTGCGTCTTCTTGCCGTTGATGATGAACGGCTTGAACCGGTTGGTGACCATGGCCTTGGCGTGGATCTTCCCGCGCGGGGTCGAGACGGTGACCATGTCGCCGTTCGTGATGCCCAGCTCCGCCGCCAGCTCGTGGCTGATCTCGGCGAAGTGCGACTCGAACAGCTCCGCCAGCATCGGCAGGTAGCGCGACATGACGCCGGAGAGGTGATGCTCCGTCAGCCGATACGTCGTGATGACGTAAGGGTAGTCGGGTGATCCGACTCCGGCGAGGTCGTTCCGATGGTCGGGCACCTGCCAGATCTTCGCCACCGGATTGTTCTGCTGCTTCGACAGCAGATTCTTGGTGGGGGACTCGATCGGCTCATAGTGCTCCGGGAACGGCCCATCGGCGAGGGGCCCGAAGAAAGCGCCCTTGCCGTCGGCCCGCATGATGTACGGGTTATCGCCCCCCTTGGCATCAGGCGCCAGGAAAGCATTGAAGTCGGGCACGTCCATGCCGATCCACTTCCCCTTCTTGTCGGGGCTGGCGCCCGGCGCTTCAGCGTCCCACCAGATGAACTTCTTCTTCTCGCTCCACGGTTTTCCGCTGAGATCGGCCGAGGCCCGGTTGTAGAGGATCCGCCGGTTCGCGGGCCAGGCGAACCCCCAGCCGTGGGCCAGATAATCCTTCTCGTCCGCTTTCTTGCGGAGGGCCGCCCGGTTGACAAGCTTCCCCTCAGCGTCGTTCACCGTGACGCCGGTGTAGATCCAGATTCCCGAGCACGTCGCGCCGTCGTCCGTCAGGTGCACGAAGGTCGAGAGCGGATCCCCCTTCTTGTAGACGACCTTCCCGTCCTTGTCCGTGATGTCCTTGAGGGCAAACCCGTTCATCTCCTTCAGGACCTGGAGCATGTCGGGCTCTTTGTCGCCGTACTCCCACGTGAGGGCCAGGATCCCCTGGTCGCGCTTGGCCTTAGACCCGGCATAGAGCCTCTTGAGCCGCTTGCCGATCTGGTAGATGAACTCCGCGTCCGAGCGCACGTCCCCTGGCGGATCGACGGCCTTCTCGTGCCACTGAATCAGCCTCATCGTGTTGGTGAGGCTCCCGTCCTTTTCGGCCGCCGGGGCGGCCGGCAGGAAGAACACCTCCGTCTTTATGTTCTTCGGATCGGCGGCGGGACGATGGGGCGGGGAGGCTGGGGCTTTCCAGAACTCCGCCGCCTCTGTCAAAAAGATGTCCTTGACTATCAGCCAGTCCAGCTTGCCCAGCGCCTCCCGGGCCAACTTCGCGTTGGGGCCGCCCACGGCCGGGTTTTGCCCGATCAGGAGGAACCCCTTGATCTTCCCCTTGTACATGTCCACGAAGATGTGCTGGTGGCTATAGGCGTCTGCCGAGGCGCGCTTGGGGAGCCAGTCGTAGCCGAAGTCGTTCTCCTTCGTCGCGGCGTCCCCGTACCACGCTTTCAGCAGGCTCACGAAGAATTTCGGCTTGTTGACCCAGAAGCCGCTCTTGGGCGTCTCGGTTTCCAGATAGTCTTTGAACGTCGGATGCCTGTCCCGGAAGGGCATGGCCATGTATCCGGGGAGGTCCTGGTAGAGAACCGCCAGGTCCGTCGCCCCCTGGACGTTGGCATGGCCGCGCAGGGCCACCACGCCGCCCCCCGGCCGGCCGACGTTCCCGAGCAGGAGCTGGAGCATGCAGAGCGCCCGGATGTTCTGCACGCCGTTCGTGTGCTGGGTGAGGTTGAGCGCGTAGGTGATGGAGCCGGTTTTCTCGGGACCGCTGGTGCCGCAGAAGAGCTGGGCGGCCTCGACGAACTTCTGCTTGGGGATCCCGCAGACCCGCTCCACCATCTCGGGCGTGTAGCGGCTGTAGTGGCGCCGCAGGAGCTGGAAGACAGAGTTGGGGTCGCGGAGCGTGAGGTCCCGCTTCGGGTTGCCCTCGGCGTCGAGCTGGTACTTCCAGCTCCCCTGATTGTACCGCTCGGCCACGTGCGGGTCCGGGCCGCCCTTGCCGGTCTGCTCGAGCCCTGTGAACAGCCCGTTGAGGTCGGTGGGAGTCTTGAAGGCGGGGTCGATCAGGAACGACGCGTTGGTGTAATGGACGACGTAGTCTTTGAAGTACAGGTTCTTCTGGATCGCGTAGTTGATGAGCCCGCCGAAGAACGCGATGTTCGTCCCCGAGCGGAGCGGCACGTGGACGTCGGCCACCGCACTGGTGCGGGTGAAGCGCGGGTCCACGTGGATCAGCTTGGCCCCCCGCTCTTTGGCCTTCATCACCCACAGGAATCCCACCGGGTGGTTTTCGGCCATGTTCGAGGTGGCCATGATGACATCCGAGTTCTGGATGTCGATGAGGTTCGTGGTCATCGCCCCCCGCCCGAACGTGGTCCCCAAAGCTGGGACCGTGGCGGAGTGTCAGACCCGGGCCTGATGCTCGTGGTAGACGATGCCGAGCGTGCGGTTGAGTTTTGTGAGGAGGTAGCTCTCCTCGTTGTCGATGCAGG
>LDXP01000118.1 GCA_001443385.1 Candidatus Rokubacteria bacterium CSP1-6
CCACCATCGGGGAGCTCGGCACCGGAAAGACCTGTTTCCTCCAGGGGTTGGTGCGGGGGCTCGGCGTCACCGAGACGGCCACGAGCCCCACCTTTGTCCTGATTAACCAGTACCGGGGGCGGTTGCCCGTCTATCACTTGGACGCCTACCGGACCGAGAGCCTCACGGAGCTCCTCGACCTGGGGCTGGAGGAGTTCTTTTACGGTGACGGCGTGACGGTGGTGGAATGGGCCGACAAGCTCCTGCCGCTCTTACCGGCCCATGCGATCGTCGTCACGATCTCAGGGCTCGGGGGCGAGCCGCGCGAGATTCTGATCGAGGGACTGGCTGAGGACATTGCCCCCCCGTCCTCCCGCTGACGCCTGTCCTGCTGAGGACGTCCGCTTTCGGGACAGCACCTCCGCCACGATTGGCAGCAGTTTCAATGAGTTCGTGCCTTCAATCTGGATAACTTCATCCTGCCGCTCAAACTGCAGTAGCCCCGGCCCGTCCCGTATCGCTTTCTCGGCATTGACCGGCCCCGTCCGGCGTGATACCAGGCTCGTGGACCGGCATGACCTCGATTTCACGAATCCGCGATTGGCCCGCCGAAGAACGACCCAGGGAGCGGCTCTATCTCAAGGGCCCGGACTCGCTGGCCGACGCCGAGCTCCTGGCCCTCCAGCTCGGAACGGGGACGCGGGGCCGGACGGCTGTGGACGTCGCCCGGGAGATGCTGGCACAATATGGTTCGCTGTCCGGGCTGGCCGGCCGGGGCGTGGAGGAGCTGATGCGCATCCGCGGGGTGGGCCGCGCGAAGGCGGTCAGGCTGGCGGCGACCTTCGAGCTGACCCGGCGCATCCGGTCCCGCGGCAGTGACGGCAAGGTCACGCTGGGAAGCCCGGAGCTCGTCTTTGCCCATTTCGGGCCCTTGATGGAAGATTTGAAGAAGGAGGTGTTCCGGGTGGTTCTCCTGGACGCCCAGAACGGCTTGCTCAAGGACGTCGTGGTGTCGGAAGGGACCCTCTCGGCGAGCCTCGTCCATCCCCGGGAGGTCTTCAAGCCCGCGATCCTGGAGTCGGCGGCGTCGCTGATCCTCGTGCACAATCACCCGAGCGGGGACCCGACCCCCAGCAAGGAGGATCTCCGCCTGACCCGGCAGCTGGTGGAGTGCGCCCGGCTCCTCGATCTGAAGATTCACGACCACCTCGTGGTGGGGCGGGACCGGTTCGTCAGCCTCGCCCAGCGTGGTGTTCTATAGGAGAGAACGATGAAGATTCAGGGCGTCGGACACGTCGTGCTGAAGGTGCGGGATCTCGACCGGGCGGCCAGGTTTTACCGGGACATCCTGGGGCTGAAGGAGGTCGGCCGCCTGGCCGACCGGATGGTGTTTTTCTCGGCGGGGACAAACCACCACGATCTCGCGGTGTTGAAGGTGGGCCCCGACGCCCCCGCGCCGTCGCGCGAGGCGGTCGGCCTCTACCACGTGGCGTTGAAAATCGGTAACAGCCTCGAGGAGTTACGGGCGGCCCGGGCCCACCTGGAGGCCCACGGGGTGGCAATCCAGGGCACTTCGGACCACACAGTGAGCCAGTCGATCTATCTCGAGGATTTGGACGGAAACGGCCTGGAACTCTTCGTGGATGCCGACCCGGCGATCTGGCGGAAGGATCCGTCGGCGGTGGCGACGGTCAAACCCCTGTCCCTCTAACCCTGCGCCAGCTTCTCCACTTCTTTCTTGCGCATCGCCTGGATTCGACCCAGGAGCCCCTTCATCTTCCGCTCCGAGACGTGGTCGGCCAGGATCAGTTTCTTCGACTTGGTGCCGTTGACGATGTACGCCACCCAGTCATCCAGGTTCGGCGTCCCCCGCCACGCGATCGTGAGGCCGCTGAGCCGCAAGCGACGGCGTCCCTCGATCTTCGCGAGCGGTTTCCGGCTGCCCTCCATGAGCGATCTCCGTCTTGCGCTGCTTCACGCGTTCACCGCCCGATAAAAAACTCACTCGAAATCAAAAATGCGTTACAACGCGTCAACCTTATTTGCGTCTGAAAAAATTGTCAAGGGCTCGTTTCTCCGCATCCGGCGCGAGTTCGCGCGAGGCGCCCTCGAAGAAGCCTCGCCAGAGCGCGAAATTTTTGCGGTCCCCCTCGCCCGTGGACGACGGGACCGTCGTTTTCAGCGCTTCCCTGCGAGAAAGCGCGTCGGGACGTGCGAATCCAGCCGCCGTGGATGGGTGTGGATAAGTGGATAACTTGTGGGTATCATGCGCCGGGCCCTGCCCTCAGCTCGCCCAGCCGGGCCAGCCCGCGGTGGTCCAGCTCACTGGAGAGCCGATCCAGGATGCGCCGGGCAAGGAGAGGGCCCCGGGTGATGAATCCCGTGAAGTAGCTGCAGGCATCGGCTCCCGCTTCCAGCACCGACAACGCCTTTTCTGGCGCGTCGATCCCCCCGGTGGCGATGAGCTCGAGGCCCTCCCCGAAGCGCCGGCGGATCCGGCGCGCGTTGACGAGCGTCTCGGGGAAAATCTCGGGCCCCGAGAGCCCTCCCGCCCCCTGGGAGAGGCGGGGCTCGGTCACGCGGCGGGTGTTCCCGTAGTTGACGATCCGGATGCCGTGCTCGAGCGCCGCCGGGATGATGGCGTCTTCGTTCGCCTCGCTGAAATCCGGCGACAACTTTACGATCAGGGGCTTCGTGGTTGCCCCGCGGACCGCCTTGAACAGGCCCCCCAGCTCCCCGGGCTTCTGGCTCCACTGGTAGACGAGGGCGGTGTTGGGGGACGAGATATTGACCTCGACCAGATCGCCGAAGGCCCCAAGCTCCCCGACGAGCGTCGCGTACTCGTCCACCGATTCCCCCGCCACCGACACGATCAGGGGGACGCGATGGGGGAGCGAGGGGAGCGCCGCGCGGTAGGCGCCGAGCCCCGGATTCTGGAAGCCGTTGCAGTTGATCAGGCCGGGGCCCGCGCTCGTCTCGATCCTGACCAGGTTGGGCCGGGGATGGCCGGGGCGCGGACCGAGCGTGATGCTCTTAGTGGTCACGGCGCCGAAGCCCAGCCCCATCGCCCGTTGCAGGATGACGAGGTCGTAGTACATGGAGGAGAGGATCAGCGGGTTGGGGAGGCGCACGCCGCCCAGCGTGACGGCGAGCCGCGGGTCCGGCGAGCGGAAGACGGGAAGGCGGTCGAGGGGAAGCCAGCGGAGCCCCGCCTGACCGAGGGCGACGGCGGCGGGCTCGGGGAGCCGAGATAGCAGGCCGCGGTAGATCGCCCGATAGATGAAGTCAGCGACGCGCGCCATGGCCCCGGCTCCCCGCGGAGGATACACTAGGGCCTGAAGGGGAGCAAGGTTCCGCCGTGCCGCCGCCCCATCGCTTCGTAGCCGACATCATGCTCGGCAAGCTGGCCCGCTGGCTCCGGGCCATGGGCTACGACACGCTCTACTTCAAGTTTGCCGAGGACCGCCACCTCCTCCAGCTGGCGCACGTCGAAGCCCGCACCCTGCTCACGCGGGACGCGCGCCTGGCCCGCCTGGCCGGCGCCGGCGGTCTTCTGATCCACGCGACGGAGGTCGAGCCGCAGGTCGCCGAGGTGATCGAGTGCCTCGCCCTCCACCCCAGCGGCGAAGATTTCCTCTCGCGCTGCCTGGAATGCAACACCCGGCTCGTCGATCGCTCGAAGGACTCCGCCAGGGGACTGGTGCCCGCTTACATCTTCGCCAGGCACGACCGCTTCGTCGGCTGCCCCGGCTGCGCCCGCATCTACTGGCAGGGCAGCCACGCGGATCGAATGCTAGCCCGCCTGGGGCGGATGCTGGGGCTCTCGGGGCCGACACTGTCAGGCCCCTAGACGTCGGCTCGCCGACACCCCTCCTCCGGCCGCTCGCAGAATCGGGGCCTTCCAAGGTTGGCATCGCGGATGCTGTTGAGACGTGGTATTTTTTCAGACCCGATCCCGGAGCGAGACATATGCGACAGCGGACGGTCTTTGGGTACGTGCTGGGGAGCCTGGTAGGCTGGACCGCCCTGGCCCATTCACTGGGGGGTGGACCGGTTTCGTTCGTGACCGTGGCCCGCGGGAGCGTGAGCCGCGTGAAGCAGCCCCTTGAAACCGTCGTCCGGACCCGGGAGGAATGGGCCGGCCTGTGGGCTCGACATGTGGGGCCGTCGGCGGCACCGCCGCCCGTGGACTTCTCGGCTGAGATGGTGGTCGCGGTCTTCGCCGGCGAGCGTCCGACGACCGGGTACGGCGTGGATGTCACCCAGGTGCTCTCGACCGACCGGGGCCTCCAGGTCATGTACCGGGAGCGTACCCTGCCGGCCGGCGCTCTCGTCCGTCCCGTGGTGACGGCGCCGTTTCACATCATTCGCCTGCCGCGCTTCCAAGGGCCCGTCCACATCCTGCGCGAGCCGTAGCGGGGAGGAAACTCATGGATCGAAGAAGTCTGGCCGGAGCCGTCGCCCTCTCCATCCTCCTCTGGACCGGCTCGGCCGGGGCCGGCGGGCTCCACCCCGCGGTGGACGCGCAGCTGCGCGCGCTGCCTCCGGGGGACACGCTCTCGGTCATCGTCGAGATGACCGATCAGGCGGACCCCCGCGCGGCCGCAGCCCTCCACCCGCGCCACGCGCGCACGGCGCGGCTCCACGCGGTGAGGGATGCCCTCCAGCAGCTGGCCAATCTGAGACAGGGGGCGATTCGCGCCAATCTGCTTCGGGAGCAGTCCCTCGGCAACGTGCGGCGGATGGTCCCGCTCTGGATCTTCAACGGCCTCGCGGTGACCGCCACCGAGCCCGTCATTCGCGCCCTGGCTGCGCGGCCGGACGTGCGCGAGGTCCGTCCCGACGCGCTGATTCCCATGCCGGCGCCCCGCCCCGCGGCCGCGGGCCCCGCCGCCGAAGCCACCGAATGGAACATCGCCCAGATCCGGGCCCCCGAGGTGTGGGCGCTGGATCCCGCGTACAACGGCGCGGGCACGGTCGTGGGGAGCTTCGACACCGGCGTGGACCTGACCCATCCCGACCTGGCGTCGCGCTACCGCGGCAACCACGCCATCAGCTGGTTCGACCCCTACGGCGAGCACCCGGAGCCCTTCGATTCCGACGGCCACGGCACCCACACCACCGGCACCGCCGTCGGCGGCAGCGCCGGCGGGACGAGCATCGGCGTCGCGCCGGGCGCTCAGTGGATCGCGGCCAAGGCCTGGAACGACCTGGGCTTCGGCTTCACGTCGGCATTCCACGAAATCTTCCAGTGGTTCCTGGCGCCGGGCGGAGACCCCGCCAACGCCCCCGACGTCGTGAACAGCTCCTGGGGCTTCTCGAGCGTCGGCTGCATCGCCGAGTTTCTTCCCGATGTCCAGGCCTTCCGGGCGGCGGGGATCTTCCCGGCGTTTGCGGCGGGCAACGACGGCCCTGATCCCGGGAGCGTCCGGAGCCCGGGGACCTACGCCGAGTCCTTCGCCGTGGGGGCGACCGACCTCCTCGACGACATCGCCTTCTTCAGCGGCCAGGGGCCCTCTCCCTGCGACGGGTCCGTCAAGCCCGACGTGAGCGCCCCGGGAGACAGCATCCTGTCCTCCGTTCCCGGCGGGTACCTGGTCTTCAGCGGAACCTCCATGGCCACGCCCCACGTGACGGGGGCGGTGGCGGTCCTTCGGTCCCTCAATCCCGCGCTGACCGTGGACGAGCTGGAGACGGTCCTCGTTCAGGGCGCCGTGGACCTGGGGCCGTCGGGCCCCGACAACGCGTTCGGGGCCGGCCGCCTGGACCTCTTCACGTCGGCCCAGATCGTCCTGGGGGGTAGCCGCCCCGTCGTGACCATCGTCGCCGCGGATCCGGCGGCGGCCGAGGCCGGTCTGGACCCCGGCCTCTTCACCGTGAGCCGCACCGGCAGCACGGATGAGGCCCTGACGGTGAGCTACACCGTGGGCGGGACGGCGACTCCCGGAAGCGACTACGCGGCGCTCCTCGGGAGCGTCACGATCCCGGCCGGCTCGGCCTCGGCCACCATCGTCGTCACCCCTATGGACGACAGCCTCGTCGAGCCCGACGAGACGGTCGTCGTCACACTGAGCCCCGACCCCGCCTACATCGTGGGCGGCCCCGGCAGCGCAACCGTCACCATCGCCAGCGATGAGATCCCGTCGGATCTCGTCATCGCGGCCTTCTCCACTCCGAGCACCGGGGGCGCGGGCGCCACGATCTCGGTGAGCGACACGACGAAGAACCAAGGGGGCGGGACGGCCGGGCCGTCCACGACCAAGTTCTACCTGTCCACCAACAACACCCTGGACGGGGGCGACGTGCTGCTAGGCAGCCGAGCTATCCCCGCGCTCGCGCCGGGGACGAGCAGCGCGGGCTCCACGACGCTGACGATCCCGGCGGGGGCGGCGGGGGGGACGTACTACCTGATCGCCCAGGCCGACGGGGACAACGTCCTGGTGGAGAGCCAGGAAGGGAACAACGCCATCGCGCGGTCTATCCAGATCGGCGCCGACCTGGTCCTCGCGGTCTTTACCGTGCCTGTCACCGGCGGGGCCGGCGTCACGATCTCGGTGAGCGACACGACGAAGAACCAAGGGGGCGGGGCGGCGGGGCCGTCCACGACCAAGTTCTACCTCTCGACCAACAGCACCCTGGACGGGGGCGACGTGCTGCTAGGCAGCCGAGCTATCCCCGCGCTCGCGCCGGGGACGAGCAGCGCGGGCTCCACGATGCTGACGATCCCGGCGGGGACGGCGACGGGGAGCTACGCCGTGATCGCCCAGGTGGACGGGGACAGCGCGGTGGCGGAGACCCTGGAGGGGAACAACACGAGCGCCCGATCGATCCAGATCGGCTCCGACCTGATAATGGCCGCCCTCACCGCGCCGGGGGTGACCGGGGGCGGAGCGACCCTCACGGTGAGCGACACGACGAAGAACCAGGGGGGTGGG
>LDXP01000119.1 GCA_001443385.1 Candidatus Rokubacteria bacterium CSP1-6
CAGCAGCTAATCCGGCTGGTCGCGGAGCGCCTGGCGCTGGTTCTGAGCCTGACGGGGGATTACCGTCCCCGTGGCGGGCGACGGACCGCGTAAAGCGCGAGGCCGGGAATCTGCTCGAAGTGGGGATCGAGAGTGTAGACCTCCGAGCGGTGTTCGAGAGCAAGGGCGGCGATGACGAGGTCCGAGAGGGGGAGCGTCACGCCCTTCCGCCTGAGCGAGAACGAAAGCTCGCCAGCGCGCCTCCAGGTCGAAAATCTGGTGTCGAGGAAGCGAAGGCCGGTCAGCCTGGAGATGATCGTATCTGCTTCGCTTGACGCGCGGCACCCCTGGACCAGCTCCGTCAGGACCACCCCCACCAGGACCAGACGGTCCGCATCAATCAGCGCATCAATCTCCCGCTTTTCGGGGGACGCCGGCTGATTGAAGAACGGAATCCAGACCGAGGTGTCAGCGATGACCACGTCGGTGCCGCTCCCGTTTCTGCTGCTCCTTCAGCTCCAGCTCTTCCAGCTCCTGCCAGTTGTCGGCGATGCGGACTTTCCCGGAGAGAGCCTTCAGCCCTTCGAGCTTCTTTCGCCGAATGAACTCGGCGATGGCCAGGTGGACGGCTTCGGTCTTCGTGGCGGCCCCCGTCACGTCCATCAGCTCCTTCATCAGCTTGTCATCGAGACTCATGGTGGTGCGCATTCCAGCATCTCCTTTGTGTGCCATCATTATATGCCTTCCTGAGATGCCGTCAAGCGCATCAGTGACGCGGGGCTTGGTTCAGCCGGTCTCCTGGAAGATGCCGATCTTCCTGAACTTCTCGTAGCGGGCGCTCAGCAGCTGATCCGGGGTCTTCCCCTTCAGCTCCCAGAGGTGGTCGCGCAGCGCCTGGCGCAGCGCCGCCGCGGTCTCTTCCCAGTTCCGGTGGGCCCCGCCCACGGGCTTGGGCACGATGCCGTCGATGACGCCGCGACTTGAGCCACCGGCTTAGCTATTACGACCACCAGGCGGACATTGACGCCGACATTGAAGCGAATCGGGAAGAGTATGTCCGGGGCACCCTTGACCGGTGACGATCCGTCTCTACCTCGATGAAGACGTGGATGTGGCGCTGGCCTCGGCCCTCCGTCAACGTGGCATCGACGTGCTCACCACACAGGAAGCCGGACACCTCGGGCTCCCAGATGCAGACCAGCTCGCGTTTGCGACCCGAGGGGAGCGCGTGTTCTTCACCGATAACCGTGGCTCACCCGCACCCGAGAGCGACGAGATAGCGAGCTGTGGCGAAAGAGTGGTGTTTGACGCGGCCCCGCCGAGCCCGTACAATCGTTCCGAGGAGCTAGCCCCTTGGCAACCCATCGCGTGGTGCTGAGCTACAAAGAGTACGAGGCCCTTCCGGCCGACGGTCGCAGGTATGAGATCCATGAGGGGGAGCTCTCCGTGACGCCAGCGCCCAGCCCTCAGCACCAGATGATTAGCCGTAACCTGTTCCGGATCCTTGATGCCCATGTCAAAGCCAAGGGGATCGGCGAAGTGCTCTACGCGCCCCTCGACGTGATCCTGAGCGACACCTCCATCGTCCAGCCCGACATCGTCTACCTCGACCGGACGCGCCTCGGGGCGATCAGCCACCGGGGGGTTGAGGGTCCGCCGACCCTGGCCGTCGAGATCATCTCTCCGTCCACGACACTGATCGACCGGAGCACCAAGCATCAGCTCTACGCCCGCCACGCTGTGCCGTTCTTCTGGCTGGTGGACCCGGAAGCGCGCATGGTGGAGGCGTTTGTCCTCGGGTCCGAGGGCTACACGCTCGCCATCCGGGCCTCGGGGCCTGACCCCGTTAGCCCGCCACCGTTCTCCGACCTCGCTCTCGTTCCTGCCTCCCTCTGGCCGTAGCCCTCACTATAAGGGCTACCTGGGGTCAGGCATGCGTTATTGCGGATCCCCTGGCCGCTTCTGTGGACAGGCCAAACGCAATAACGCATGCCTGACCCCAAGTGCCCCTGACCCCTGATGTAGTCCCGGGGCTCAGCTGGGCGACAGGGTTCCTGTCAAGCTGTTTCTACGCGGTCTCCTCGAAGACGCCGATCTTCCTGAACTTCTCGTAGCGGGCGCTCAGCAGCTGATCCGGGGTCTTGCCCTTCAGCTCCCAGAGGTGGTCGCGGAGCGCCTGGCGCAGCGCGGCGGCCGTCTCTTCCCAGTTCCGGTGGGCCCCGCCCACGGGCTCGGGCACGATGCCGTCGATGACGCCCAGCCGCTGGAGGTCGGGGGCCGTGAGCCGGAGCAGCTCGGCGGCCTCCGGGGCCTTGGCGGCGTCCCCCCAGAGGATCGCCGCGCAGCCCTCGGGCGAGATCACGGAGTAGATGGCGTACTCGAGCATCAGGACGCGGTCGGCGACGCCGATGGCGAGCGCGCCGCCGCTCCCCCCCTCCCCCGTCACGACGGCGATCACGGGCGTCCGGAGCCCTGCCATCTCCCGGAGATTCCGCGCGATGGCCTCGGCCTGGCCGCGCTCCTCGGCGCCCAGCCCGGGATAGGCGCCCGGGGTGTCGATGAACGTGAAGAGCGGCTTGGAGAACTTCTCCGCCAGCTTCATCAGCCTGAGCGCCTTCCGGTAGCCCTCCGGGTGCGGCATCCCGAAGTTCCGGGCCAGGTTCTCGCGGGTGTCCCGCCCCTTCTGGTGGCCGACGACGACCACGGACTCGCCTTCGAAGCGGGCGAGTCCGCCGACGATGGCCTTGTCGTCGCCGTAGAGACGGTCCCCGTGGAGCTCCACGAAGTCCTCCAGGAGGAGGCGGAAATAATCCAGGGTGTGGGGGCGCTTGGGGTGGCGCGCCAGCTGCGTCCGCTGCCAGGGGGTCAGGCTTGCGTATGTGCGTTGCTGAAGCCGCCGGAGGCGCTCCTCGAGCGCGGCGATCTCGTCCCGCGCAGCGAGCGGATCGGATGAGGCGCGGAGCTCGGCGATCCGGTTCTCCAGCTCCAGGAGCGGTTTTTCGAACTCGAGCTCCTCAGGCATCGGCGGTGCTCACGGCGCCCCGAAGGCCCGCTGGACGGCCTGGCGCAGGCTCTCGGGGGTAAAGGGTTTGGCCAGCACCGGCACGCCCGTCTCCCGGAGGAAGCGGGCGGACTCGGGATCCTCGGCGGATCCCGTCATGAAGATGAGGCGCGGCAGGGCGGCCGGCCAGCGCTGCTTCACCTCGCGGTAGAAGGTGGGCCCGTCCATGTACGGGATTCTGAGGTCGCTGACGATGACGTCGTAGGAGCCCCGCTCGAGGAGGCCGAGGGCTTCCGCCGCGGTGCTCGCGGTCACGACCTCGTGGTCGTCCGTCCGGAGCATCATGGCCACCGCGTCCCGGACCATTTCGTCGTCCTCTACCACGAGGATCCGGCGCTGCCGCCCGATCCTGCTCACCGCGGGCGCGCGAAGGTGGCCTGGCGCGGCCGGATGATCGCGATCCCCTGAAAGCGCAGCAGGTCGGCCGCCAGGAGGCGGCGCTCCACTTGGCGCCGTTCCGGCTCGTGCGCCTCGGCGCGTTGGCGGCGCTGGCCCCCCCGCCGATCCAGGATGACCTGGAACTCCGGGTCCCCGGCGAACTTCCGGCTGAGATACTCGAAGACGCGGGGTTGGTTTCGCGCCACGACGATGACGTACGGCGGCGAGGTCCCGGCGATCTGCTGGAGCCGGGCGAGAGTCTGCGAGAGATTTTTCAGCGGCGCGGGCTTCTGGAGCACGTCGGTCACGCCCAGTTCCCGGGCGGCCTCGATCTGTTGGTCGGTCCCCCACCCCGACAGAATGATGACCGGCAGATCGGGGGACCTCTCCCGGATACGCTGCAGGACCTCGATGCCGTCCATCCCCGGCATGGTGATGTCCAGGAAGACCACGTCCGGGGAATCCCGCTCGATGACCTGGAGACCCTCCGGGCCGCTGGTGGCGATGACGATCTCCTCGTAGCCTTCGTCGCGAAGGCCGTCGGCGATCAAGGCGGCGACCATAGGCTCATCATCGACGACGAGGATTCTCATTCGATGAAGACGCTCCCCTGCCCCAGGAGGGCCTCGACCTTCGTCACCAGGGCCGGGGCCGGGTCCACGCCCAGCCCTTTGACCCGCACCACGACCTCCTGCTCCGGCAGGAGCAGGTGGACGAACAGCGGCACCCGCCCCGGGTGCTCCCCGCACACGCGCTTGACGGATTCGAGGAGCGCTTCCGATTCGCCGTTGGCGGGAACGCGGATCCGGCAGGTCTGGGGCTCGCGACGCGTCCCCACGTCGAACGGGTCGGTCTCCTCCGCTTCCCGCGGCGCGGCGCCCCCGAGGGGGCGAATGTCCTCCGCGAGCACGACCCGGCCCTTCTCCGTTTCATCCACCCTGCCGCGCACGACGATCGGCTCCCGGGAGCGCAGCACGGGGGCCGCCGCCTTGAAAGGCGCGGGGAAGACGGTGAGCTCCACGCTGCCGGTCATGTCCTCCAGGGTGGCGAAGGCCATCCGCTCCCCACTCTTCGTGGGGATTTCCTTGAGGGCCGTGATCTGGCCGAGGAGGGTGAGGCGCGCCCCCACGGCCTTCTGGCCCAGGTCGGCGATCGGCGTGGCCTTGAGGCGTAGGGCCTCCTCCCGGAAGCGGGCCAGCGGGTGGCCGGTGAGGTAGAACCCCAGCACTTCCTTCTCGTGGGCGAGCCGCTGGTCGCCCTCCCATTCGGGGATCGGCGGCTCCTCGCCTGCCGGCTGCTCGGTGACGCCTCCGGCCTCCCCCATCAGCTCAAAGAACGACGCCTGTCCCTCCAGGCGGTCGCGCTGCCGGCGCTGGCCCGCCTCCATGGCCCGGTCGAGCGTGGCCAGGAGGTGGGCGCGCGTGAGCCCGAGCGAGTCGAAGGCTCCGGCCTTGATGAGGCTCTCGACCACCCGGCGGTTCACCAGGCGGAGGTCCACGCGGGCGCAGAAGTCCGCCGGCGACGTGAAGGGCCCCTTGTCCTCCCGGGTCGCCAGGATGGACTGGATCGCGGCCTCGCCCACGTTCTTGATGGCGGCCAGGCCGAAGCGGATCGTCCCTCCCGCGACGGTGAACTGGACGCCGGAGACGTTGACGTCGGGCGGGAGGACCTGGAGCCCCATCGCCCGGCACTCCTCCATGTACTTGACGATCTTGTCCGTGTCCCCCATTTCCGAGGTGAGGAGCGCCGCCATGAACTCCACCGGGTGGTTGGCCTTGAAGTAGGCGGTCTGGTACGCGACGACGGCGTACGCCGTGGCGTGCGAGTTGTGGACGACGATCCCGTTGGCGATGAAGCTGTTGGCCCCGGGGACCTCGAAATCGTAGGTCGCCTCGAAGCCCTCCGGAACGAACTTCTTCGGTCTCGACCAGCCGATGGCGGGGCCGGCGAGCGCGTGAAGTTGTGGGGAATCCAGGCGCTCAGCCAGGTATTCGAGCGTGTCCCGGCGGATCCCCCGCTTTCGGCTGTCCTGAGATACGAGGCCATAGGCGACCCCGAGTTCGCGACAGCCGGCGCTCAAACTCGAAAAACGCTTGAGGATCGCTTCTCGAAGCGATTCTCTGCAAAGCACCAGCGGGATCACATCTGCGGTCCCTGGCGGAGAAAGATGGCGCGCGACGGCCACGAAGTCGTCGTTGGTGAGATCCTCCGAATTTACCCACCCCCGCTGCGTGAAGACCGGGTGGTCGGGCGTGCAGCGCACTTCCCTTCCATTGGCGAGCCGAAGCCGCCCGACCCGGCGGACACCGCTCGGCCTCACGCCGAGGGCCTTGAAGGGGCCATCCTTCGTCAGGACGAGGTCGCCCGGGCGGACCTCGGTGATGGGCTTCCGGCTGCCGTCGGCCATCTCGATTTGGGCGTCCCCGCTCAAGCACTTGTTGAAGCCGTAGCCCGCGAACTTCTCCATGAGGTCGAAGATTTTCTCCGCCTTCTTCTCCGTGATGCCGCGGGCCTTGGCGCCCCCGACGAACTTCGCCCGCTGCTTGGCCATGAGCTCCCGGTCCTTCTTCCCCATGGCGCGCCGGAGGATGTCGGCCTCGCCCATGGTGAAGCCGGCCATCTCGGAGGCGATCTGCATGATCTGTTCCTGATAGACCATGATCCCGTACGTCTCTCGCGTGAACTTCTCCATCGCGGGGTGCTCGTACGTGATCCGCGACCGGCCGTGCTTGCGGGCGATGAAGTCCGGGATCAGGTCCATCGGGCCCGGCCGGTAGAGCGAGACCATCGCGATCAGGTCCTCGAGCCGCTCGGGCTTGAGCCCGCGGAGCGCGTCGCGCATGCCGCTCGACTCCAGCTGGAACACGCCGAAGGTCTTGGCCTCCGCCAGGAGCTCGTAGGCCCGCGCGTCGTCGAGCGGGATCGTGTCGAGGTCGAGCGCCACGCCCCGCGATTCCCGGACGAGCGCGACCGTGTTCGCGAGCACGGTCAGCGTCCGGAGGCCCAGGAAGTCCATCTTGAGCAGCCCGAGCTTCTCGATCGGGCCCATCGCGTAGCCGGTGATCAGCTCGGGGCGCTTGGGGTCCCGGTAGAGCGGGATGTGCTCGTCGAGCGGGTCGTCCGAGATGACCACCGCCGAGGCGTGGACGGAGGCGTGCCGCGTGCAGCCCTCGAGCGTCCGCGCGATGTCCCAGAGCTCCTTGAGGTGGGGCTGCCCCTTCACCTGCTCGGCCAGCGCCGGCGACTTCTGGTAGGCGTCGTCGAGCGTGATGTTCAGCGGGAAGTTCGGCACGAGCTTCGCGATCCGGTCGACGTCGGCGTAGGGCATGCCGAGGACCCGGCCGACGTCACGGAT
>LDXP01000120.1 GCA_001443385.1 Candidatus Rokubacteria bacterium CSP1-6
CCTAAGGGGGAGAGGGTAGGGTGAGGGGGCGCTCATCTTGTCAGGCGCACTCAGCGCAGCACCAGCCAGTAGGCCGCCAGCGCTCCGGCCGATGCGCCGGCGGCGAGCGCCCACCAGAAATTGGTCCGGAAGAACGGGATCCGAAAGAACGGGGAGCGGTGCGCTCCCGGAGAGAGCCGGCCGTCGAGGAGGCCGTGGACCAGTTCCATGGCGGCCTCGGCGAGGACCTGGCTTGAGGCGCGGGCGAAGGCCGGGTCTCCCAGGGCGGGGTGACCGACGTAGCCCTGACCGCCGTTCTTGAGCGGGTAATTGGGCCTGAGGCGCTCCATCGCGCTGTAGCGGGCGGGCGGCAGGTCCTTGTAGCCGTCGTCCACGAGGTCGGGGCGGAGGAGCAGCATCATCGACGTTTCCCACCACCCGCCATGAGCGTCCTCGGAGAATGCTTCCCGCTCGGTGTCGGTGAGGGGGCGCCCGAGCGCCGTTTCGACCCGCGGCAGATACTTCCCGCGGAGGAATTCCCAGGCCAGGTGGCCGGTGAAGGAGGCCATCATGACCCCATGCTTCCGGGAGACCCTCCGCGCCGCCTCTTCGAGGGCGACCACATGGCCGGGGCCGGCGTGGCCGTTGGCGACCAGGATGTAGCGGAAGCCGGCCCGCGCCAGGGCGCTGCCGTAGTCCACAAGGGCATCGCGCACCACCCGCTGGCGGACGTTCACCGTCCCCACGTCGTCGAAGGTGAAGCTCCCCAGGTAGAGCGGTGGGGCCAGCACGACCTCCCAGCCCGGCCGCTCGGCCACGATGCGCTCGGCGAGCGTCCCCGCGAAGTGCTGGGCGGTGAAGGCGTCCACCCCGAGGGGGAGGTGAGGGCCGTGCTGCTCGAGCGGGCTCATGGTGATGATCACCGCCGTCCGCTCCCGATCCAGGGTATCGAGGGCGGTGGTAGACAGCTCTTCCAGTTTGTGGATGCTCAAAAGGAGCTCCCGTGGGTGGCGGTGAGATAATCGGTCTTCGCGCGCTCAAGCTCGTCCAGGATCTCCCCGCGGTGGATGAGGAGGCGGCGGGCCGCGTGGTGTCGCGTGAGGGAGAGGAGCCCGAATCTCAGCCGATCCCGCAAGCCGGCGAGCCCGCCCAGGTAGCGGTAGGCGAGGAGCCCGCTGACGGGCAGCGACGCCAGGAAGACCGCCGCGATCCAGGGGTTGGTCAGGCGCCAGACGATCCAGGTCTCGACGGCCCAGAAGAACGGGAAAAGCACGATGCCCGAGAGGAGGCGGGCCGTGGCGTAGTCGGTTTCCTTGGTGGTCAGGTTGCGCGCGATCCAGCGCGGGACGTAATAGGGGAGCGCGTTGACCGCCGCGCCGTAGGCGAAGACGGGCAGCCCCAGAAAGCCGAGGCCCGACCTGCCGAGCCTCCGGTGAAGGGGGGCGACGCGCAGCCGCGACTGGACGGCCTGGTCCTTGATCCGGTACTGGGAGAGCAGCGCCTTGTACTCCTGGATCCGCTGCCAGAGGCGCTCAACGCGCTGCGGATCGCGCTCCTTGAAATGGTGGACCGCGGCCACGATGGCGCGCGTGAGCCGCATGACGTCGATCTGCTTGGGCGAGAGCCCGCGCTCTTCCTGGAGCTCGCGGACCAGATCGCCGCGGAAAAGCGCTTCCACCTCGCGCACCAGATCGTCGGCGTCGATCCGCTCCACGTGGATGACCTGGGTCTCCATCGCCCACTGGATCGCCGTCGTCAGCGCGTCCACGGCCTTGCGGGGGTCCTCCCCGTAATGGTCGAGGTAGGGCTGGAACTCGATCGGCTCGCCGAAGGCCACCAGCACCCGGCCCCTGAACGACTTCCTCGCCTCGAAGGTCAGGCCCACCGGAATCAGCGCGAGCCCGAGCTTTCCCCCGTGGCGGGCCTCCGCCTCCAGCGCGATCCGCGCCGCGCCCGTCTTGATCCGCTGGACGCGGCGCTCGGCGTGGGTCGTCCCTTCCGGGTAGATGCCGATCAGATGGCCCTCCCCCAGGGCGCTGAAGCATGCCTCGAAGGTCGCCACGTTCTTGTCCATCTTGTCGGGGTCGTCCTGCCGGCGATAGACGGGGATCACGCCGCACGCGCCCAAGAAGCGGGCGAGGAGCGGGTTCCTGAAGAGCGCGGCGGTGGCCATGTAGTGGACCTTGCGCGGGACCACGGCGCCTATGAGGAGCGAGTCGATCAGGTTGTTGGGGTGATTGATGCAGAGGAGGACCGGCCCCTCGCGCGGCACGCGCTCCGGGTGGCGGACCTCCACGGCCTTGAAGAAGAACCAGATCCAGAAGCGGCCGACGAACCGGACGAAGGCGTAGAGGGGTCCCACGGGGTGGGCTACCGGGCCAGGAAGCGCTTGAGGGTGGAGGCGAACCAGGTCGGGCGCTCCACCGCCTTCTTGCCGAGGAAGTCCAGGCGCGTGCCGCGCTCGAGCGCGTGATTCTGGGGATCGAAGCGGGCGACGATGGTTGTGGACTGCGACTCGGCCTTGACCCGCAGGCGCTCGCCCGCGCTCTCGTCGCCGAGGCGCGAGACGATCACGTAGAAGCCCTCGCCATCGGTCTCGGCCAGGTACGAGAACCCGGTCTTCTCCCGGATCACCTCGACGGTGACTCCTCGCAGCGGCGTGCCCTTGACGTCCTTCACGTAGCCCAGTACGACGTAGCGGTAGAAGACTTCGTGCTCGGCCGTCGCCGTGGATGCGAGCGCGAGGCCGGCGATACAAAACGCCAGCGCTCGCGCCCACTTGGCTGTCACGGCGCCAGTGTAGGGGCCGGGCGGAGGGATGTCAAGGCGGGGAGGTTACCGGAGCGGCTTGAATCTTATGACAACGTTCCAGCTTTCGGTCCCGACTTTCTCGATGGTCTTCTCCATGATCAGGATCTTTCCCCGGCGGGCCGCGGCCATGATCCGCTTCAGGTCGATCGCGAACTCTTCGGTGGAGGACGGGTTGTCGTACCGTCTCCTGCACGTGAAGCTCCCGTCCGGGTTGAAGATCACCGAATGGCTGATCCGCTGGATCTGGTTCTGGATCTTCTGGACTTCTTCAAAGTCGTAGTGCATTGATACGAGTGTATCATAAGGCCCGGAGGATCGATCATGACCCCGGTGGATCGGCTGAACGAGCTCTTGGAAGCGGAGCGGGCCGGCGTGGAGACGCTCTCCCGGCTCTTCCCCGAAGCGCGCACCCCCGAAATGCGAAAGCTCTTCGAGCAGGTCAGGGACGACGAAGCCTGGTCGTGCGCCGGCCTGGCGCGGTCGGTCAAGACGCTGGGCGCGGTTATGTCGGAGAAGAAGGGGGATTTTGCCGGGAAGGTCATGGCCGAGCCCACCCTTGCTGCCCGGCTCAAGCTCCTGAATCGCGGTCAGATGTGGGTGGTCAAGCGGCTGGATGCTCTCCTTGGCGAGACGCTTCCCCAATCTGTCAGCGAGTTTCTCGCGGTGATGAAGGCCCGCCACCTCGCCAACATCGCCGCCTGCGACAAGCTGGCCGAGTCGCTTCGATGACCATCGTTTTCATCTAAGGCTTTTTGAACAACGCCGGGTCCACCTCTTCAGCGGGAGGAAGCCGTGCAGAGGTCCAACAAGAAGGTTCCGGCGGATTGATGGATGATGAGGCGGCAGCCGTCTCTTCCATTCGCGATGACCGGCGCGTCTTCTTCAGGATAGTGTTTCAACTTTATCCAGCGCTCGTCTCGCAATTCATATAGCCCTCTCATCTTTGTGTTCACCAGCCTCCCCGAGATGCTGATCAAGATCTTGTCGCCCGCCAAAAATACCCTCATGTTGGTGTAGCATGAAATGCCGCAGGAGAATCCCTTGAGGTGGTCGAGAAAGCCGTATTCGACTACCCAGGGTCCCTGGGGGAGCGATATTTCTTGGAAGGATAGGCTGTCCAAGTTCAGGAGATAGCTTTTGAGAGGCCAAGGGCCTTTATTCCTGTCGAAATCATTCGTTTCTTGGTAAACGAGATACTTTTCCTTAGAGGGATCATAGGCGACCCCGTATTTATAAGGATGGAAGGCGTTTGCCGCGGGTTGGAACCTGGCCTCTTCGCCTCGCTTCAGATACAAGAGCCTTGTTTCATCATTCGCCGAATTGGTCGTGTCCAGGATAGAGAGATAACCATGGGAGTCTCGGATCAGGTTATGAAATGCGTAATGGTATTCTGAGCGGGTGTGCCAGGTTTCTCCATGGTAGGACACCTGAAGTTTCTCGTGTTTCTGACGTCTTTCTTTGGCGAGGTAGTTGAAAAATCGCGGACAATTGTATTTCGCGTTCCATACGGACTGGTCTTCTGGAAGCCGTTCGATCGACATGGTCCTTAGGTTCAAGTAGGAGCCATAACTGTAGCTGGTGCTGCCGCCTTCTTTCTTGACGTTCGCAAAATGGACCTCTTCCTTGTCGAAATCCACGCAATGCACGGAGATAGGGCCTGATGAAACGCGTGCCGCTTCGGTCTGCGTGTGGATGTCATAGGTAAAGAGGGAGTTTTCATCCTTGAACAAGACGATGTCATCTGCGCTCCAGTAAAGGGGTGTCCAAGAAGGATCCAACTTGATGGCCTTGTATGGAAAGGCTTCGGGTTCCCTGGTTCCGGAGCAGCCGGCGAGAGCGATCGCCATTGGAATGATCGCCCAGGCGAGGGCGCGCTCGAGGGTCAAGAGGGAATGCCCTTGATCCGTCTGCTCGCGCGGTCGATGGGGATCGATGATCCCGAAGGAGACGAAGTCGCCTCGCCCATGACCTGTCGGATGACTTTCCCCTCAATCTCGGGGAGCTGCTTGGAGTAGCCCACAAAGAGCGCCAGGTCGCAAAGATTGTTGATCTCCCGCGGAATCCCGCGGGTGAGGGCGAAGATCAACTTCACGGCCTCATCGGTGAAGAGACGCCGGGGCTGGCCGGCCGTCCTGACTCGATGCGCGATGTAACTGGCCGTGTGCTCATAGTCCAGCCGATTCAGATGGCATCGAATCGTGATCCGCTGATCCAGGTGGGGCATGCGGCGGATCTTGTCCCTCAGCTCCGGGGTGCCAATGAGGAGGAGCGTGGCCAGGAATCGCTCGTCCAGCTGGAAATTCAGCAGGAGGCGCAGCTCCTCAAGAATTGCGTCGTCCTCGATCAGCTGCGCCTCATCCACGACGACGACATTGTCGCGGCCGGCTCTGAAGTTCTTATACAAGAGGTCGTTGAGCATGTGGATGAGCTCGAACTTGCTGGTCTCCGGCGTGTCCACTCCCATCTGGTAGAGAAGCTCGCGGAGGAAGTCCGTGGCGTTCCAGCGCGGATTAACCAGAAGCCCCACCTCGTAGCGCTGAGGCTCCAGGCACTGGAGCACCGCGCGCGCCAGCGTGGTCTTGCCGCAGCCATATTCACCGGTGAGCATGGCGGCGCCCTTCCGGTGCTTCACCGCGTAGACCAGGCGGGTGAGCGCCTCGTCGTACCCGGGTGAAAGATAGAGGAATTTCGGGTTCGGCGAGTTTTCAAACGGGGCTTCCTTGAACCCCCAGTACGCCTCGCTCGTGGTGGCCAGTGGGGCGGTTGCGTGTACGCTGGAAGGCACGGGAACCGGCGTCGGTGGTGGCGGCGGCTCAACGCTGGAAGGTATGGTAACCGGCGGGGCTGGTGGCGGCGGTTCAGCGGTGGCTGGCATGGCGGTCGCAGGCTGTGGCGCGACGAGGGTCCTTGCGGCGCTCTCGGCGGGTGCCGGCGCGGTGAGCGCTTCGCCCGCGCGTGAGGCGGGGCCCCGCACTCAGATGGCCCGCGCGAGGACGTCGTGGCGTTCGCGTGGGGCCATGGCCTCGCTGCCGGGTCATGAGATCGATCCCAACGCCAGCTGCGGCGAGCAGCAAGAGCGCGACGAGCCCCAGTCCGACGAGATGCGCCCTGAACACCCGATCGGCCTCACCGAAGACCGTGTTCTGGGGCAGCGCGATGATCACCGTCGCATCACCAGCGCGCTCCGCGTCGCGCAGGAGCGGGGCGAACACGAAGAGGCTTGGGAGACTGTCCAGCCCTCGACCCTCGGCCGCTCCTTCGCCCTGGGCGAGAATCACGTTCTTGATCGGCTCATCCAGCACCTTTCCGATCCACTCTTCGGGCTCAGGATGGTGGGTCAAGATCACTCCGTTTCGATCAACGATCGCGAGCGAGGCCCCGCCCAGCGGCTTCTCCACCAAGGGCCGGGCGAGCCATGTCAAATCCAGCCCTACGACCACGACTGCGCGCACCATGCCCGCATCATCCACTGAGGGAGCGGAAAGCGAGATCGTTGCCTTGCCGCTGGCCCGATCGATCGTGTACTGGCCGAGAACGGCCCCCCCTGTTTCCGCGCTGCGCTGGACGCCGGCGGGGTCCACAAAGCTGGCGGCGGCTTCGGGCGATCTGCCCGCGCAAAAGATTTCGCCGCTTGGCTTGATGGCCACCAGGTCGAGGTACTGGGGGAAGCTCTTCAGGATACCGGCGAACAGCGGAGTGCACCCAGTGGCGTCGTGCGTTTGGACCTCGGGCCACTGCGCCACACCCATGACGAGTTGGTGAGCGCTCTCGATGAGGCGCTCCTGGTCCCTGGCGACTGACTGCACAACCTGCGAGGCGCTTCGCTGCGCCACGGTCGCCGCCTCTTGTCGTGCTTCAGCCCGCGTGCGGAGCGTCCACCCC
>LDXP01000121.1:0-4401 GCA_001443385.1 Candidatus Rokubacteria bacterium CSP1-6
CTTCAAAGTCATCGGGTTCTTCCCCCAGGTGAAGGTCCTCGAGATCCCCGAGGCGGAGGTAGCACGCCTGGCCGATCCCACCATCTGCTTCATGAACGTCAACACTCCCGACGAGCTCGCCCGCGCCCGCGCCCTCCTCGCCGCCGGGCTGTGAACTGGTAAAGGCTCGCGCAGGGAGGAAGTGTTTCCCCGGCATGATACAATCGTTTTCGCGGGTCGGGCTGCAAATCGCCGACAGATATTCTCTACAACGGGTCGCGAGCAGTGCACGCAGAACTAACCAGGAGGACGTCTGTGATTGCCGACCGGTATACCAAGGCTATTCTAAGCGTCATCGCCGTGGCTCTCGTCATGATCGCGGTTCGCCTCTGGTTCTCCGAGTCCGGATTGCTCAGTGCCGTTCGCCCCGACCCAGCCCACGCTCAGAGCGCGGTCGCCAAGTACGAGGTCACAGTGCCGAAGGCTTGGGGCAAATTCGTGGCCTACAGCAACAACAATCTCCTGCTGGAGGCTCCGGATCAATCCATGCGCATCGTCGATGTCGAGGGCAAGGCGCCGGAGTACCCGAAGGTGAAGGTGCTCATCCGCTGGCAGTAGGAAGCCAGCAATCCTCCGCGAGCACGACTCGTCCTGGGGTACCACCCTGGGGATGGCGCTCAGCCCACCCGCACCAGCTTGGGCAGGCGATCCTTCAGCAGCGCTTCCGCTTCGGCGACGATGCGTTCCACGAGCTCGCCCGCGGGCGGGATGTCGTGAATCAACCCGGCGTCCTGCCCGATAAGCAGAGAGGCGTTGTCCGCGTCGCCGGTCTCCAGGGCCCTTTGCAAGGCCGCGGCCGCCTCTGGCTGCCGTGCGCGCAGCTCCCACTCCCGGCCCGCCCAGCGCTCGATGAAGGCATTGCGCCGGCTGCGCGCCATGGCGCCAGGCCAGACGTTGGCGCGCGCGATGTCCGGAATCTCCGTCAACACCGTGTCGTGCCCGTCGCTGTCAAGCACCGCCTGTTTGAAGTTGGGGTGCAGCGGCGATTCTTTCGTGGCCAGGAAGCGTGTGCCCAGCAGGGCGCCTTGCGCACCGAGCGCCAGCGCGGCGGCCAGCCCGCGTCCGTCCGCGATACCCCCGGCGGCCATCACGGGTGTCGAGCCGACCGCGTCCACGATCATGGGCAGCACGGCCATGCTCGCCATCCAGCCTACGTGCCCGCCGCCTTCCGTGCCCTGCGCCACGATCACGTCCGCCCCCGCCGCCTTGGCGCGCAGCGCCTCCGGCACCGTGCCGGCCATGTACATCACCTGGCTGCCCGCCTCGTGCGCACGGCCGAAGAGCGCCCGCAGATCCTGATCCGCCCGCGCCCAGGCGGCGGAGAACACGGGTGGACGTGCGTTGAGGGCCGCGTCGATGGCGGGCTCGCGGGCCACGAAGAGCAGGAAGTTGACGCCGAAGGGACCCTTGGTCGTTTCCCGGATGGCGCCGATGTCCTTCGGAATCTGCTCGGCCGGGGTGCGCGCGATGCCCAGCGTCCCCAGACCGCCGGCGTTGCTGACAGCCGCCACGAGGGGAACGGAGGTGCTGCCGGCCATGCCGCCCAGCACGATCGGGTGCCGGATCCGCAGCAGGTCACAGACGGGTGTGTGGATCAAGGGTACTCTCCCCGAGGTGTCGTGCCCGGTTCAAACGGGGAGTTCCGATATGGCCGCATTGCCGCCCCTCTCTCTGCTCAGGTCGGGTGCCCCGCGAGTCGCTCGATGCGCCCGAGAATCTACCGAAACAGGCGCTGCGTCAAGTGGCCCGAGGAGGCGCTTGACCTGCCGCGGGGCCGGGATAGAATCGCTTCCAAGGAGAACAATGTCATGGGCCGCTACAACCGATCGACCCGACGGGAGGCAAGCATAAGGAGGTACATGCAAATGACACTACCTCGATCGGTCATCGGGGCGCTTGTTGTGGGTCTCTCAGTAGCGTTGACCGGCTGCATAGGAGCGATGCAGACCGTCTTTGGGAAGGTCGTCAACCTGGGCGAGACGGAGTTCAAGCCCGGATCCGAGCGAGCCCTGCGGCTCGATGGGACAATCACGAGGCTTGCCCCTGGCTCCCGGGCACTCCGCTATCTTGTCGGGTTCGGGGCGGGTCGCAGCAAGGCTCAGGCGGAGATGCGCTTCGTTGATGTGCAGTCAGGTCAAGTCGTCATGGTCACGGCCGACCGTCGCGTGGCGGCCTACGGTGTGTTCGGCGGCGATAGCGAAGATCATCTCAAGGAATCCTTTGGCGATATGGCGCGAGATCTGGCGAAGTTCTTGACGAGGCTCGCCAGGGGGGAAGCGCCGAAGGGCAAGGATTAACGTCTGATGGGCCGCGGGGCACATGTAGGATAAAATAAAGAAGCCGTGCTTACGCCTTGGTTGACCCCAGCAGCCGCACGGGGCTGTGCCCGACTCGGCCCGGGATGTCTGCGTCCCTTCCTGGTCGCGGCGCTCCTGGTCGCTACCGGGTGCGCCTCGGTGGTGCCCCTGCAGACGGCGATCCGCGAGCCGATCGCGGCGCCGGTCTTCCGCTTCGGCGAGGACACCTTCGCCTTCGCCAACGAGGTGAGGTCACTGAACCCGGGGCGGGATGATCTCTACGCGAATTACTGCTTCGTGATGACTCGCGGTGTGGTGCAGTTTTTGAAGTTCGCGCGCTTCGACCCGAGCGGGGCGAGGCTCCCGTCGGAGGCGTACGTGGAGCTGGTCCGCCAGGTCGCGGCGCGCGCCCCCTGGGAGGAGGCGTACCCTCCTGAACAGCGGGTGGTGATTCCCGGCTACCCGAATCTTCGGGAGTTTTCACGCGCGGAGGAGGCAGCGGTCAAGACCGGGCTGGGCTCCCGATTCTGGACGATGCTCCACTGGACGAACTGGCGCGTGACCTTTCCGGTCGGAGAATGGCACCAGGAGCGGGTGGCGGCGGAGGCGCTCGCGGAGCTGCGCGCCGGGCGGCCTGTTCTGCTCCTGGTGACGAATTGGCCGACCCCCGAACTGAACCACGGGGTCGCGGCCTACGGCTACCGGATCACCGACGGTGCCGTGGAGCTAAGCGTGTATGACCCCAACGAGCCCGCTCGCCCCGGTGTCATCAGCTTTGAGCGCCAACCTCGCCGCTTCTGGGCCACGCAGCTGTTCGACACGAAGCCCGGACCGATCCGCGCCTTCCGCATGTACTACTCGCCGCTTCTCTAGGCCGCCATGAACGTCTCCGAGGCCGCCACGCTTCCGGCGCAGGGACGCTCCCGCCGCTGGTACTCCCACCCCTACAATCGGAGCAGGTACTATCGCCTCGCGCGCCTCGTCGCGCGCGCTCTGCCCCGCCGCGGCCGCCGCGCCTTGGCCGGGGTCCTGGCGCGTGTCGCGCTCAGAATCCTACCCGCGGAGCGGGAGAGCGTCCGGGAAAACCTGCGGCGGGTTCTCCCGGGAGTGGACGGGCGGGGCCTCGATGCCGCGGTCTGGGGCACCTTCAGGAACTTCGCGCTCTGCTTTGGGGACCTGCTCACCCTCAACCGGGCGCCGGTGGAGCGGCTCTCCCATTATCTCGACGGGGTGGAGGGCGAGGAGCACCTGGCAGCGGCTTCCGCGCCCGGGCGCGGGCTGATCGTCGCCACCGCTCACCTGGGGAACTGGGAGCTGGGAGGCCGAATGCTCGCAACGAAGTGGGGGCGCGCCACCCATGTGGTGCTCTCCGGCGAGGAAGATCCCTCGGTGGAGGCCTTCCTGCGTCGCGACGGCAATGGGCTCCGGTTCGTAACTCGTGAAGCCCCGACGACGTCGCTCGCGCTCCTAGCCGCGCTCCGGCGTAACGAGATCGTCGCCGTCCAGGGTGATCGGGCGACCGGCGGCCGCGCCGACGTGTGGTTGCCGTTCTTCGGCGCGGCGGCCGCGTTTCCCCTCGGCCCGTTCCTCCTGGCCCGGGCCTCCGGCGCTCCGGTGCTTCCGGCATTCTGCGTGCTGGGGGAAGCGGAGACCTACCGGATCTTCCTCGAGCCCCCGATCTGGGTCGGGACGGGCGGCGAGGAGACCGGCCTCCGCCAGCTGGTGGCCGTCATCCAGCGGTACGTGTCGGCCCATCCCGACCAGTGGTTCAACTTCTACGATTTCTGGGGCGCTCCCCGTGGCTGAAGCCGACCGCATCGCGATTCGGACGGCCGGAGTCGTCACGCCGATCGGGCAGGATCTCGACGCGTTCTGGTCGGCTCTCGTCACCGGCGCGTCGGGGATCTCGCGGATCGAACGGTTCCGGGTGGACGATCTGCGGGTCGCTCGCGGGGGTGAGATCAAGAAACTGGTCCGGGAGCGACCCGACGAGCTCTCCACCGACTGCCGCGCCTCCCGCCTGCTGATCGCCGCCGCCGACGAACTGGTGGCCCATGTCGGCGGC
>LDXP01000121.1:4441-6495 GCA_001443385.1 Candidatus Rokubacteria bacterium CSP1-6
GCCGCTCGCTCCCGACTCGCGCCGCGTCGCCCTCGTGCTGGGCACGGCGTTGGGAGGGGTCGAAGAGGGCGAGCGTGCGCTYAGCGGCAAGCGGCGGCCATCGCGCCTCGCGAGAGCCCTCTACGACAGTCCCACGCGGGCCCTGGGGCAGTGGCTGGGAGCGGAGGGACCGCTGCTGACGATCTCGACGGCCTGCGCCTCGGGAGCCACAGCGCTCGGGCTCGCGGCTGATCTCCTGCGGAACGGCGCGGCCGACGTCGCGGTGGCGGGGGGCTATGACGTCCTCTGCCGGTTCGTGATGAAAGGGTTTGACGCGCTCCGCTCGCTGACGCGCGACGAGGTCCGTCCCTTCGATCGGCGGCGAAGCGGGCTGTTACTGGGGGAGGGGGCCGGCCTGGTCCTGATGGAGCGCGAGCGGGACGCCGCCGCCCGAGGGGGGAAACCCCTCGGGTACCTCCTCGGCCACGCCGGTGCGAGCGACGGCTTCCACATCTCCGCGCCGGATCCCAACGGGCGAGGGCTCGAGACCTCGATCCGCGGCGCCATGAGTCAGGCCGGGATCTCACCCGACGAGATCGAGTTTGTCAGCGCCCACGGCACCGGGACGCCCCTGAATGACAAGATCGAGGCCGCGGTGCTCAAGCGCGTTCTGGGTCGGAGGGCCTACGCCGTCCCGGTGAACTCGATAAAGGCCCACACCGGCCACACCATGGGGGCCGCGGCAACGCTGGAAGCGATCATGTGTCTTCTGGCTTGGCGTCACGGCCAGATCCCCCACACCCTCAATCTGGAGCAACCCGACCCCGACTGCGATCTCGATTTCGTTGCCACGGGACCGCGGCCCGCCCGCCCGCGGATCAGCCTCAGCACATCGCTGGGGTTCGGCGGCTGCAACGCGGCGCTCGTGCTCGAGGGCGCATGAGACAACCCGGACACGAAAGGTAGTCCAGTGAGATCCAGCGCCGTCACGGCCCCGCGGCTTCGCTCAACCGGCCTCCTCTCAGGGTGGGGGCGCGGGCTGGGAGCGCTTCCGGAGGATGCGGGGACGGCGGCGGCCGGGCGGGCCGTCGTTTCCGCGGGACGCCCCGTGCTTGGCGGCGACCGATTCCGGCGGGTGACCCGTGAATGCCTCCTCGGTGTGGCCGCGGTAGAAGAAGCACTCCAGGAGCCGGGAGTCCCGCGCGCCCTGCTGGCCGGCAGCCGAACGGCGCTCCTCTACGCCACCGCCTCGGCCTACGGCGCCGCGAACCGGGCGTTCATCGAGGGGACCGGGTCCACGACGCTCCACTTCCCGTACACGGCCCCCAGCGCGGTGCCGGCCGAGGTCGCCATCGAGTTCGGGATCACGGGTCCCTACGCGATCTTCCTGGGTGGGGCACCGGCCGCCCTCTCCGCCCTCTGGTACGCGGCCACCCTGCTCGCCTCCTCCGCGTGCGATCGGGCGCTGGTGTTGGCCGTCGAGACCTTCGACGAGTGCGCCGATCTCTACGCCCGCGGGCGTTGGCTCGTGGGGCGCCCCCTCGTGGAGGCCGCTGCCTGCGCCCTCCTGGAGCCCGGCACGGGGGCGCTTTCCTACTCTGAACAACGCGGCAGGCGTCCCGCTGGGCCAGCGGCCACGGGAATCGAGCGGAGGCTCGGCGAGGCCTTCGCGTGCACGCCCCTGGTCGAGCTGGGAGTGGCGCGGGCCGCGGGGACCGCGCCGTTGGACGTCCGTCTGAGGGGTGTATGGCGCGGATCCGAGGCTGTCCTGCGCTGGGTTGAGATGTAACGGCATGGAACGCAAGGAAGTTCTGGACGCGCTGAAAGCGATTCTCGTCACGCGCCTCAAGTTCGACCCGGCGCGGACCGCCGACATCACCATGGAGACGACCCTCCCGAAGGGGCTCGAAGGATCGCTCGGACTCGACTCGCTGGATTTTATCGAGCTCTCCATCGCGATCGAGGAGCGGTTCGGCATCGTCATTGACGAGTCCGAGGACCTGGCCCCGCACTTTCAGTCCATGGACGCCCTGACCCGCTTTATCTCCCTGAAGGGCGCCGGCCCGTGAGCCGCG
>LDXP01000122.1 GCA_001443385.1 Candidatus Rokubacteria bacterium CSP1-6
CGGGCTCGTCCACCTCTCGGAGACCCGCCAGAACCTCGACGTCACCATCTCGACGCTGAGGGACCTGCACGCCAAGGCCTTCCGCTGGCTCGAAGAAGGCCTCCGCGCCCGCTGACCCACCCATGGTGAAATCGTTCCTCGGCCGCGCTACCAAAACCCGGGCCCAAGCGGGAGCAAGGGGTCTCGTTCCCACAGAGGCGGAGATCCTCAAGACCCTCCGCCGCATCAAGGGGAAGGGGCGCATCAAGAGGCTCTTCAGCCGCTGGAGCGCGTCATTTCCATCTTCTGACACCTGGGCTTCGTCCTGCCACGGGGATTCGAGTTGGAGCCCGGAGCTGTATCGGAGATTGGATATTGACGCAGGCACTCGGTTCCGGTATGGATAAGCCGCTCGTCGGGGAGAAGCGAGCGGCCAGAGGCCGGTTTTTTTGTTGGAGCCCAGCGCCCAGCCCCGGCGAGCACCAGGCAATCAGCGGGCGGTGGCACTCCGCCCCCGCGTCGGGTCTCCGGCCGAGTCCCCTCGTCGCTCCTGGCCAGTCCGCCCGAGCCCTGCTGCTTCAACCCAACTGCTTCAGCTCTGCCTCCGCCTGCTCCAGCCAGAACCGCATGTCCATCTCGCGGAGCATCGCGGTGGCGTGGAACGGTGACGTGTCTGCTGCTCGCGGAAAGATGATCGAGGTGGTGATTTACAGCAGGGAGAGGAAAGCGGCGAACAGGCGGCGGGCGAGGGCGTTCAGGGCGGGGGTGCGGCGGTCGAGATCGGCGAGGATGGCGCTCGTCCGCGAGGGATCCCCGAGGGCGACGACCTCATCCTTGAACGTGTCGGTCATGACGCGGACCATCGGCGCTGTGACCTCCAGGTGGAACAGGAGGCCGTACACCCGCCCGCCGACGCGGAACGCTTGATGCGGGTAACGGGCCGAGGCGGCCAGACTGACCGCCCCCCCCGGAAGGTCGAAGACATCGCCGTGCCACTCGAAGGCCTCGAAGCGCGCGGGGAACCCGGCCAAGAGCGGATCCTTCCGTCCATCATCGCTGAGCCTCAACGGGTACCAGCCGATCTCCTTCTCAGGCCCGGGGGCGACGCGGGCCCCGGCCGCTTTCGCGATCAACTGGGAGCCGAGGCAGATTCCCAGCGCCGGCTGATCGCGGGCGATGGCCGCCCGGAGCAAGCGATCTTCCTCGCGGAGCCACGGATAGCGATCCTCCTCGTACACGCCCATCGGCCCGCCCATGGCGATCACCCCGGCGAAGGCGCTGGGGTCGGGGGGAACGGGCTGGCCTAAATCAAGGCGAACCGTCTGAGTGGCCAGGCCGCGCTCGCTCAGCATCTCGGCGAAGACTCCCGGCGTTTCCACCTGGTGGTGCTGGAGGATCAGGATCGGCCGCATCAGGCCCGTTCGACGGGCTCCGCGAGGGGCGCCGGCTCGGCCAGGAGGACGCGGCGATGGAGAACGGAGTAGTGACGGAAGCGGGCTGGCATGTGGGCCCCGACGGAAGACAGGGCAACCACGGCGAATAAGATCGGGACCCGAGCCTCCCAGAAGAACGGTACCAGGAGCAGCAGCGCGAGTTTGGCCAGCACCGCCAGTCCCTTGACGAGGAAGAGCCACTGCGCGTTCTGGTAGATCTCCAGCCCCATGAGCGCGGCCCCGCTGGCGACCGTGGCCCAGAGCGCCGGGTAGAGAGGCTCCGCCGGCACCCCCCAAAAGTGGCCGCCGACGAGGATCCCGAAGGCCATCAGGTGGAGCGTCCGCAGCGCCACGTTCCAGGCGCGCGCGTGCGGGACGCGGCGCGGCGGATCCGGAGCCAGCCAGGGTGGCAACGGGCTAGAAGACCAGCGGCTCACGGAACTCCCCGAAGACCTTCCTCAGTCGCGTCACCATTTCGCCGATGGACGCCCGCGCCGCCGCCGCCTCCAGGAAGTACGGCATCAGGTTCTCATCTCCCGCGGCCGCCTCGGTGAGGGCAGCGAGCGCTTTCTCCACCCGCGCGCCGTCGCGCGCGGCCTTGACGTGGGTCAGGCGAGCGAGCTGATGGCTAACCGTTTGGGGGTGCTCGCGGAAGAGCTCGCCGACCGGCGCCTCCTCGGTGCGATCCCAATTGACGCCCACGATCCGCCTCTCGCCGTGCTCAACGGCCTGTTGCCACCGATACGCGCTATCCGCGATCTCCTGCTGAACCCGTCCGGCCTCGACGGCCGCGACCATCCCGCCGTCCCGCTCGATCTGAGCGATCTTCTCGGCCACGGCGGCTTCCATCCGGTCCGTGAGATCCTCGAGGAAGTACGATCCACCCAGGGGATCCACCACCGCGGGGACGTTGGTCTCATAGCCCAGGATCTGCTGAGTCCTCAGGGCCAGGAGGGCCGAGGCCTCGGTGGGGATGGCGATGGCCTCGTCCCACGCGCAGGTAAAGATCGTCTGCGCGCCGCCGAGCACAGAGGCGAGCGCCTGGTAGGCCACGCGCACGACGTTGTTCAGCGGCTCCTGACGCGTCAGCGTGCTCCCGCCGCACACCACGCCGAAGCGAAAATGCCACGAGCGCGGATCCTTTGCCCCGAGGCGGTCGCGCATGACGCGGGCCCAGAGGCGGCGCATGGCCCGATACTTGGCCACTTCCTCGAACAGGTCGGAATGGGTGTAGAAGTAGAAGCTCAGGCGCGGCGCGAAGGCATCCACGGGGAGACCGCGCCCCGTGACGTACTCGACGTAGGCGATGGCGTCGGCCAGCGTAAAGGCAGCCTCCTGCACAGCAGTCGCGCCCGCGTCCTTGAAGTGGGCACCGGCGATGGAGATGGGGTTGAAGCGCGGCAGCTCGCGAGAGGTGTAGTCAATCGTGTCGACGATCATTCGGAGGGCAGGCTCGACGGGGAAGATCCACGTCCCGCGGGCGACGTACTCCTTCAGGATATCGTTCTGGATCGTGCCGGTGACGAGCTCGGGCCCGATGCCGCGTTCCTGAGCGACCACGACGTACATGGCCAGGATGATGGCCGCCGTCGCGTTGATGGTGAASGASACGCTGATCTTCTCCAGCGGGATCCCCTCGAAGACGGCAGCCAGGTCGTCCACCGTGTCGATGGCGACCCCCACTTTCCCGACCTCGCCGTACGCCCGCGGGTCGTCCGAGTCGAGCCCCATCTGGGTCGGGAGATCGAAGGCGACGGAGAGACCCGTCTGCCCGTGGGCCAGGAGAAAGCGGTAGCGGGCGTTGGTCTCCTCGGGGGTGCCGAAGCCGGAGTACTGGCGGATCGTCCAGAGCCGCTCCCGGAACATGCCCGGATAGATCCCGCGCGTCATGGGGAAGTCACCGGGGAAGCCGAGCATGTCCAGATACTCGGGGGCGCCCTCCGCCGGAATGTAGAGCGGCTCGAGCGGCAGCCCCGAGTGGGTGGTCGCCGGCGGCACCTGCCGAGCGATCCGCGACTGCCAGCGCGCGCGGGCCTCGTCGAAGGGGGTCGCCATGGTCACTCCTCCCGAAAGACCGGTGTCCGCTTCTCCAGGAGCGCGGCGACGGCCTCCCGGTGATCGGGGCTCCCCCAGAGGGTCCTAAAGCACTCGGCCTCGAAGGCCGCCGCCTCGGCGCGGGACATCTCGGCGCCGTAATGGAGCGCCCGCTTGGTGGTCCGCACGGCCCGCGCGGGCTGGACGGCGATCTGCCGGGCCAGCGCGAGGGCCGCCCCGAGCGCCTGGCGCGCCGGCACAACCTCATCAACCAGCCCGATCGTGGCCGCCTCCGCTGCGGTGAGGGTCACGCCGGTGAGCAAGAGCCGGAGGGCCTTCGAGCGCCCGACGAGCCGCAGGAGGCGCTGGCCGCCCCCCCATCCGACCATGATCCCCAGGCTCACCTGTTTGAAGGCGATCCGCGCAGCCTCCGAGGCGATGCGCATGTCGCAGGCCAGGGAGACCTCCGCACCGCCACCCAGCGCCACTCCCTCGATGGCGGCGATCACGGGCGCCTCCAGCGCCTCCAGCCTGCCCAGGACCGACTGCATCCGCTGGGCCATGCGTTTGCCGGCCTCGGGGTCGTCCAGACGCAGAAAGTCCTTGACGTCGCCGCCGGAGATGAACGCCCCCTCGCTCCCCGTCAGCACCACCGCCCTGAGCGCGGAATCCCGAGCCAGGCCGTCCACGACGTCTGACAGCGTTTCGATCGTCTCGAGGTCCAGGGCATTCTTGACCTCCGGGCGGTCGATGGTCACGACGCAGACCCCGCCCTCACGATCCAGGCGGACCGCCTTCCCCATCAAATGGCGCCCTCCCGCCGAAGGGACTGAACGGCCTCATCCCCGTACCCCAGAAGATCGCGCAGGATCTCCTGGGTGTGCTGCCCCAGCGTCGGGGGTGGGCCGATCTCCTCGCGCGCGCGCTGGAACTTCAGAGGAGTGCCGAGGAGCTTCATCGGGCTTCCCGGGGGGCCCTTGACCTCCACGACCATCTGCCGGGCCCGGGCCTGGGGCGAGGCGAGCGCCTCGTCCACGTGATACACCGCGCCGGCCGGGATTCCCTCCTCCCCCAGCCGGGTCAGCCACGCCTCTCTCGGGCGCGAGGCGATCCGTTCTTCCAGAATCGGGATCAGGGTCTCACGGTGCAGGCAGCGAAGGTCGTTGCTGACGAAGCGCGAGTCTTCGATCAGCTCCGGGAGCTCCAGGGCGCGGCAGAAGCCGGCCCAGAAGTGATCGCCGTAGACGGCCACGGCCAGATACCCCGTGGGCGTGGGGAAAATCTGGTACGGGACGATGTTGGGATGCCCCGCCCCCTCGGGCTCGGGGACTTTCCCGGAGGCCCAGAAGTAGTGGGCGAGGTAATTGAGCAGGGAGAGCTGCACATCCATCATGGCCACGTCAACCCACTCGCCGTGCCCGGTCATCCGGCGGTGATAGAGAGCCGAGACCGCCCCGAGCGCCACAAAGACCCCCGCGGCGAGATCACCGATGGGGACTCCCATCTTGACCGGCGGCCTGCCGGGCTCCCCGGTGAGGCTCATCCCACCGCCCACAGCCTGGGCGACAAGGTCAAATGAAGGGAGATGACGCCAGGGGCCGCTCTGTCCGAAGCCCGACACGGATGCCAGGATGATCCCGGGGTTGGCGGCCCTCAGGGTTTCGAAGTCGAGGCCGAGCTTCGCCATGGTTCCAGGCCTGAAGTTCTCGAGAACAACGTCAGCCTTCGCCGCCAGCTCCAGCAAAATCCGCCGCCCCTGGGGGTGCCGCAGGTTCAGCGTGAGGCTCTTCTTGGAGGCATTGCCACTCGCGAAGTGGCCCGACAGCCCGTCCTGGAAGTACAGCGAGGCCTGGCGCATCGGATCCCCGGTGCCGGGTTCCTCGACCTTGATCACCTCGGCTCCCAGGTAGGCGAGGAGCAGGGTGCCGTAGGGCCCGGCCATGTACCGGGTCAGGTCGATGACGCGAACGCCGTCCAGCGGCCCCACGGCTCCCTGCTCCGAACGATCAGAGCTTGAAGAGCTGGATGGCGTTGTCCCGGAGGAGCTTCTTCTTCGCCTCGTCCTTGAGCCCGAGCCCGTCCACCTGGTCGAGGCTCTCCTTCCAGGGCAGCCCGTTGGTCCCCCAGATGGCGCGGTCCTGGCCCATGCGGCTGCCGATAAACTGGATGATCTCGGGCTTCAGGTACTTGGGATTCCAGGCGTCCACGCCGAACCAGACGTTGTCCCACTTGTAGCAGACCGAGATCAGCTCCTCGACCCAGGGCCAGCCGGTGTGGGCGCCGATCATCTTGAGGTCGGGGAAGTCGCAGGCGATCTGGTCCAGGTACATGGGGCGGGCGTGCTCGCTGGGCATGGACTCCAGCACGTGGCCCACCTGCATGGAGACCGGCACGTCCAGCTCCACGCACTTGGCGTAGAGCGGGTACATCTTCTTGTCGTGGAGCGGGATGTCGAACCCGTAAATATGGACGTACACGCCCTTGAACCCGTGCTTCGTCACCGCCAGCTCGATCTCCCGGAGGCTCTCCTTCATCCTGAAGGGGTTGTAGCCGGCGAGGCCGGCGAAGCGGTCGGGGTACTTCGTCGTGTACTGTGTCACCTCTTCGAGCGTCGTGTCCATGTACATCCACTTGTTCCAGTACGACCACATCTTGGTCTGGGTGATGAAGACCTTCTCGACGCCGGCCTCGTCCATCTTCTTGAGCATGGTCTCGATGGACTCGAACTGGGGAAGGCTGCCGATGGCCCGCTCCATCCGGCAGATCAGCTCGCCCTTCTTCGCGTCCGTCCACTTGGCGATGAACTCCGGGGTCGCCACGTAGTACATGAAGTCGATCGCTTTCACGTCTCTCGCCATGTCAAGCCTCCTTATGAATGATGAATGACTCCCCGCCCCCCACCTTTACCCTCTTCCCGTCACCCTGCCCTCTCCCCCTCACCCTACCCTCTCCCCCTTTGGGGGAGAGGAGTTTCTTACCTCCCTACCCTCTCCCCCGCCGGGGGAGAGGATAAAGGTGAGGG
>LDXP01000123.1 GCA_001443385.1 Candidatus Rokubacteria bacterium CSP1-6
GGAGCCCCTCCTCGACGGCCGGGTGCACGAACTCCCGGAGGTACTTGGGACTGTTGAAGGGGTGGACGTGAAGGCCGTCGCAGACTTCGCCGGCGACCCGGCAGATGTACTGGTTGACGCCGGCGATATAGATCGGGATCTTCGGGTGCTTGATGGGACCGGGATTGAAGAAGGGGGTCATCAGGTCGAAGCGGTAGAACTGCCCCTTGAAGTCGAGCTTGGTCCCGTTCTGCCAGCAGTCCCAGATCGCGCGGAGCGCCAGGACCACCTCGCGGATCCGCGGCCCCGGGGCCTCCCACTTGACCGAGAAGCGCCGCTCGTTGTGGCCCTTGACCTGGGTACCGAGCCCCAGGATGAACCGCCCGTCGGAGGCGGCCTGGAGGTCCCAGGCGATGTGGGCGAGGATCATCGGGCTCCGCGGAAACGCCACGGCGATGGCGGTGCCGAGCTTGACCCGGGCGGTCGTGCCGGCGGCCACGGCGAGGGGGAGGAACGGATCATGCTGGGTCTCCGACGACCAGAGGCAGTCGAAGTCCATGGCCTCCACCTTGCGCGCGTAGTCGCCGATTCCCTTGAGGTCGTGGGTGAGCATGCCGATGTCGAGCTTCACGGTTGGTCTCCTTTGGCGGCGCGGAACTCCGCTTCGACCCGGCGGGACTCCTCGGCGAGGCGGAGGCCCCGGAAGAGCCTGAGGGCTTGGTCCAGCGCCGCGAGGGCGCTGTCGCGGTCCCCGCTCTCCAAGGCCAAGCGGCCCAGGTGCCACTGAGAGTACGCCAGGACCTGCCGGTCGTCCATCTCCCCCGCGAGCCGGGCCGCCTCCGTCAGCGCGCGCCGGGCGGTCTCGCGGTCGCCCATCGCCCAGGCGGCGAGCCCCTCGTTCTGGATCGCCCGGGGCAGCGGGCGCTTCAGGTTCTCGCTGCGGCTGAGATCCACGGCTTCCCGCGCCAGCAGCCATGCGTCGGCGGGCCGCTGCTGGACGAGGCGGACCCCGGTGAACGTGTTCAGCAGGTTGGCGACCTGCTCGGGGGTTCCTGAACGTCGGGCAAGGGCGAGCGCCTCGTCGTAGCGCTCCGCCGCCTCCTCGAGCTGTCCCTGGCGGCGAGACGTGCTCGCCATGTTCTCGAGAATGACGAGGACGTCCTGGGACGTCCCGGCCCGCTGGGCGAGGGTCAGCGCCTCCTTGTAGGCGTCCATCGCCGCGGCGTACCGGCCGCCGAAGCGGTGAGTCTCGCCGACGTTGTTGAGGGCGGTGCTCTGGCCCCGGAGGTCGCCGGTGCTCCGCGCCAGCCGGAGCGCCTGGGACGACGCCTCGAAGGCGCGGTCGTAGTCGCCGACATCCAGCAGAACATTGGCGAGGGCGTTGAGCGCCCGGATGCCGCGCGGCCGGTCGTTCGCGCGGCGGCTCCCCTCGTACGCCTGGGCGAAGGCCTCGGCGGACTGACGGGGCAGGCTCTCCTGGCCGAAGATCTCGCCCAGGAGGAAGTGGGCGTCGGCGGCGAGATCGTTCCAGCCGCTGCTCCGCGCCCCCGCGAGCGCCCGCCGCGCCGACCCCGTGGCGGACGGGAGGTCCCCCTTGGCTTGCGCCCGGAGCGCCTCGTTCAGGAGGGTGAGAACCTGCTCCCGCTCGAGGACCGGGCCCGCGGCCGGTTCTGATCGTGGTTTT
Organism: Candidatus Rokubacteria bacterium CSP1-6; assembly: GCA_001443385.1. Classification (GTDB taxonomy): domain Bacteria; phylum Methylomirabilota; class Methylomirabilia; order Rokubacteriales; family CSP1-6; genus CSP1-6. The sequence goes on from LDXP01000123.1 coordinate 1,664, forward strand.
GGCGCCCGCGCGATGCAGCCGACGGCGAGAGCAGCGGCGAAGAGAATGAGCAGGAATCGTCTCACTGGAGACCCAGTTCCTGGATGGCCTGCTCGCGGAGCCGGGCTTTCTGGACCTTGTCGCCGTGGGGCCCGGGGGTACGTGGGACGTCCTTCACGAAGCGGACGTGGCGCGGGATCTTGTACGAGGCGATCTTGCCTTTGCAGTGGGCCATGAGCTCGGCCTCGCTCAGGATCTCGCCTTCTTTCGGAATCACGTAGGCCACCGGCGCCTCCCCCAGCTTCACGTCCGGCACGCCGACCACGAAGGCCTGGTGGACCTTCGGATGGGCCATCAGGAACTCCTCGATCTCGCGCGGCGCCACCATGAAGTGGCTGATGCGGAGCACCTCCCGGAGGCGTCCCTTGAAGATCGTCCGCCCCGCCTCGTCCCGGACCGCGAGGTCCCCCGACCGGAACCAGCCGTCCTCGGTGAACGCCTTCGCCGTCTCCTCGGATTTCTTGTAGTAGCCGCGCGTCACCAGCGAGCCCCGGTGCTGGAGCTCTCCTTCTTCCCCGGGCTTGCACGGTTGTCCCGTTTCAGGGTTCACAACGCGAACCTCCAGCCCCGGCGCCGGCCAGACGCCGGGGAGCTTCCGGCTCTCGGCAGGCTCGTCCAGGTCGTGGTAGAGGGCCAGCGCGTTGACCTCGGTCATCCCGTAGGGCTGGAAGGCCTGGCTCAGGCCGACCCGGGTGACGACCTCGTCGAACAGGCTTTGCGCGCCGCCGCTCGTCATCGCGACCCCGCCCGTGCGGAGCGATGACCGGTTGTAGCGGTCCAGGTCCGGGTGCTCCAGGACGCCGAGGATCATGGCGTCCACGGCGTTCCACACGGTGATCCGCTCCTTTTCCATCAGGTAGAGCGCCGCGCCGGGATCGAAGACTTCCATCAGGACCAGGCAGGCGCCGTGGGTGAACGCGGTCAGCGGGATGTTGACGCCGCCCCACGTCCCCGAGAAGGGGAGGGCGTGGAGGACGCGGTCATCGGCAGTGACCCGCAGCTGGGCGCCGCAGTTCCAGCCGTGGGGGAGACAGTTGGCGTGGCTGATCATGGCGCCCTTGGGGAAGGAGGTGGTCCCGGAAGTGTAGAGGATGGTGAAGACGTCGTCCGCCGTGACGCGCGCTCCGGCGGCCTCGAGATCGTCGTCGGACCCGTCGCCAGCTTCGAGGACATCCCGGAGGCGGAGGGTTCCGGGATACGGATCCTCGGCATCCACGATGAGGCGTCTCAGGAGCGGGAACTTCTCGGCGCGGAGCGCGCCGGGCTCGGCGTTCGTGAGTTCGGGAAGCACCTCGTCGAGGACTTCGAGGAAGTCGATGGGGCCCAGATGGTCGGTCAGGATCAGGGCCGCGGCGTCGGACTGCTCCAGGATATACGAGAGTTCGTGGGCCTTGTAGCGGGTGTTGAGCGCCACGACCGTGGCGCCGATCTTGGCGCAGGCATGCTGGGCGACGAGCCAGGCGGGGCGGTTGGGGAGCCAGAGGGCGACCTTGTCGTCCTTCTGGATTCCCAGCGCGCGGAGCCCCCGGGCCAGGCGGTCGACCCGCCGCCGGAGCTCCGCGTAGCTGATCCGCTCGTCCGCGAGGACGATGGCCTCGCGCTCGGCGTAGCGCGCGGCCGCCACATCGAGCATCTGGCCGACGGTCCTTCCGCTGAACGGGTTCGACCCCATGCCGGGTGCTTATTCTACTCTGAACAGCCGGGCGGCGTTCCGGTAAGCGACCTTCTGGGCGACCTCGGGCGGGAGCTCGCCCAGGATGCGGCGCGTCCATGCCAGCAGGCGGTCCAGGGTCGCCGGTTCGAACAGGCGCGGCGCCCAGACGTCGATCCCCATCAGGAAGCGGTCGGGGAACTTCTCGATCAGCGCCTTCCACGCGGGATCAAGCGGCCCCTTCTCGGAGGCGAGTCGGGGCGTCCGCTGGTAATGCATCCCGGAGAGATCCACGAGCAGGTTGGGGTTCCGGCCCAGCAGGCCTTCCAGCATGGCGGGCTCCGCGCTTCCCCCGTGGGCCAGGACGATGACCGCCTTGGGATGCTTCTGGAGGGCGGGTTCGAGCGACGAAGCCGCCGCCGTCAGCTCGCAGTGGATGACGACGGGGGCGCCGTGCTTCGCGGCGACCTCCAGCACTTGGCCGAAGGCGGGGTCGTCGGCCCGGCGGTCGATTTTCCGCGACTCCTGGCGGACGTGAACCTCTCCCGCCGCCCGGTACTGCCCCGAACCGAGGAGCGCGTCCAGCTTCGATGCCTGGCCCTGGCCCAGTGGATCCGGGACCGGCGCTCCCTGGATGACCCGGTCGGGGTGGCGCTTGGCGGCGGCGGCGATCCACTCGACGTCCTGCTTCTGTACGCCGCCGACGCCGAGGAGGACCACCTTGCCCACGTTGTGGCGCTTCATCGCCGCTACGTAGGCTTCCAGCACCTGCGGATTCGGGAGGTGCGAATGGGCGTCGATGAGCGGTCCCTGGTATGGCGCTTGGCTCGCCGCGGCGAGGGGGGCGGCGAGGATCAACAGCAGGGCGAAGATGATGGCCCCCCTCACCTTCATCCTCTCCCCCGCCGGGGGAGAGGGCAGGGGGAGGGGGGTCATAGGGTGAGGGGGATCACGGGGAGGTTTCCTTGCGGGCCTGCTTGAGGTGGAGCTCCAGGGCATCGAGGAGGCGGACGAGCGCCTCCTTCTCGGTGCGGCCGGTGGCATTGACGCCGGGATACTCCACGGCCTTGGCCTGAAACTCGCCCGCCTCGTTCTGCTCGACGATCACCTCCAGCCGCACGCGCCGATGATATCATGGCAGATGGTCCGGAGGGACCCGACATGGAGCGACAGTTCCCGACAATCACCGACGAATCGCTGGCCGAGCTCGGCCGCTTCATCGGCCAGCCGGTGCGCCGCCCCGAGCCCTACATCGAGGTCGCCACGCGCGACGCGATGCGCCACTGGGCCCACGGGATCGGGGACCGGAACCCGTTCTGGGTCGAGCACGGCGTGGCGCCGCCCACCATCCTCTTCGCCATGGACCGCATCGTCTCGGGATACGTGGGAGGCCTCCCGGGCATCCACGCCATGTACGCCGGGACTGACTTCCGCTGGCGCCTGCCGATCCGGGAGGATGACCGCATCGTCGGTGACAGCGCGCTGCTCGCGCTGGTCGACAAGGCCTCGACGTTCGCCAAGCGCGCCATCCAGCAGACCTACCGCACGACGTTCACCAATCAGCGCGGCGAGCTGGTGTGCGAGGCCGATTCCTGGTGCTTCAGGACCGAGCGCGACACCGCGCGTGAGCGGCGCAAGTACGGAACCGTCGAGGCGCACCGCTACACGCCGGAGGAGATCGAGAGGATCCGGCTCGCCTACCGGAGCGAGGAGATCCGCGGGACCACGGCGCGCTACTGGGAAGACGTCCAGGTCGGCGACGCGCTTCCGCCCATGGTGAAGGGGCCGCTGACCGTGACGTCGGTCATCGCCTTCATCCAGGGATGGGGGAGCCTCTACGTGCGCGCTCACGGGCTGGCCTTCGACATGTTCGAGCGCCACCCGGCGCTCGCGATCCCCAATGCCTTCGGCGTGCCCGAGCCTCCCGAGCGCGTCCACTGGGACGAGGCCTTCGCCCGCGCGGTGGGGGTGCCCGGCGCCTACGACTACGGTCCCGAGCGCGTGGCCTGGCTGGGGCACCTGGTGACGAACTGGATGGGCGACGACGGCTTCCTCCGGCGGCTCAACGTCCGGGTTCAGCGCCACAACCTCATCGGGGACACCACGTGGTGCCGGGGGCGCGTCGCCGCCAAGGCCGTCGTGGAAAACCGCGGTGAGGTCACGCTCGACCTGACGGCGGTGAACCAGCGGGGCGAGGTGACGGCGGCGGGCCAGGCAACGCTGGTCCTCCCGCGGCGCACGGCGTGAACGCCGGAGCGCTTGCCGGCCTCAGGGTCGTCGAGCTGGGCGAGCTTGTCTCCGCGCCGTACTGCGGCCGGCTCCTGGCGGGACTGGGGGCCGATGTCGTCAAGGTCGAAACGCTCCAGGGTGACAGCGCCCGCCGCCACGGCCCGTTTCCCCGGGACGAGCCCCATCCTGAGCGGAGCGGCCTCTTCCTCGCGCTCAACGCGGGCAAGCGCGGCGTGACGCTCGATCTCGACTCGGCCGCCGGCCGCGCCCGCCTGGGCGCCCTGCTCGAAACCGCCGATGGCCTTGTCGAGAACCTGCCCATCGAGCGGCTCGAGGCGCTCGGCCTGACCCCCGAGGACACGCGGCGGCGCTGGCCGCGTCTCGTCCACGTGTCCGTCACGGTGTTCGGCCGCCGCGGCCCCTACGCCCGGTTTCGTGGCCACGCGCTCCAGGCCTCGGCCGCCGGTGCTGCCAGCATCACGATCGGCGAGCCCGGGCGCCCACCGCTGCCGCTGCCCGTCTCCCAGCCGGATTACCAGGGGGGCGTGAACGGCGCCATCGGCTTCCTGCTGGCGTGCCTGGCCCGCGAGCGGAGCGGGCAGGGCCAGCATGTGGACGTCGCCACCGCGGATGTCGTCGCGTTCTACGG
>LDXP01000124.1 GCA_001443385.1 Candidatus Rokubacteria bacterium CSP1-6
CCGCGCTGGTCCACAAGGGAGGCGTCTTCGGCTGGGGCGTGCTCGAATTGCTCCGCCGCTCGGTGGGCGAGGTCGGCGCGCTCCTGGTGCTCCTGGCCGCCGTCCCGATCGGGGTTCTTTTCCTGACCCAGGAGTCCTACACGGGTCTCCTCCGTACGATCGGCCGGCGCAAGGCGGCCCCGAGGGCCCAGTCGGCCCAGGCCGAGCTGCCCCTGGTCACGTCGCCCTCCGTCGTGGAGCGCGCAGCCTCGAGCGAGCCTGTCCCGCCTCCGCCCCCGATCGTCGTGGAGCCGGCGAAGGCCAAGTCGGGGCTCATGGACAAGGGGCTCGCGTGGCAGGAGACCTTCGACTTCAGCAAGGGCGGCCGGCCGGCCTTTCAGCTGCCGCCGATCGGGCTCCTCAAGGCGCCCCCCGCCTCCGAGCTCCGCCAGGCGCGCGAGGAGCTCCAGGCCAACGCCGACATCCTCCGGAAGAAGCTCCAGGACTTCGGCGTCGAGGGGCGCATCGTCCAGGTGAACCCGGGCCCCGTCATCACCTCGTACGAGTTCGAGCCCGCGCCCGGAATCAAGGTCAGCCAGGTCGTGAACCTGGCCGACGACCTGGCTCTCTCGATGAAGGCGGCGTCCGTCCGCATCGTCGGGCCGATTCCGGGGCGCGGGACCGTGGCCGTGGAGGTGCCCAATCCCGAGATCGCCAGCGTCTATCTCAGGGAGATCCTCGTCTCCCAGGAGTTCGTCCAGTCGAAGGGGAAGATGCCGCTGGCCCTCGGCAAGGACGTGATCGGCACGCCCTACGTCGCCGATCTCACGGCCATGCCCCACCTCCTGATCGCCGGCGCCACGGGCAGCGGCAAGAGCGTGGGGCTGAACTCGATGATCTGCTCGATCCTCTACAAGGCCACGCCGGCCGAGGTGCGCTTCCTGATGATCGACCCCAAGCGCCTGGAGCTCGGGATCTACGAGGGGATCCCACACCTGATGGCGCCGGTGGTCACCGACGCCCGCGAGGCCTCGGCGCGGCTCAAGTGGATCGTGGGGAAGATGGACGAGCGCTACCGGCTGCTTGCGGAGAAGCACGTCCGGAACATCGAGGGCTACAATCGCGGGGTCGAGGCGGGGACGCGCCTGCCGTACTGGGTGGTGATCGTGGACGAGCTGGCCGACCTCATGATGGCCTCGGCCGGGGAGGTCCAGAACTCACTGGTGCGCCTGGCCCAGGTGGCGCGGGCCGTCGGCATCCACCTGATCATCGCGACCCAGCGCCCCTCGGTGGACGTCATCACCGGGCTCATCAAGGCCAACTTCCCCGCGCGGATCGCCTTCCAGGTGGCCTCCAAGGTGGACTCGCGCACGATCCTCGACGGCAACGGCGCCGAGACGCTCCTCGGGCGCGGCGACATGCTCTTCGTCCCGCCGGGGACCTCGCGCCCCGTCCGCGTCCACGGCTCGTTGGTGGCCGAGGAGGAAACCAAGGCCGTCTGCGATTTCCTGCGGAAGCAGGGGGCTGCGGCCTACGAAGAGTTCGCGCCGGCCGGCGAAGCGGCCGCGGGCGAGGCCGCCGCCGTCGCGGAGCGCGACAACCTCTACTGGGACGCCGTCCAGCTCGTGATCTCGCAACGGCAGGCGTCCATCTCGTTCCTCCAGCGGCGCCTCCGGCTCGGCTACCCCAAGGCCGCCCGCTTCGTCGACATGATGGAGCAGGACCGCATCATCGGCCCCGGCGACGGGGCCAAACCCCGGGAGGTCCTGGTCGGCCCCGACTTCCTGGCCAAGCGGGCCCGGTGATCCATGCCTCGCCTCGCCGGCATCGCGCTGGCTCTCGTCCTCGCGCTCCTTCCGGCCTCCCTGGGGGCCCAGTCCCTCGAGGACGTGGTGGTGGGGGTGGAGGGCGCCTACGCCCGGATCGCCGATCTCCGGGCCGACTTCACCCAGCAGGCGTTCAACAAGAGCCTGGGCCAGACCATCAAGGCCGAGGGGACCGTGTACCTGAAACGGCCCGGGAAGATGCGCTGGGAGTACCGCGCGCCCTCGCCGCAGCAGATCGTCTCAGACGGCCGGTCGCTCTGGGTGTACACGCCGGAGCTGAACCAGGTGAATGTGGGCGAGGCGCCGCGCGCCCTGGCGGGGCCGGCGGGAAGTTTTCTCGCGGGCCTCGGCAAGGTGAGCGAGGAGTTCACGGTGCGCTTTCTGAACCCAGCCAACAAGGCCGACGAGGCCGGCAATCTCGTCCTCGACCTCACACCCAGGCGCCCGACGCCGGTGCTCACGCGCCTGATTCTCTCGGTGGATCCCCGGGAGTTCCTGGCGCGCAAGGCGGTCCTCTACGACCAGTTCGACAACACCGTCACGATGGTTTTTACGCGGACCATGGTCAACGCCGGCCTGCAGGACCGGCTTTTCACCTTCACCCCCCCGAAGGGGGTGGCCGTGGTCCCGCTCGAGCCCCTGAGGTAGGCCCCATGGCGCAGGAGAACTCGTTCGACATCGCCTGCAAGCTGGACATGCAGGAGGTCGCCAACGCGCTCGACCAGACTCGGCGGGAGATCGCGACGCGCTACGACCTCAAGGGCTCGAAGTGCGAGGTGACGCTGGAGAAGACCGACCTCACGGTGCTGGCGCCCGACGAGATGAAGCTCAAGGCGGTGCTGGACATCCTCCAGTCCAAGCTCCACCGCCGGGGCGTGCCGCTGAAGGCGCTCTCCTACGGCAAGGCGGAGCAGGCCGCGGGCGGTGTGCTCCGCCAGAAGATCGCCCTCCAGCAGGGGATTCCGATCGAGAAGGCGCGCGAGATCGTGAAGCTGATCAAGGACACGAAGCTCAAGGTCCAGGCGGCGATCCAGGAGGACCAGGTGCGGGTGTCGGGCAAGAACCGGGACGACCTCCAGGCCGTCATCGCCCTGCTCCGCGACAAGGACCTCGGCATCGCCATCCAGTTCATCAACTACCGCTCCACCTGAATGTAGAACGACCCCGTCGCCAGCGCGACGAGTCGATCCTGGTCATCGTAGACCCTGCCCTCGAGCACGCCGATCCGCCTGGTTCGCTCGACCACCCGGGCCTCGGCTCGGAGTGCGCCGCCCGCGACCGGGGCGAGGTAGTTGATCTTGATCTCCAGCGTGGCGCATCGCTCTCCGGCAGCGAGCCGCCGGGCCAATTCGGCGCCCATGGCGTAATCCGCGAGGCTGTAGACGACGCCGCCGTGCACCAGGCCGTAGGGGTTCATGTGGTCGCGGCGCACGGTGAGAAGGAACTGCCAGCCGCCCTTGCCCGTCCGCTTCCGCCGGACTCCGAGGAGACGGCCGAGCGGCCCCATCCCCCAGTCTTTCCGTTTCTTGTTCACGCTGCCGCGAGGATAGCACGGAGTCACCCTCTCACCCTGCCCCACCCGATGCCCCTCATCTCTTCTCCTCTCCCCCTCACCCTGCCCTCTCCCCCTCGGGGGGGAGAGGATGAAGGAGAGGGGGATGGTATAATGGCGCCCTGCCATGAAGGTGCATCTGACGACGCTGGGCTGCCCCAAGAACCAGGTGGATTCCGAGCTCATGCTCGGCATGCTCGCCCGCGCGGGCGTCGAGGTCGCCGCGACGCCGGGGGAGGCGGACTGCCTGGTCGTCAACACCTGCGCCTTCATTGACCGCGCCCGCGAAGAATCGGTCAACACGATCCTGGAGCTGGCCCAGCGGAAGGAGCGCGGGCACTCCCGGTCCCTGATCGTCACGGGGTGCCTGTCGCAGCGCTACGGCCGGGAGCTCCTGGCGGAGCTGCCCGAGGTAGACGCGATCCTCGGCACGGGCGAGCTCGAGCGCATCGTAGAGCTGGTCGCCCAGGTGCGAGGGCGCAAAGACTGGGTGGAGGGCGCGCCGCCCGGCTATCTGTACGACGCCGCCACGCCGCGCCTCCTGACCTCCCGCGCCCCGTACGCCTACGTGAAGATCGCCGAAGGGTGCGACATGGGGTGCGCCTTCTGCGCGATTCCTCAGTTCCGCGGCCAGCACCGGAGCCGGCCGCTCCGCGACATCGTCGCCGAGGTCGATGGCCTGGCGGCGCGGGGAATCCAGGAGGCGATTCTGGTCTCCCAGGACACGCTCGCCTACGGCAAGGACCTTCCCGGCAACGGCGACATCGGCGACCTGCTCCTGGCGCTCTCCGACACGGCCGTCCCGTGGATCCGCCCCATGTATCTTCACCCGGCCCACGTCAACGACCGGCTCCTCGCCAAGTGGCAACGGGCGCGCGTGCTCCCGTACCTCGACATGCCGATCCAGCACGGCGACGACGAGATCCTGCGCCGGATGCGGCGCGGCGTCACGGCGTGCCGGATGAAGGAGATCTTCGAGGCGTTCCGCGCTGCCGTCCCTGGAGTGACCCTCAGAACGACAGTGCTCGTCGGCTTTCCGGGGGAGAGCGAGGCCCACTTCCAGAATCTGCTCGACTTCATCGAGGACGTCCGCTTCGACCGCCTCGGCGTCTTCACCTACTCGTTGGAGGACGGGACGCCGGCGGCGACAATGGCCGACCAGGTGCCGCCCGAGGTGATGGCCGAGCGGGCGCGGATCGTTCAGGACGCCCAGGACCGCATCGTCTGGGAGCGCCAGAAGAGTTTGTACGGGACCGTTCAGACCGTCCTGGTGGACGGCCCGAGCGAGGATCCCGCGTTCCCGTGGGAGGGGCGAATGGCGGGGCAGGCGCCCGAGATCGATGGGGTCGTGTACCTGTGCGACCGCTCGCTCACCCCCGGGCGCTTCGCCCGGGTCCGCATCGTCGAGGTTGAGGGATACGAGCTCGTGGGCGAGTCGGCTGACTGACCGTCTCGCCTTCGCGATCGCCACGGCGGGCGGCGCGGGACTGGCACCGGTCGCTCCCGGGACGGCGGGAAGCCTCTTCGCCGCCTTTCTCCTCTGGCTCATCCCGTTTTCGACCTTCTCTCTGGGTGTTACCCTGGTTGGTGTCATCTTCGCCGGCATCTGGGCGGGGGGTCGGATCGAACGCCTCTCTGGCCGAAAGGACCCCGGGTTGATCGTGATCGACGAGGTCGCGGGGATGATGCTCTCCGTGATCGTCCTGCCCAGGACGGTGGGGGTCCTGATCGTGGCCTTCTTCTGCTTCAGGGTCCTCGACATCGTCAAGCCGTTCCCGGCGCGGCAGAGCCAGGTGCTCGTCGGAGGCCTCGGGGTCATGGTGGACGACCTGATCGCGGGGGGCTATACGCTCTTCCTTCTCGCCGCCAGCCGCGTCCTGTTCGGGTGGCCCCAGTGAGCCCACGCAAGCTCTTGATCGTTGCCCTCGGCCTCGGAATCCTCGCCGCCCCGCTCGCCGCACACGGGCAGCCGCCGGCGAAGATCCCCCGGATCGGGTATCTGGTCTTGGCGCCGCTGACCGACCCGCCTTCGCCTGAACGTGCGGCATTCCTGGAAGGCCTCCGCGAGCTCGGCTACGTCGAGGGCAAGACCGTTGCGATCGAGTACCGGTCGGCGGCGTGGAACGCGGAGCTGCTTCCCGACCTCGCCGAGGAACTCGTGCGCCTCAAGGTTGACGTCATCGTAACGGGTGGTGGCGGCGCGCTCCCCGACGCCGCCCGGCAAGCCACCAAGACGATCCCCATCGTGGTGGCCGCCAGTGCGGATCCCGTGGGCATTGGCCTCGTCGCGAGCCTCGCGCGACCCGGGGGAAACATCACCGGGACATCCCTCATGGCTCCCGAGCTGGGTTCGAAGCGGCTGGAGTTGCTTAAGGAGGCCGTGCCCCGGACCTCCCGCGTGGCCGTCCTCTGGCATCCCAGGGGAGCGGGAAGGCTCGAATGGCAACAGACGGAGGCAGCGGCGCGCAGGCTTGGGGTCGCGCTCCAATCATACGAGGTCCGAAATGCCGACGACCTGGCCCGGACACTCGAGGGGATGTCCAGGCAGCGCCCCGACGCGGTCATCATGTTCTTCGATCCCCTGACGTCGGGATACCGAGTGATCATCTCGGACTTCGCGCTGAAGAACCGGCTGCCGACGATCTTCGGCGCGAGGGAGTTTGCCGCGGCCGGGGGGCTCATGTCCTACGGGCCCAACATTCCGGAGTTGTTTCGCCGGGCGGCGGTGTACGTAGACAAGATCCTGAAGGGCGCCAAGCCCCGGGACCTGCCCATCGAGCAACCGACGAAGTTCGAGCTGATCGTCAATCTGAAGACCGCCAAGGCGCTGGGGCTCACGATCCCCCCGTCCGTCCT
>LDXP01000125.1 GCA_001443385.1 Candidatus Rokubacteria bacterium CSP1-6
TCAGCGCCGCCCCACCGGCGAGCGCGGCGACGAGAAGGACCGCGAGACTGCACCACGCGAGCGTCTTCATGGATCTCTCCTCTCGGGCGTCAGATCGGTTGGACGAGTTTGCCCACGACCGCTGCCAGCGCGGCCTCGGCCTTCCGGCGCTGGTGGTCCGCCGTCTCGCCTCCCTGCCGGTGCGGGATCACGACCAGCTCGAGGTCGGGGACGTCCTGGAGCCGCGCCTGCGTCCGGGCGGCGTTCTCGAAGTTGTCCCAGACGATCGTGACCGTGTGGAGGCCCTTCTTCTCCAGGGCCGCGGCGTCGAGCACACTGCCCGACGTGCACGACCCTCAGAGGCCGATGCCGACGACCGCCGCGTCGGTGCCGGCGGCCGCCTCCTCGATCAGCTCGCGGGGCGACGGGGCCGTGCCGGACGGCTTGACGAGGCGCCGCACCTTGGCGCCGGCGCGCTCGGTCAGGAGCGCCTCGAGGTGGGTGGTGAAGGCGGTGTCGAGGTTGTCGTCCACGAGGGCGATCCGCGCCCCCTGGATCCCCTGGAGGCGCTTGTTGGGCGGCCGGACCGCCGCCGCGGCCGGCCAGACGGGGCTCAGGAATTCCATGGCGCGTGCTCCTTCAGCGCGGGCGCCGGATCGGGCGCGTGACCGCGAAGCCGCCGAAGCCGCCCCAACCGGGCAGCACGGCCGCAAAGTAGCTGCGCCCGCCGGCGACGATGATGTGGATGTCCTCGGGGCTCGCCGTGACGGGGAGCCGCGTCGTCGGGTTCTCGAGGTCGTAGCGGAGCGGGTAGCGCCCGGCGTCCCGCTCCATCTTCCTGAACTGCTCGTGGATGACGCCGCAGGCGCGGACCTCGGCCAGCGGCCGGCGCGCGTGCTCCCAGAGGTACATGCGGACGTCCTGCTTCGACCAGCCGCGCTTGGCGAACTCCTCGGCGTTGAGCGGGTTCAGCGTGACGAGCGTCTGGCCGAGCACGTGGATGTTGTTGCTCCCGAGCGCCTGCAAGGAGTCCGCGAGCACGTGCAGCATCTCTTCGGGTGTCCCGTAGCAGAAGACGCTGTGCGGCCCCTCGCAGGCGAAGACGGTGACGGCGTCCGATCCGGGCGGGCAGCCGCGTTCGACGTGGAGCGGCGGCCAAGGGTTGTCCTCTTCCTCCTCGGCGATGCAGAACGCGTACTCGCCGGGGTGCGAGAGGGTGGACTTGTCCGTGTCCCACGGGAACGCGCCCCCCAGGTTCCACAGCGCGAGGCGCACCGCGCGTCCGACGGCAGCGTTGGCGCGGTAGCCGTTGCCGAAGACGCCGTCGCGGGAGTTGAAGCCGAGCTCGCGGGCGATGGGGCCGTTGACGATGATGAGCGACACGCACATGTGGGTCGTCTGGGAGACGCCGTTCAGGTTGTGCGCCGGGTCGAGCAGAGCCTCCATCGCGGCGAGGACCACCGGGAAGTGCTCGGGCTGGCAGCCGCCCATCACGGCGTTGATGGCGAGCTTTTCGAGCGTCGCCTCGCCGCCCCTCGGCGGGATGGCCCCGAGGCTCTCCTGGGGGTCCCGCCCGACGTGCTCGATCAGCGCCTCGACGCGGCGCGGGGTGGGCAGGACGACGGGAAGCCCGTCGGTCCAGTGGCGCTTGTAGAAGAGCTCGATCGCCTCTTCGTAGTCGTCGACGTTCAGCCGCTCGGACACGAGGTTCATCGGTCGCTCGGAAACATACACGCAGCGCCGCGCCTTGTCAACGCGGGCGCCCGCTGACCGCTTCCCCTCAGTGGGTGAGCCGCCGGGTCTCTGCCTCCGTGATCCGTCTGAACGAGAAGCGGTAGCCTTCGTACACGGCGAGCGCGTAGAAGAGCAGGTCCATGACCTGAAATGTGGCGGTCAGGACCCGCGTGGCCAGCGCCGGGGTAAGCCCCCCCAGGATGGCCGAGAGCGGGACGTTCATCTCACGCGACGCGATGATGCACGCGGCGAGCAGATTCCCCGCGAGGCACCCGGCCAGGGCGAGGACCGCTCCGAGAACGCCGAAGCCGGTGTCCACGCCCTTCCCGAACACCCGCACGGCGTGGCCGACCAGGAAGCCCACACCGAGCGCCATGAAACCGATCTGATAGTTCGTGGCCGCGGTGATCAGGGCCCAGAGCGCGGCGCCGATGCCGGCGGCCACGACGCCCGCGAGGAAGCCGAGGCGGAGGCTCTGCTCATCTCGGATCCGCCGCGCGAAGGCGTCCGCGGCAGCGCGGTTGATCGTTCCTGAGGGGGGCGGGGGTGCGCTCGGCTGGCGGAGCGGGGGCGGCCAGCGAGTCTCGTTCGACATGGTCCCCATCCTTTCTGGCGGGTTGGGCCCGACCGCACGCCGACCGGGCCCCCACGTCTACGGCTAGCGTATCACGAGCACGCGGCGCGCACCGCGTGATCCCGTCGGGCGTCTGCGAGAAGGTCGTCTAAACCAGCAGGAGGGTCTCGAGGCTCCGCTTCAGGTAGTCGAGGTCGATGGGCTTGGCGATGTAGTCGAAGGCGCCCTGCGCAAGCGTCTTTCGGGCGATCGCGTCGTCGCTGATCCCCGTCACCATGATGATCCCCACCTCAGGGTTCGTGGCGCGGATCTGCTCGAGGGCGGAGAGGCCGGAGAGACCGGGCAGGAGGATGTCCAGCAGGATCACGCCGGGGCGGAACGCGTCGAGGCGCTGGAGGGCGTCGGTGGCGTTGCCGAAGGCCTCCACCGCGTAGCCCTCCTCCTCCAGAAAATCGCTGAGGAACCCCCGGACGTCCGGCATGTCGTCCACGACCATGATTCGGGCGCGGGCCGATTCTCGCTTCGCGTCCGTCTTCTCTTCGGGGATGGCCTGGGCTCGCCGCTCGGAATGGCCCAGGGTCAGGAGGCGATTCAGCGTGCTTGGGTCGGGAAACCCCTGCCCGTCGCGCGGGGCGGCTTCAGGGCTTTCCAGGACGAGCAGAGTGGACATGGCGGATTCCCCCCCTCGAAACCCGAAGCAGGATAAATGCCAGAAAGCGCCGGCGGAAAAACTGCGCGATTTCGTTGAATCTCCTTTCTGATGGGCCCATCCGCATGCCAGGCTGCCGAGGCCATGCTGACATCACGATGCCAGGGTGCCCGTGCTAGAATCGCGGGGTGAATTTCCTCTTTGTCTGCACCGGGAACGTGTCACGGAGTCCCGCCGCGGAGGCCGTGTTCCAGGACCTCACGAGCGGCAGGTACGGGATCCGCTCGGCCGGCATCTCGCGCTTCTGCCCTCGCCCGCTCTCGCGGGACGACGTGGGCTGGGCCGACGTGGTGGCGGTCATGGAGGGCGATCACCGGGCCTTCATCGTGGAGCGGTGGCCGGACGCCGCCTCCAAGGTCCGCGTGCTGGAGATCGAGGATCGCTACCACCGCCACGATCCCGTGCTGCTCCGCCTGCTCGAGGCGAAGCTCGGGACGCTCCTCGCCGAGATCGAGGGCGGTGGTATGATCGGAACGTGACGGGCCCTGCCTATGTTTGACATCGGGTTCCAGGAGCTCATCCTCATCCTCGTCGTCGCGCTGCTCGTCTTCGGACCGCGGCGGCTGCCGGAGCTGGGGCGCTCGTTGGGCCGCGCCATGCGCGAGTTCCGCCGCGCCACGGAGGAGTTCCGCTCGACCGTGGAGACGAACCTCCACATCAACGAGCCGGATCCCATCCCTGCCGCGCCGCCAGAGCCGGCGGCGACCCAACCGGCGGCGGCTGAGGCGGCCCCGGCGACGGCGCCGCTTCCCGACTCGGGGCTGACCACGTACGGGGAGGGGAGCGCGGAGGCGCCGGGGGAGCCCTACCTGGCCCAGCGCGGCTCGCGGCTCTTTCACGCCCGGAGCTGCGGGTGGGCGGGGCGCATCCCGGAGCCGGAGCGGCTGTACTTCAAGCGGGTGTCGGAGGCCAAGGAGCAGGGCTTCACGACCTGCCCGGTGTGCGACCCCTGGGAGCCCGCCTAATTTTTTTGCTTGACTTACTAAACAGGCGATGACTATTCTGGTGTCGAGGAGGGGGCCTATGCACGAGCTGACCCGGCGGCAACGCGAGATCCTGGGCTTCATCAAGACCTTCACGCAGCGGCATAGCGTGCCGCCCACGGTGCGCGAGATCGGCGCGCGCTTCCACTTCACGCCGCGGGCGGCGTTCGACCACCTCCGGGCGCTGGAGCGGAAGGGCCACCTGCGGCGGCGCGTGACCGCCGGGCGGTCGTCCCGCAACCTGACCCTGGTGGAGCGCGCCCCCGCCACGCGCGAGGTTCCGGTGTACGGCCGGATCGCCGCCGGCGAGCCGCTCTTCGCCGAGCAGAACCTGGAAGGCACCCTGCCCGTCGGGGTGGAATGGCTGGCCAGCAAGGGCGAGGAGGTCTTCGCGCTCAAGGTGCACGGCGACAGCATGATCAACGCCCACATCGTGGAGGGGGACCTCGTGCTGGTGCGGCGCCAGCAGAGCGCCGAGCTGGGGGACATCGTGGTGGCGCTCCTGGACAACGAGGCCACGGTGAAGCGCTTCGCGCGGCAGGGCGAGGCTATCGTGCTGAAGCCCGAGCATCCCACCATGGCCCCGATCCTGGTGCGGCAGGGGCAGAAGGACTTCAAGATTCTCGGGAAGGTTGTCGGGCTCGTCCGGGGGTTCTGATGGCTGGGTTGGTTCTGCTCCAGGGGATGCCGTTCGTCATGCGGCTCGGGCTCACCATCGCGGTCCGGTCGCTCCTGGCGGGCGACCGGCTGTGCTGGGTGGACGGCGTCAACGCGTTCGATCCCTACGCCGTGGCGCGGCTCGCCAAGCGGGCGGGGCGGAATCCCCGGGAACTGCTCGCGCGCGTGTATG
Source organism: Candidatus Rokubacteria bacterium CSP1-6 (assembly GCA_001443385.1). GTDB lineage: Bacteria > Methylomirabilota > Methylomirabilia > Rokubacteriales > CSP1-6 > CSP1-6. Next base: position 4,830 of record LDXP01000125.1, read on the forward strand.
TCTCCCGGGCCTTCACCTGCCACCAATTGCACGCCCTCGTGATCAAACGCCTTCCTCAAGCCGTGAGAGAGCTGCCCGCCGACGGCGTGGTGGCGGTGGGGCCCGCAGCCACCTTCCACGATCACGAGGTGCCGGTCCCGGAAGCCGCCGCTCTCTTCGACGAAGTCGTCCAGGGTCTTGCGGGGCTGGCGGCGCAGGGCGTCCCGGTGCTCGTCATCAATCCCTATCTCCCCCAGGATTACCGGGAGCCCCGGTTCGCCCGGGCGCTCTCTCGCGCCGCCGGCGTGGTCCTCGCCGTGGATCCGGCGGAGGACGGCCTGGCCCTCCGCGTCGCGCATCCGCTCTCGACCGTGCGGATGACTTCCCCCCTCACCCCACCCTCTCCCCCAGGGGGGCGAGGGAGACTTGTTGCGGCGAGTTGAGGTGGCACGGTGGGACGGACGGTTGTTCCAATTACCCAGGCCATCCACGAGGAGGTGGCGTCGTGGGCCAAGTTCAGGCGGGCGCTCAGGAAGGAAGATCAGTCGGCGCTGGACGACTGTTTTCAGGCGGCCCTCATGCACGCCGCCGAGGGCGCCTACGCGACCCGCACGGATCCCTACGAGGTGGTTGTCATGGCAATTCTGGTCGAGCAGCAGAAGGCGATCCGGGCTCTGCAGGCCGAGGTGGCCCGGCTTTCCGAAGAAGGGAGTGGGATATGATCACGCGAGCGTTGAACCTCCGGCGGTCGGGCAGCCGCAGGCCCCGGCCGTCTCGCTTTCCCGCGCCCGGCTTTCCACGGGGCGCATCCGTTCGGGATCCCCGGGCGGCGTCACGCTTCGGGCGGGCTTTTTTGTTGCCCCGTTCTACTCGTCACATGAGGACCTTGGGCGCCGATCTCGTCGCGGCGCTCGTGATGGTGGGCGGGATCTTCTTGTGGGGAGGCCTGCTCGTCCTGCTCGCCGCCTGACGCGCCGGGCCGAGAACCGAGTAGCCCAAGGCCCGAAGGAGGAGCCCACCGGAGGCGTACGCGGTTGTACGGTGAGGATGGGCGACGACCGAGAACGCCGGGATGCGACGGTTATCGGCCCGGCGTTAGGAGCCGGCGGTGACGCGCTGATAGACCTTCGCGTCGATGAACAGGGTCAGGAGCTCGCCG
>LDXP01000126.1 GCA_001443385.1 Candidatus Rokubacteria bacterium CSP1-6
ACCTCGGTGCCGCATGAGTGACGATCGGCACGTCTGGACGGTGTCGGTGCTGACCGCGCGGATCAAGGAGCGGCTGGAGGCCGAGTTCCCCGCCTTCTGGGTCGAGGGCGAGATCTCCAACTTCCGCGTGTCGAACGCCGGCCACGCCTACTTCACGCTCAAGGACGAGACGGCCTCGCTCAAGGCCGTGCTCTTCAAGGGCAAGGCGCGCCGCGTCCGCTTCGAGCCCCAGGATGGGCTCCACGTCCTCGCCTTCGGGGGGCTGGACCTCTACGCCCAGCGCGGCGAGTACCAGCTCGTGGTGGAGCTCCTGGAGCCCAAGGGGCTTGGCGCGCTGCAGCTGGCCTTCGAGCAGCTCAAGGCGAAGCTGGCCGCCGAGGGGCTCTTCGACCCCGCGCGCAAGCGCCCGCTCCCGCGCTTCCCGCGGAAGCTCGGCATCGTCACCTCCCCCGGCGGGGCGGCGATCCGGGACATCCTCCAAATCATCTCCCGCCGCTTCGCGGATCTCCACATCGTGATCGCCCCGGTGCGCGTCCAGGGCGAGGAGGCCGCCGGCGAGATCGTCGGGGCGCTCCAGGATCTGAACCGCCTCGGCGATCTCGACGTGATCATCGTCGCCCGAGGCGGCGGCTCGCTGGAGGACCTCTGGGCGTTCAACGAGGAGGCGGTGGCCCGGGCGGTGGCGGGGTCCAAGGTGCCGGTCATCTCCGCGGTGGGCCACGAGACTGACTGGACCATCGCCGACTTCGTGGCTGATCTGCGTGCCCCCACGCCCTCCGGAGCAGCAGAGCTCGTCGTGGAGGAGAAGGAGGCGGTCGCGGAGCTCGTGGCCGACCTGTACGATCGGTTGAAGCGCGTCGTGATCCAGCGGATCGCGAGGCACCGCGAGCGGGTTGAGTCCCTGGCGCGGCGGCGCGTCCTGACGGACCCGGCCCGGCCGGTCCGGGACCTCGAACGCCGGCTCGACGAGCTGACGGCCCGGCTCGCCGCCGGCCTCACTGCCGCGCGGCGGGAGGCCCGCCACCGCGCGCTCCTGGCGACAAATTCCTTGCTTTCCAAGAGCCCCTTGGCTAGGATTTCGAGCACCGCGACGCTGCTCGAACAGCTGGACGGGCGTCTGCATTCGGGAATCAGGCATTCGGCCGAGCGGATGCGTCACCGTTTGAGGACAGCGGTGGGCCAGCTGGACAGCCTCTCGCCGCTCGCGGTCCTCCGACGGGGCTATAGCCTGACGCGGCTCCCCTCCGGCGAGATCGTGCGGTCGGGGCGGCAGGTCGGAGCGGGGAGCGAGATCCAGGTGCTGCTGCATGAGGGAACGCTGGGAGCCCGTGTGACCGAGGTGAGGGAGCGCGATGACCGACCTCAAGTTTGAAGACGCCCTCGCCCGGCTGGAAGAGATCGTCCAGACCCTCGAGTCCGGCAACCTGCCCCTGGACGAGTCGCTCAAGGCCTTCGAAGAGGGCATCCGCCTGGCCCGGAGCTGCGCCAAGTACCTGGAGGAGGCGGAGCGGAAGATCGAGCTGCTGACCAAGGACGAGGCGGGCCTCCTCAAAACCCAGCCCTTCAGCCTGGAGAGCGGAGAGGAAGAGGGGAAGTGAGCTCCAACCTCGCCGCCTACCTCGCGGAGCACAGGCGGGCAGTGGACGAGGCCCTCGAGCGCTATCTTCCTCCCAAGGACGCGCCGCCCGCCGCGATCCACGAGGCGATGCGCTACAGCGTCTTCGCGGGGGGCAAGCGCCTCCGTCCCATCCTCGTCATCGCGGGCGCCGAGGCCGTCGGTGGCAAGATGGAGCGCGTCCTGCCGACCGCCTGCGCCCTCGAGCTGATCCACACCTACTCGCTGATCCACGACGACCTGCCGGCCATGGACGACGACGACTACCGCCGGGGCCGCCTCACCAATCACAAGGTGTTCGGCGAAGCCATCGCGATCCTGGCGGGCGACGCGCTCCTGACCCTCGCCTTCGGCCTCCTCGCCGAGCACGCCTCCCTGGACGTGGTGAGGGAGGTCGCCGCCGCGGCTGGAACCTTTGGCATGATCGGCGGGCAGGTGGTGGACATCCAGTCCGAGGGGAAGTCGGTGGATGCCGAGACGCTGGAGTACATCCACCGCCACAAGACCGCCGCCCTCCTCTGCGCCTCTCTCGTCAGCGGGGCGATGCTGTCGGGGGCGTCCGCTCCCGCTCTCAAGGCGATTCGTGAAGCCGGCACGCACCTCGGCCTCGCGTTCCAGATCGTGGACGACATCCTGGACGTGGAGGGAAGCCTCGAGGAGCTCGGGAAGACGGCCGGCAGCGACCGGCGGAAGAAGAAGGTGACCTACCCGGGGCAGTTCGGTCTCGAAGCGTCTCGGCTCAAGGCCAAGTCGCTGATCGAGGATGCCAAGGCCGCGCTCCAGCCGCTGGGTCCTCCCGCGGAGCCCATCAAGGCGCTCGCAGAGTTCATCTTCCAGCGGAGATCGTAAGTGTCGGCCATCAGCGAGATTCACGCGCGCGAGATCCTCGACTCCCGGGGTAATCCCACCGTGGAGGTGGAGGTCGTCCTGGAAAGCGGGGGCTTCGGCCGCGCGGCCGTACCCTCGGGCGCCTCGACGGGCACGCGCGAGGCCGTGGAGCTCCGCGACGGCGACGGGAAGCGCTACGGCGGCAAGGGCGTGCGCCGCGCGGTGACCAACGTGATCGAAGTGATCGCCCCCGAACTCGACGGGATGGAGGCGACCGAGCAGGCGGCGGTGGACCGGGCGCTCCTCGAGCTGGACGGCACGCCCAACAAGTCGGCGCTCGGCGCCAACGCGCTCCTCGGCGTCTCCCTGGCGGTGGCCCGCGCCGCGGCCGACGAGGCGGGGCTCCCGCTCTACCAGTACCTCGGCGGCGCCGGGGCGCGCCTCCTGCCCGTGCCGCTCATGAACGTCCTGAACGGCGGCGCCCACGCCGACAACGGGCTCGACATCCAGGAGTTCATGCTGGTGCCGGCGGGCGCCCAGAGCTTCTCGGAGGCGCTCCGCACCGGCGCCGAGGTCTTCCACGCCCTCAAGGGCCTCCTGCGCGACAAGGGGCTCTCCACCGGAGTCGGCGACGAGGGCGGCTTTGCCCCGGCGCTCGGGTCAAACACCGCCGCTCTGGATTTGCTCCTTCAAGCCATCGAGCGCGCCGGCTATCGGCCGGCCGAGGACGTCATGCTCGCCCTCGACGCGGCGGCCAGCGAGTTCTTCCGCGGGGGGCGCTACCGGTTCAGGGCCGAGGGCAAGGAGCGGACGCCGGAGGAGATGATCGCCTTCTACGAGTCGCTCCTCGACCGCTACCCGCTCTGCTCCATCGAGGACGGCCTGGCCGAGCAGGACTGGGATGGGTGGGTGGCGCTCACCCGCAGGCTCGGGTCGCGCATCCAGCTGGTCGGCGACGACATCTTCGTGACGAACCCGGCGATCCTCCAGGAGGGAATCAAGAAGGGCGTCGCCAACGCGGTCCTGATCAAGGTGAACCAGATCGGGACGCTGACGGAAACCCTGGAAGCCGTCGAGCTGGCCAAGCGCGCCGGCTACGGCACCGTCATCTCCCACCGCTCCGGCGAGACCGAGGACACCTTCATCGCCGACCTGGCCGTGGCCGTGAACGCCGGGCAGATCAAGACGGGGTCGCTGGCGCGGGGCGAGCGCACGGCCAAGTACAACCAGCTCCTCCGCATCGAGGAGGAGCTGGGGGAGGCTGCCTCCTGGCCCGGCCGCGCCCTCTTCGCTCGGCGAGCGCCGTGAAGCGCCGGGCGCTGGCCGGCGCGGCCCTCGGGATCTCGGCCGCGGGACTTCTCGTTTTCGGGGGCGCGGGGGCCGTGCGGGTCTGGCAGCTGAAGCAGGAGGTGGACGCCTTGGAGCGGGAGATTCAGGTTCTCCGCGTGGAAGCCGACAGGCTCAACCGCACCGTGGACCGCCTGCGCGAGGACCCTGCGCTCGTGGAGCAGATCGCCCGCGAGGACCTGGGCATGGTCCGGCCGGGCGAGAAGGTGCTGAAGTTCCCCCAGGAGAAGCGCTGAGGTGGACCTGACGCCGCTCCTCTTCGCGATCGCCTTCCTTTTCAACTTCCGGGCCGCCCTCAAGCTCCTGATCGACTGGAAGGGGATGTTGACCACCATCGGCTTCGTCAAAGAGGCGTACGGGTCCCTCGACCGGCTTCCCACCGAGGCGGCCCTCGAGGATGACGAGCGGGCCCCGACCTTTCTCCATCTGGTCCCCGCCTACCAGGAGCCGGAGATCGCGGGGACGCTCGCAGGGCTCTTCGCCTCGCGCTACCCCCACGGACGGCTCCACGTGGTGGTGGTGACCAAGGACGAGGAGGAGCGCGCGCCCCACCCGGCGATGGGGGTGGCCACGGCGGAGCTCGTCCGGCGCTTCCGCACCGAGCTCCCCCCGTACGCCCAGAAGATGCTCTGGCACCTGGCGCTGCCGGGGCCGGGGCGCAAGGCCGAGCAGCTCAACTGGGCCCTCCGCCCCGAGGCGCTCCGGGAGATCCTGGGCGAGTCCTTCGACCCGTCGCGGGTCTTCGTGGGCGTGAGCGACGCCGACTCCCTGCCGGATCCCAACGTGTACCGCTGGATCGCCGGGGAGGAGCTCGGCGGGCGGGGGAGCCTCGCCTATCAGGGCGTGACGCTCTCGCTGGCGAACTTCGCCCGCCTCGGCATCCGCGGGCGCATCAGCGCCATCCAGCAGTCCTCGATCTTCATCCGCGTCTCCATCGCGCGGCTGATCAACGAGTTCAAGCGCGTCCGCTTCGTCGAGCGCCTCTGCGCGCGTGTCCCCGCTCTCGCCCCCGTCCTCCGTCCGGCGTTCGACCTCTTCTTCCGCCGCTCGCAGATCTGCCTGGGCCACAACCAGTTCGTGCGCCTGGACTGCCTTCAATCCCTCGGTAGCTTTCCCACGAGGGGGGTCACCGAGGACTCGACGCTCGGGTATGAGCTGGGCGCGCGCGGGATCCTCATTCGGCCCATGCCGATGCTGGAGCTGACCGACCTCCCCGAGACGCCGGAGAAGATCGTCCGTCAGAACGCGCGCTGGTACAAGGGCGTGCTGGACGACGTGAGCCCCCTCTGGCGGATCTGGCGGCGGGCGCCCACCGCCTACAACCTGGCCCAGCTCTGCCGCCACGTGGGGAACAAGGTGGTGGAGTGGCCCATCGCGGCCGGCGTCTATCCTGTCGTGGGGTTCCTGGGCTGGCACCTGGCCTACGTCTATCGGGATCACGTCTGGCTCTTCGTCTTCTCGCTGGCCTTCCCGTCGGTGGCGCTCGGGCTCACCGTCTGGGTGGGCGGGATCGTGACGCAGGAGCTGATCGAGGAGCTGGCGCCCTACCTGCCCCGGCCCGTGGACCTCCGGCGCAAGACGTTCAAGGAGAAGTTCTGGGGGACCTTCCGCTGCCAGACCTACTGGCTCCTCGCCACCCGGGGCGCCTGGCGCGTGCTCTGGGCCCTGGCGCGCGACGGCCGTTACGAGCCCGCCAAGACCGACCGGATCAGCCGCTGATGGACGTCATCCTCCTGAAGGCCGTGGGCGCCTCCCTGGCCTTCGTCCTGGCCGTGCTGAACCTCCTGATCATGCTCCAGCTCTACGGGAAGATCAGCCTCTTCCCATGGGCGTCCGAGCCTCTGGCGTGGTGGCACCGGCGCCAGGGGGACGTGATCCTGGTGTTCTTCGTCCTGATCGCCTACCACTGCGTGCGATACGGGTACATCGACCCCGGCTCCCCCCGGGTGCTCGGCCACTCCATCCTCGGCAGCCTCACGCTGGCCGTCATCACGCTCAAGTTCCTCACCGTGCGCGGGATTCCCCGCCTGATGGATCACATCGCCGTGATCGGCGCCAGCCTCTTCGTCGCCACCACAGGCACGGTCCTGACGAGCGCCCTCTGGTACTGGGCCACCTGGATC
>LDXP01000127.1 GCA_001443385.1 Candidatus Rokubacteria bacterium CSP1-6
TATCTTCCTGAGGGCCGGCCGCGCGCCGCCGGCGAGCCGTTCGTCCAGCCCGAGCTGGCCCGGACCATCGAGACCATGATCGCCGCGGAGCGCCGGGCCCGGGGCCGCGCGGAAGGCATCAAGGCGGCGCGGGACGCGTTCTACCGGGGCGAGATCGCCGAGGCGATCTGCGCCTTCCACCGTCAGGAAGGGGGATTGCTCACGCGGGAGGACCTCGGCGAGTTCAGCGTGGAGGTGGCGCCGGCGCTGCGGACGACCTTCCGCGAGTTCGAAGTGGCGGCGTGCGGTTTCTGGTGCCAGGGTCCGGTGCTGCTCCAGCTGCTGAACCTCCTCGAGTCGGACGACCTGGGCGCGCTGGGTCACAACTCGCCCCGGTACCTCCACCTGCTGGCGGAGGTGATCAAGCTCGCCTTCGCCGACCGCGAGGCTTACTACGGGGATCCCAACTACGTGAAGGTGCCGGCGGATGGGCTCCTCTCAAAATCCTACGCGCAGGCCCGTCGAGCCCTGATCCGCGACGACCACGCGTGGATCGAGACGCCGCCCGGGGACCCGCTGGGGCTGGCGGCGGTGAAGAACGGCTACGTGCCGCCTGCCGCCGCCCGCCCCCGGGGCGCGCGCGCCCTCGATACGAGCTACGTGGCCGTCGTGGACGCGGACGGCAACGCCTTTTCGGCCACGCCGAGCGATCCCCCCGTGGACTCCCCCGTGGTCCCGGGCGTCGGCTGCGTCGTCTCCCCGCGCGGCTCCCAGTCCTGGCTGGACCCGGGCCACCCGAGCGCCGTCGCCCCGGGCAAGCGCCCCCGCCTCACCCCCGCGCCGGCCATGGTGTTCAAGGACGGGCGCCTCTTCATGCCGTTCGGGACACCCGGCGGCGACGTCCAGCAGCAGGCCATGCTCCAGGTCTTTCTCAACATCGCGGTCTTCGGCATGCCGCCCCAGCTGGCCGTAGAGGCCCCGCGCGTCGCCTCCAGGAGCTTCCCTGATTCCTTCTGGCCCCACCCGGCGTTCCCGGGCCAGCTCAACCTGGAGGCGCGGATTTCTCCGGAGACGGCCGAAGGACTGGCCGGGCTGGGGCACCGCATCGAGCGCTGGGCGGAGGTGGACTGGCGCGCGGGGGCGGTCTGCGCCATTGTGGTGAGGCCGGACGGAACGCTCCTGGCCGGCGCCGACCCCCGGCGCGGCGCCCACGCCATCGGCTGGTAAGGGAGCGCTACGCTTCGGAGGGAACGGGGACTCCCGTGGCCGGTCTTGCCCGGGGGCTCATCGGTTCCTCTTTGATCATCAGGGAGAGGCCGGCGGCGATGACGGCCAGCACGGCCGCCGACACGAAGGCCCAGGCGTAGCTGCCCGTCCAGTCGAAGACCCACCCGCCGATCGCGGCCCCCAGGGCGGCGCCCACCTGGTGGGAGAAGAAAATCCAGCCCGAGAGCTCCCCGACCGAGTAGCGCCCGAAGATGTTCGCCGTCAGCGTCGTGGTGGGCGGGACGGTGGAGATGTAGTTGAGCCCGAAGATGGCGGCGAAGAGCTGGAGCGAGGGGACGTTCCAGACGTACAGGAGGAAGAGGAGCGAGAGGCCGCGGAAGAAGTAGTAGAAGGCCAGCGGTCCCTTCCTGCCGAATCGATCACAGATCCATCCTGAGGCGACGGTCCCCAGGATGTTCATCGCCCCCATGACGCCGAGGGCCTGCGCGGCGGCCATCTCCGAGAAGCCGTGCTCCATGGAGTGGGGGATCAGGTGGGTCAGGACGAGGCCGCTGGAGGTGTAGCCGCAGACGAAGAAGGTGGCCACGAGGAGCAAGAAGGCGGGGACCTGCGCGGCCTCCGTGACGGAGACGCGCCGGTCGGCGGGGAGGGAAATCATCCCGGGCGACGGAACAGCGTGGCCCGCGCCGTACGGCTTGAGCCCCTTTTCGCCGGGGCCGTCCCTCACGAGCCAGATCGAGAGCGGCAGGATCAGCGCGAAGAGCGCGACGCCGAGCCAGAAGTAGCTCTGGCGCCAGCCGTAGGACACCGTGAGCCCCATCGCGAGGGGGACGACCACGAGCTGGCCCGCCGACATCGCGCCTCCGAGGAGCCCGATGACGAGGCCCCGGTGGGTCTCGAACCAGCGCGCCGCCACGCTGGCGGCCGTCGCTATCCCCGCCCCGCCCGCGCCAACGGCCATCAGAATGCCGGAGGCGATGTAGACGTGCCAGAGGCTCTGGACGTAGCTGGAGAGGATGGTCCCGGTCCCCAGCACCAGGAGGGCCAGGGCCAGGACCCGCCGGGGCCCCCACCGGTCGGCCAGCCGTCCGACGAAGGGGCCGACCGCGCCCAGGAGGAAGAGGGAGAGGGCCGCGGCCCCCGAGAGAGCCGCCCGGTCCCAGTGGAAGTCGGCCTCCAGCGGCTTGATGAAGACTCCGAAGACCGAACGGAGGCCGGAGGCGGCGATCATCACGAGCATCACCGCCCCCAGTACCACCCACGCGTAATGAATGGGGTCAGGCTTGCGTATTTGCGTTACGGGAGGGTGCTCATCCATGGCGGCGAGTTTACCCGTTCAGATGCCTGGGCGGAAGCGGAGGATTCAGGGGATCGGGGGGATTCTGGCGGGGTCAGGCTTGCGTTATTGCGTTAGAGGGGGGTGATGCGGCGGGCGTTCACCTGGTTGTGGAAGGTGTACTTGCCGACCCGATTGACCTTGAGGAACGTACCCTCCACCTGGACGCGGCTCGTGTCCCTGATTTGGGGGGTGCCGTAGGAGAAAACGTTCACGCTGGCCAGGCCGTCCGTGAGGACGAAGGTGTAGTAGGAGTTCCCCTTCTGGGAAGTCTTCGCGTCGAGCCGGCTGACGATCCCGGTTACCACGACGGCCCGGCCATGCCACTTGTCGGGCTGGGCCAGGAGGTCCTTGACCGCGACCAGGTCGGCCCGAGCGGCCAAGGCGGAGGCCGCCAGGAGGACGACGCCCATCCACGCCGCCAGTGGGATCAACGTTCGTCGCATGGTCTCTCCTATTCCGCGACCGCCTCGACTCCCCGCCTGAAGGCGATGGCGTCCCCTTCCGTGTCCACGACGACCGTATCCCCCTCGGCGAACTCCCCTTCGAGGAGGCGGAGCGCCAGCGGGTCCTGGACGAGCCGCTGGATGGTCCGCTTGAGCGGGCGCGCCCCGAAGGTCGGGTCGTAGCCCTCCCTGCCGAGGAGCGCCCTGGCCGCCGGCGTCACCTCCAGCGTGATTCGCTTGTCGGCGAGCCGCTTCTCGAGGTGCCCCAGCTGGATCTCCACGATCCGGGCAATCTCGGCGTGGCCGAGGGAGTTGAAGATCACGATCTCGTCGATCCGGTTCAGGAACTCGGGGCGCAGGGTCGCGCGCAGCTCCTGGAGGACGAGCGGCCGGACCTTCTCGGGCTTCTCGTACTCGCGGAAGATGTGGCTCCCCAGGTTGGAGGTCATGATGACCACCGCGTTCCTGAAGTCCACGGTGCGGCCGTGGCCGTCGGTCAGCCGGCCGTCGTCGAGGAGCTGGAGCAGCACGTTGAAGACGTCGCCGTGGGCCTTCTCGATCTCGTCGAAGAGGACCACCGTGTACGGCCGCCGCCTCACGGCCTCTGTCAGTTGCCCTCCCTCTTCGTAGCCCACATACCCCGGCGGCGCGCCGATGAGGCGGGCCACCGTGTGCTTCTCCATGTACTCGGACATGTCGAGCCTCACCATGGCCCGTTCATCGTCGAAAAGGAATTCTGCCAATGCGCGCGCCAACTCGGTCTTCCCCACGCCGGTGGGCCCCAGGAAGAGGAACGAGCCGATGGGCCGGTTGGGATCGCTGAGGCCCGCGCGCGCGCGGCGCACGGCGTTGGACACGGCCCGGATCGCCTCGTCCTGGCCGATCACGCGCCGGGCCAGCCGCTCCTCCATGCTGACCAGCTTCTGGACCTCGCCCTCGAGCAGCCGGCTGACGGGGATGCCCGTCCACTTGGCCACCGTCTCGGCGATGTCCTCCTCGTCCACCTCTTCCTTCAGCATCTTGCCCGACTTCTGGAGCTCGGCGAGCCGCGCGTTCTCGGCCCCGAGCCGCTTTTCCAGCTCGAGGAGCGTGCCGTAGCGGAGCTCGGCGGCCCGGTTCAGGTCCCCCCGCCGCTCGGCATCGGCCATGCCCTGGCGCGCCGCCTCGATCTCCTCCTTGATCTTCCCGATCTGGGTGATGGCGGTCTTCTCCGCCTGCCACTGGGCCTTGAGCCCTGACCCCTTCTCTGCCAAATCGGCCAGTTCGGCGTCGATCCTGGCCAGCCGCTCCTTCGAGACCTCGTCGGTCTCCCGGGCCACGGAGACGCGCTCGATCTGGAGCTGCATGGTCCGCCGCTCGATCTCGTCGATCGGAACCGGCATCGAATCGACTTCAATCCGGAGACGTGACGCCGCCTCGTCAACCAGATCGATGGCCTTGTCCGGGAGGAAGCGGTCGGAGATGTAGCGGTTCGACAGGACCGCCGCCGCCACCAGCGCCGAATCCTTGATCTTGACCTTGTGGTGAACCTCGTACTTCTCCTTGAGGCCCCTCAGGATGGCGATCGTGTCCTCCACCGAGGGCTCCCGCACGAGCACGGGCTGGAAGCGCCGCTCGAGGGCGGGGTCCTTCTCCACGCGCTTGCGGTACTCGTCCAGCGTCGTGGCCCCGACGCAGCGGAGCTCGCCGCGGGCCAGGGCGGGCTTCAGCATGTTGGCGGCGTCCACGGCGCCCTCGGCGGCGCCGGCCCCGACCACGGTGTGGAGCTCGTCGATGAAGCAGATGATCCGGCCCTCCGCCTCGGTGATCTCGCGAAGGACCGCCTTCAGCCGGTCCTCGAACTCGCCCCGGTACTTGGAGCCCGCCACCATCGCGCCGATGTCGAGGGCCACGAGGCGCTTGCCCTTGAGCCCTTCAGGGACGTCCCCCGTGACGATGCGTTGCGCAAGCCCTTCAACGATGGCGGTCTTGCCGACGCCGGGCTCGCCGATGAGCACCGGGTTATTCTTCGTGCGGCGGGAGAGGACCTGGATGACCCGGCGGATCTCCTCGTCGCGGCCGATGACGGGATCGAGCTTGCCCTTGCGGGCCAGGTCGGTGAGGTCGCGCGAGTAGCGCTGGAGCGCCTGGTACTTGTCCTCCGGGTTCGGATCGGTGACGCGCTGGGTGCCCCGGACCTCGACCAGGGCGCGGTAGATGGCGTCGGCAGTGGCCCCGTGGCGGTTGAGGATCCGGCCGGCGGCTCCCTCCTTGTCCTGGCTGAGCCCGATCAGCAGGTGCTCGGTGGAGCAGTACTCGTCCTTGAGCCTCTCGGCCTCGCTCCAGGCCCGCTCCAGTACCTGGTTGAGTCGCGGGGAGATGTACTGGCCGCCCCCGCCCTTCACCTTGGGGAGCTTCCTGAGCTCCTCCTCCACCTCGCGCGCGATGGCCTCCGGGCGGGCCCCGAGCTTCGCGAGCACCGGGCCCACGACGCCCTCCTGCTGCTGGATCAGCGCCAGCAGCAGGTGCTCGGGCTCCATGGCCTGGTGGCTCTGCTGGTCGGCCAGGGACTGGGCCGCCTGGACCGCCTCCTGCGCCTTGACCGTCAGCTTGTCGAACCGCATGTGATCTCCTC
>LDXP01000128.1 GCA_001443385.1 Candidatus Rokubacteria bacterium CSP1-6
AACTCCCGGCCGAGGAAGATGTGCTCCTCGTTCTTGCCGAAGGTCAGGGGGCCGAGCTTCTCCGACATCCCCCACTCGCACACCATCCTCCGCGCCATCTCGGTGGCCTTCTCCAGATCGTCCCCCGCGCCGGTGGTCTGCTGCCCCAGCACGACCTCCTCGGCGGCGCGGCCGCCCAGGAGGATGGTGATCCGGTTGACCAGGTAGTCCTTCGAGTAGTTGTACTTGTCGTCGGTCGGCAGCTGCTGGGTCAGGCCGAGCGCGCGCCCCCGCGGGATGATGGTGACCTTGTGCACGGGATCGGTGCCGGGCAGGAAGTCGGCGACGAGGGTGTGCCCCGCCTCGTGGTAGGCGATGGTCCGCTTCTCGTCCTCGCTGATGATCATGGAGCGCCGCTCCACGCCCATCATGACCTTGTCCTTGGCGTTCTCGAAGTCCGGCATCTCCACCGACTTCTTGTTCTGCCGGGCGGCCAGGAGCGCCGCTTCGTTGACGAGATTCGCGAGATCCGCGCCGGAGAATCCGGGCGTTCCCCGGGCGAGCACCTTGAGCTCCACGTCGGTCGCCAGCGGAATCCGCCGCGAGTGGACCTTGAGGATTTCTTCGCGCCCCTTGACGTCGGGCCGCGGGACCACCACCTGACGGTCGAAGCGCCCGGGCCGGAGCAGGGCGGGATCGAGCACATCCGGGCGGTTCGTCGCGGCGATCAGGATGACGCCGTCGTTGGTCTCGAAGCCGTCCATCTCCACCAGCAGCTGGTTCAGCGTCTGCTCGCGCTCGTCGTGGCCGCCGCCCAGGCCCGCCCCCCGGTGCCGCCCGACCGCGTCGATCTCGTCCATGAAGATGATGCACGGGGCGTGCTTCTTGCCCTGCTCGAAGAGGTCGCGCACCCGCGAGGCCCCGACGCCCACGAACATCTCGACGAAGTCCGACCCCGAGATCGAGAAGAACGGGACGTTCGCCTCGCCCGCGATCGCCTTCGCCAGGAGCGTCTTCCCCGTGCCGGGAGGCCCGACCAGGAGGACGCCCTTGGGGATCTTGCCCCCCAGCTTCTGGAACTTCTGGGGATCCTTGAGGAAGTCGATGATTTCCTTCAGCTCCTCCTTGGCCTCGTCCACCCCCGCCACATCCTGGAAGGTGACCTTGTTCTGCTTCTCCGAGACGAGGCGCGCGCGGGCCTTGCCGAAGGAGAGGGCCTTGGCACCGCCCCCCTGCATCTGGCGCATGAAGAAGATCCAGACGCCGATGAAGAGGAGCATGGGGATCCACTGGAGCAGCATCGCGTACCAGGGGTTGTTATCGGGCGGCTTCACGATGATGCGCACGCCGCGGTCCCTCAGGACCTTGACGAAATCCGGGTAGTCAACGGTGTACGTCCGGAAGGCCGAGCCATCGCTGAGGCGCCCGGAGACCGCGTTCCCCCGGATCGTGACCTCCCGCACCTCGCCGACCTCGACCTTCTTCAGGAAGTCGGAAAAGACGATCTCTTCCTTCGCGGGCGCGTTGGCCTGGAAGAGATTGAACAGGAGGATGACGATCAGGCCGATCACCATCCAGAGGACCAGGTTCTTATAGAACTGATTCATCGGCACTCTCGCCTGCATCTCCCGGGGCCTCCGCCCTTCCGACCTCCTATCGAAATGGGAAAGAAAAATGCCCAGTTAGTATATCACAGGGGGAGACGCCCACAAGGTTAGCTCGGCGGGGATTCCTCCAGGGCCGCGATGCACGGGAGGTTGCGGTAGAGCCCGTGGTAGTCCAGGCCGTAGCCGACCACGAACTCGTTCGGGATCGTGAACCCCACGTAGTCCAGCTCCACGTCCACCTCGCGCCGCTCGACCTTGTCGAGCAGGGCCATGACCCTGAGGCTTGCGGGATGCCGGGTTTGCAAATTTCGCTTCAGGTAGCTGATGGTGCGCCCGCTGTCGATGATGTCTTCCACGATCACTACGTGGCGATCCTCGATGGAGATGCTGAGGTCCGCGGTGATCTTCACCACGCCGGAGGAGCGGCTGCTGCCCCCGTAGCTCGAGACCCCGATGAAATCGGCCGCCAGCGGGATGTCCACGGCCCGCATGAGGTCCGCCAGGAAGACCACGGCGCCCTTCAACACCCCGACCAGGAGCGGGTCCTTCCCCGCGTAGTCACGGGAAAGGGCCTGGCCGAGCTCCCGGACGCGCTCGGCGATCTCTTCCTGGGTGACGAGGACGCGCCCCGGACGGTGGCCCACGGGTCTTCTCCCTCAGCGAGCGGTGACGTAGGGGGACAGGCCGCGCTCGCTCCTCAGGCGCTCGGCCATCCGCTGGGCCTCCCCCCGGGTGGCGAAGCTGCCCACGCGCACCCGGTACGTGGTCCGGCCGTCGTCGCCGCTGCTGATGGTCGCCACGTAGGCGTCGAAGCCGGCCTCCCTGAGCTTCTGCTCCATCTCGTCAGCCGCGGGCCTGGCCCGGTAGGCAACGACCTGGACCGTGTAGCCCGGCTCCGGCGGGGCCGCCCCCTCGCGCCCGGCCTCGAGAGGCGGCCCAGCCTCGGGCAGCGGCCGCGTTCCCGTGCCTTCGGCACGGGTGCGCTCTTTCCCAGCCTCCTCGCGGGGCTTGGCCTCGGCCTTCGGGGCCGGAGGCGTCGCTCCCAGGGGGGCCGTCAGCGTCTGATAGAAGGTGAGCTTTTCCTGGATCTGCGGCGGCTTGACCGCCTCGGTGTCGCTCAGCGCCCGGCGGGCGGAGGCCGGTGGCTTCCGGGCGGGCTCAGTGCCGGCCAGGAGCGGACGGCTCCGCGTCCACCTCTGACCGACCATCACGCCGAGCACGAAGCCCAGCGACAGGATCACGAGGCCGGACAGGGCGAGGAAGATGAATCGACGCCCGCCTCCGCCCGACTTGCGCCGCGACCTGCCGGTCGGCGCCGCCATCACATCTTCTCCGGGGCCGAGACCCCGAGGAGGTCCAGCCCATTCCTGACGACCAGCCCCACGCCCGCGGCGAGAGCCAGCCGGGCGTTGGTGAGGGCCACGTCGTCCCCGATCACGCGGTGGCCCTTGTAGTAGGGATGGAAGAGGCCGGCCAGCTCCTGGAGGTAGTAGGCGATCCGGTGGGGCTCCAGGGTCCGGGCGGCCGCCGCCACCACGTGGGGAAACTGGAGGAGGCGCTTGATCAGCGACTGCTCCTCCCCGAGGCGCAGGAGGCCCAGGTCCACCCTTCGCCAGTCCGGGAGGGGGAGCTTCTTTTCCCGGAGGTGCTGGAAGATGCTCGCGATCCGCGCGTGCGCGTACTGGACGTAATAGACGGGGTTCTCCGCCGTCTGGCGCGTCACCACCTCCAGGTCGAAGTCCAGCGGGCTGTCGTGGCGGCGCGTCAGGAAGGTGAAGCGGGCGGCGTCCCGGCCGACCTCGCCGATCAGCTCCTCCATCGTGACGAACTCCCCCATGCGCTTGGACATCCTCACCGGCTGGCCTTCGCGCAAGAGCGTCACCAACTGGATGATGAGGATGTCGAGGATCCCGTCGGGATACCCGAGCGCCTTGAGGGCCGCCTGCATCCGGAGGACATGCCCGTGGTGATCGGGCCCATAGAGGTCGATGAGCCGCTCGAAGCCGCGCTCGATCTTGTCCACGTGGTAGGCGATGTCGTTGACGAAGTACGTGGCCTCGCCGTCCGACTTCACCAGGACGCGGTCCTTGTCGTCGCCGAAGGCCGTGGACCTGAACCAGGCGGCGCCCTCGGCGTCGTACACGTACCCGCGCTCGCGCAGGCGCTCCAGCACCCGGGGCGGCTTGCCGCCCTCCCGGAGGGCGCGCTCGCTGAACCAGTTGTCGAACTCCACCCCGTAGGCGCTCAGCACCCGGCGCTGCCCGTCGGTGATCCGCTTCACCGCGAAGCGGCCGAGCCGATCCAGCCTCTCACCCTCGGGCGCGCCGAGCACGGCGGGGCCTTCGGTGGACAGATACTCCTTCGCCAGCTCGACCAGATACTCGCCCGGATACGCTTCCTCGGGCAGCTCGGCCGCCTCTCCGCGCTGCTGGCGAATCCTGATCTCCAGGGATCGCGCGAGGGTCTGCACCTGGTTCCCCGCATCGTTTACGTAGTACTCGCGGAAGATCCGGTAACCCTGGGCGGCGAGGATCCGGGCCAGCGAGTCGCCGACCGCCGCCGCGCGCGCGTTGACCACGACCAGGGGCCCGGTGGGATTGGCCGAGACGAACTCGAGCTGGACCCGGCGGCCGGCGCCCGCCTCGCTTCTGCCGTAGGCCTCGCCGGTCTCGAGGATTTCTCCGAGGGCCGTCGCGCACCAGGCGGGGGCGAGGAACACGTTCACAAACCCCGGGCCCGCCACCTCGACCTTCTCCACCTCGGGAACGCGCGGGAAGTGCTGGCGGATCGCCTCCGCCACCTGGCGGGGGGGGCGGCGCGCCGACTTGGCCAGGAGCATCGCCGCGTTGGTCGCGTAATCCCCGTGGGCCTCCTCCCGCGGGACCTCCCAGAGGATTTCGCCGGGCGCGTCGAGTCCGGCGCCGCTGAGGGCCGCCCTCAGCGCCTCGGAGAGGCGGTCGGTCACGTTCACACTCATGGGAGGGCCCCTGAAGACACGAGTCGCCGCCCAGGGCGGCGATGACACATGATACCGCGATCCGGCGGCTTCACGCCCCCTCCTCCCGCCGCTTGGGCTTCACCTTCACGTAGGCCGCCAGGGCCGCGATGACCACCCCGTTGAGGTCGGCGTCTTCCTCCACGGCTCGGATCTTGGCCGCCTTCCAGAGACCCTTCGGCAGGACCATCGTGGTCTTGACCGTCTCGGACGTCCCGGCGGCTTTCCTTATATCCTTCATGACGCCGATAAGTCTATACGGGGATAAGGAAGGACGTCAAGAGCAGAAACGGAGCCGTCATCTCCCGAGGGCGGCCACGGCCAGCCCGACGGCGACCGAGAGACCGCTCGCGACGAACATCACTTGGACGGCCCGATGGATGTGCCTGGCGGTCGGCAGCGGGCCGCTCCCGAGCCGGTAGGCCCCGGGCTTCTCGAGGGTCACGCCCAGCGCGCCGGCCATGGCGGCCATGGTCCAGCCCGCGTTGGGGCTCGCGGTCCGGCCGCCGTCGCGCCACATCGTGCGCCAGGCGCCGATCACCGCCCGGCCCGCCGCCGCGCCGCTCATGAACGCGCTCAGGACGATCCCGATCGCCGCCAGGCGCGCCGGAATCCAGTTCAGCGCGTCGTCGAGCCGGGCCGCCGCCTTGCCGAGGTACTCCAAGTCACCCTCGCGGTAGCCCCACATCGCGTCGGCCGTGTTCACCACGCGGTAGGCCCAGGCTCCCGGCAGGCCGCCGATCAGGAAGAAGAGGAGCGGGGCCACCAGGCTGTCGGTCAGGTTCTCGGCCACCGACTCCACCGTGGCCGAGGCCACATGCGGGGCAGAGAGCTCCTCCGCCGGCCGGCTCACCAGATCGCGGCCCACGCGGCGGCGGGCTTCCTCCAGGCTTCCCCTCTCGAGCGCCGCCGTCACCCCCCTGGCGGCGCCGGCGAGTCCCCTCAGGGAGAAGGCGCACTTCAGCAGCGCGGCCTCGAGGACGAGCCCCGGCCAGCCCAGGCG
>LDXP01000129.1 GCA_001443385.1 Candidatus Rokubacteria bacterium CSP1-6
TCTCCCCCGGCGGGGGAGAGGATCAAGGTGAGGGGGAGAGGGGGGCTAGAGCTTCGGGGGGCGGCGCCAGTTGGTGGCTTGCTCGTAGGCGTAGCCAATCCGGAGAATTCGCCCCTCCTCCCACGGGCGCCCCACGATCTGGATCCCCACGGGTAGTCCATCAGCGCTCCAGCCCGCCGGCACCGAGAGGGCGGGATA
This sequence comes from Candidatus Rokubacteria bacterium CSP1-6, assembly GCA_001443385.1. Taxonomy (GTDB): domain Bacteria; phylum Methylomirabilota; class Methylomirabilia; order Rokubacteriales; family CSP1-6; genus CSP1-6. The sequence continues at coordinate 199 of LDXP01000129.1, forward strand.
GCCCGCCACGCTCACGGGGTCGCAGTGCTTGATAAAGGTGAAGAAGGTGTTGACCTTCTTGCCCAGGAGCTCGACCTCCGCGTCCTCGCCGATCTTGGCTGCCGGGAGCGGCGTGGTGGGCGTGACCAGCGCGTCCACTTTGGCGAGCGCCTCCTTGAATCCGGCCTGGACCCTCGGACGGTTCGTGTTCATGGCTTCCAGATACGCGTACCCCGGGACCGGTTTGGCCTTGTCCGTCCCCTTCTGGCCTCCCAGGATCCCCTGGACGTCCGGGCCGAACTGGGGGAGGTACTTATCGATGGTGGCCTGCGGATCCATCTGCTTGAGGTACGTCTCCATCGCGAAGATGGCCTCGGGGAGAACGATCGCGAAGCCCGTCGGCAAGGCCAAGTCCAGGTTCTTGACCTCGACCTCCACGAGCGTCGCGCCCAGGCGCTCCATTTCCTTGAGGGCCAGCTCCGTGAGCCGCTGGACATCGGGGTGGTTCTCTTCGTAGAAGTATTTTCTCGGCACGCCGATTCTGACCCCCCTGAGCCCGCGCCCCAGGCCGCGCGCGTAGTTCGGAGCCGACTTGACCTCGGCGTCCATGTCGCGCGGGTCGGCACCGGCCATGGCCGCCAGCAGCAGGGCGGCGTCTTCCACCGTCCGGGTCATGGGCCCGATCACGTCGCGAGTGGTGGAGAGGTACATCATTCCCCCGCGCCCCACGCGCCCCAGCGTGGGCTTGAGGCCGACGGCGCCGCAGAGCGCCGCGGGGATCCGAACCGAGCCGCCGGTGTCGGTCCCGACGGCCGCGGCGCAGAACCCCGATGCCACCGCTGCACCCGATCCTCCGCTCGAGCCACCGGGGATCCGCGTCCGGTCGTAGGGGTTCCGGGTCGGCCCGTAGTGGGGGTTGTTAGTCGTGATCCCGAAGGCGAACTCGTGCATGTTGGTCTTGCCGAGGATGACGCAACCTGCCTGGCGCAGCCGCCAGACCACGTTGGCGTCCTCCTGGGGAACCCACCTCTCGAGGATCTTCGAGCCTCCGGTGGTCCGGAGACCCGCGGTGTCGAGGTTGTCCTTGACGGCGATGGGGATGCCGTGGAGGGCGGCGGGAGGGCGCCCCTCCTTCATGAGGCCGTCCAGCCGCTCGGCCTCCTTGAGCGCCCCCTCGCGGTCCACCGTGATGTACGCGTTGATCCCGTCGCGGCCGTCGTGCTTGGCGATCCGGTCCAGGTAGGCTTGGACCACTTCCTTCGCCGAGATCTTGCGCGTCCGGAGCTGCCTCCAGAGCTCCGCCATGCTGAGGCTGGAGAGCCCCACCTCGGAGACCGCCGCCTCCGCCCGGGACCCTCTCCCCGCCAGAACCAGAGCGCTGCCCACGGCCGCTGTCTGGAGAAACTCCCGCCGATCCATGGTCGCCTCCGTCTTCTCTGCTACAGGGTTACCGGCTCTTTGTGCTCGCCGAAGATGTCCTTCATCGCGGACGATATCTCGCCGAGCGTCGCATATGCCTTGACCGCCTCCAGGACTGGCTCCATCAGGTTCCCCGTCCCGCGGGCCTGGTCTCTGACCTGGCCCAGCGCCCGGCTGACGGCCGCGTTGTCCCGCTCGTGGCGGATGCGGTTGAGCTTCGCCACCTGGGCTCCGGCCACCTTGGGGTCGAAGGCGTAGAGCTCGATGTCGTGAGACTCCGCGGGCTGCTCGGAGGCCACGTGGCAGTTCACGGCCACTTTGGGAATCTCGCCGGACAAGAGCTTCTGCTCGAACAGGTACGCCTGGCGGGCCACCTCAGCCTGGATGGTCCCCGACTTGACGCCCTCCACGATCCCACCGAGGCGTTCCACCTGCTCCATTTGCTCCCGGATCTTCTTTTCCATCTCGCCCGTGAGCCACTCGATGTAGTAGGAGCCGGCCAGGGGATCCGCGGTGTCGGCGACGCCGGACTCCTCGGCGCAGATCTGCATGGTCCTGAGCGCGATCAGTTGCGCCTTCGAGGATGGGATCGTGTAGGCCTCGTCGTAGGTGGGGAGCGCCATGGTCTGGGCGCCCGCGAGGGCGGCGGCCAGCGCGAGATAGGCGCCGCGCACGATGTTGTTCTCGGGCTCCTGGACGGTGAAGGCCGAGCCGCCGCCGCCGATGAGGCTCCTGAACATCCAGGACTTGGGGTTCGCGGCTCCAAACCGTTCCCTCATCATGCGGGCGTAGAGGCGCCGCCCGGCCCTGAACTTGGCGACCTCCTCGAAGATCTTCCCCCAGCAGGTGAAGTTGAAGGAGATGCGCGGCGCGAACTCGTCCACCGGCATCCCGCGCTTCAACATCAGCTCCACATAGGCGGCGGCAATGGCGAGCCCGTAGGCCATCTCCTGGGCTGTGGTGCAGCCCGCCTCGCGAATGTGGTAGCCGCAGACCGACACCGGGTTGGAGCGCGGGTAGCGCTTGGCCGAGAACTCGATGAGATCGGCGACGAGCCGGAGCGACGGTTCGACCGGGTAGACCCACGTCCCCCGCGCGATGAACTCCTTCAGGATGTCGTTCTGGGGCGTGACCACCACCCTGTCGGCGGGGGCCTTTTGCTTTTCCGCGACTGCGTAATACATCGCAGTGATCGGCGCCGCCATGGAGTTGATCGTCAGCGACACGCTGACCCGGTCGAGCGGGATCCCACTGAACGCCTCCTCCATGTCGGCGAGGGTGTCGATGGCCATCCCGACCCGCCCCACCTCTCCCTCCGCCCGTGGGTCGTCGGAGTCGAGACCGCACTGGGTCGGCAGGTCGAAGGCGACGTTGAGCGCGTCCTGCCCGTGGGCCATCAGGTACTTGAAGCGGGCGTTGGTTTCGACCGGCGTGCCGAAGCCGACGTACTGGCGCATGGTCCAGACCCGCGCCCGGTACATCTCGGGGTGGATGCCCCGCGTGAAGGGGTATTCTCCCGGATCGCCGAGGTCCCGGGGGTAGTCCAGGCCCCGGATGTCCTCGGGGCCATAGACCGGCTTCACCGGGATGCCGGCGTGAAGCGTGACGTCCTTCTTCTTAGGCTCTTTGGGCATGCGCATACTCCTTGAGCCGTTCCACGATCGCCGGGAGCGGTGTCCCCATCGGAAAGACCTCGCTCACTCCCAACTCGCGGAGCGCCGGCACATCGCGCTGAGGGATGATTCCACCCACCACGACGGGAATGGACTGGGCCTTCTCGGCCTTGAGGCAGTCCATCAGCTGGCGGCAGAGGGTGAGGTGGGCGCCGGAGAGGATCGAGAGCCCGATCACGTCCACGTCCTCCTGGATCGCCTCCTGGACGATCTCCGCCACGGTCCGCTTGAGCCCGGTGTAGATCACCTCGAAGCCCGCGTCCCGGAGGGCGTGGGCCACGACCTTGGCGCCCCGGTCGTGGCCGTCCAATCCAGGCTTGGCGATGAGCACGCGCAGTTTGCGGTCGCCCACGGGTCACTCAGCCAGTTTGAACGCGGCCAGGTGGCGGTGTTTGCCCTCGGAATCGTCGGCGACCCGGAGGGGCGTGAACCGGACCCGCTTCCCCACCCCGAGGGCTCCCGGGTCGGTCTCGACGATCCTCGAGAAAAGCCTGAGATCGTGGATCTTTACGATCCCAAAGATCAGGGGCTTGTCGAAGCCCGCCGGCACCCCCGTTTCCTGCACGGTGAAGGCGTGAAGGATTCCCTCCTGGGGAAGATCCACCCAGTCGTACTGGTCGGAGCCGCACTGGGGACAGAAGCCGCGCGGGGGCCAGTCCATGCGCTTGCAGCCCCGGCACGCGGTCGTCACCAGGCGGCTGGCGGCCAGGTACTCGTAGAACTCGTGGAGCTTCGTCTGCTCGGCCGACTCGAGGGGATACGGGTCGGTCGCCCTGAAATACGTCATGGGCGCTCCTTGCCGTAGACCATCACGACATGTTCACCCATTCCGCTGTTGTTGTGAGTGAGGCCGATTCCGGCTTCAGGGATCTGGCGGGGGCCGGCCTCGCCGCGGAGCTGCCAGAAGACCTCGGCGGCCTGGGCGATCCCCGTCGCCCCGAGCGGGTGGCCGCAGCCGATCAGGCCGCCCCGCGGGTTGACCACCACCGTGCCGCCGTAGTCCGAGAGCCCCTTCTCGACGAAGCGGCCGCCCTCGCCCTTGTCGCAGAACCCCAGCTCCTCGTAGGCGATGATCTCGGCGATGGCGAAGCAGTCGTGGACCTCCGCCACATCCACATCCGCGGGGCCGATCCCCGCCATCTGGTAGGCGGCCTCCCCCGCCCGCTTGAGCGCCGGCCAGTGGGAGTAGTCCTCGTGGAGCGAGGAGAGGGTGAAGCCGTCGAGCGCCTGGCCGGTCCCCTGGATCCAGACGGGCTTGTCGGTCAGATCGCGGGCGCGCTCCTCCGACGCCACGATCACCGCGGCGGCGCCGTCGGTGATGGGCGAGCACATGAAGAGGCGGAAGGGCGTGGAGATCATCCGCGAGCAGAGCACCTGCTCCAGCGTCGTCCCCTTCTGGAAGTGGGCGTAGGGGTTCTTGGCGGCGTGGTTGTGGTTCTTCACGCTCACCATGGCCATCTGCTCCTCGGTGGTGCCGTACTTGGCCATGTGCTTCTGGGCGGCCAGGGCGAAGCACGGGGGAGCAGTCAGCCCGTACGAAGCTTCCCATTCCCGGTCAACGCCGGTGCCCATGTTGAGGATCGCCTCCTCGGCGCTCGGCTGGTTCAGCTTCTCGACGCCGAGCACCATGACGAGGTCGGCCAGCCCCGCGGCGATGAAGGCGTAGGCGTAACGGATCCCCACCGTCCCCGAGGCGCACATGTGCTCGGTCCGCGCCGAGAGATGCGAGGGCTTGATGCCCAGCGCCTCGGCCGCCAGGGACGAGATGTGGCTCTGGAAGGCCGTCCGCTCCGGCATCACGCTTCCCACCACGATCCCCTGGAGGTCCTTGGGCTTCACCGCCGGGACCGAGTCGAAGCAGGCCTTCCCCGCCTCCCAGATCAGGTCCCGGAAGCTCGCCTTCCTGACCCCGAACTTGCCGACTCCCGCCCCAACCACCGCCACCCTTTTCATATGCCCACCTCGTTCATCGGGTCATCGGCCCTACGAAGCGTATTCATATACGGGAGCCGTTCTGTCTGGCTTGCGGGCCTCGCGCAAGATCGCCTCGATCCGCCGCACGGTATCGGGCTTCAGCAAGACGTCACCGCAGACCGAGCAGATCTCCGCAGGGACGCCGTCG
>LDXP01000130.1 GCA_001443385.1 Candidatus Rokubacteria bacterium CSP1-6
CCCCCCAGGGGACCGTTCTGGTCCTCGCCGTAAAGCTGGGCGTCCTTGTACCCCATCTTCTTCAATTCCTCGACGCGCTTGCGGGCCTTGGCCGACAGCTCGTCCCTGAAGCCGAACTGAATGGACTCGGTCGGGCAGGCCTTGGCGCACGCCGGGCCGAGGCCGTTGTGGAGCCGGTCGTTGCAGAACGTGCACTTGCTCGCGCGCCCGGTGTCGTGGTTGAAGGCCACCACCCCGAACGGGCAGGCCGACACGCAGTACCGGCAGCCGTTACAGATGTCCTGGTTGATGTTGACGGTGCCGTACTGGGTCCGGTAGATGGCGCCGGTGGGGCAGGCCTCGAGGCACCCGGCCTGGGCGCAGTGCTTGCAGACGTCGGACATCAGATTCCACGTGAGGGCGCCCTTGTCGTCCTTCTCCTCCATAAATCTCACCAGGCGGTAGGTCTTGTCCGTGAAGTGGGCGTGGTTCTGGTAGGTACCCGTCCACTCGGGCTCCTCTGCTTCCAGCTGGTTCCACTGTTTGCAGGCGACCTGACAGGCCCGGCATCCGATGCACAGGGAGACATCCGTGAACATTGCGACGGTGCGTGCCATGGCTAGGCCACCCCCTTTCGGACGCTACAGAGGAGCGCTTTGGACTCCTGGATGAACGTCGTGGGGTCTCCCAGGCTCGCGACCAGGTCGTTGGTGATGTCCCCTCGGGCCGACTTCGTCGCGCCCTGGTACCCCCAGTGCCACGGGATCCCGACCTGGTGAACTTTCTTGCCGTTGATCATGAACGACTTGATCCGTTCCGTGACCATGGCCTGTAGCTTGATCTTCGCGCGCGGCGTCTCCACCGTGATCATGTCGCCGTTGGCGATCCCCAGCTCCTTGGCCATCTCGGGGCCGATCTCGGCGAAGTGGCCATAGAAGAGCTCGGAGAGCCATGGCACGTGCCGCGACATGCCCGCCGCATGGTGCTCGGTCAGCCGGTAGGTGGTGAGGATATAGGGGTACTTGTCGGGCCCGCCGAGCTTGTTCAGGTCCCCGATGTCGAACACCTTCGCCACCGGGTTGTTCTGAACCTTCGACAGCAGGTTCTGAGTCGGCGACTCAAACGGCTCGTAGTGCTCGGGGAACGGGCCGTCCAGGACGGAGGCGAAGAACTGCCCTCTGCCGTGGGGGTTCATGATGAACGCGTCGATGCCGCTGATCCCCTTGAGCAGCCCCTCCTTGGCCCGCGGCGCGTCCGGCGCCATGGCCAGGCCGAAGTCGGGCACGTCCAGCCCGACCCACTTCTTCTGCTCCGCATCCCACCAGATGAGCTTCTTCTTCTCGCTCCACGGCTTCCCCGAGGGGTCCGCCGAAGCACGGTTGTACAGGATTCGCCGGTTGGCGGGCCAGACGAAGCCCCACTCGTGGGCCAGGTAGTCGCCTTCCTTGGACTTCCCGCGCCGGGCGGCCAGATTTTTCCCCTCCTCGGGGTAGATGCCGCCGTAGATCCAGTTTCCGCACGCCGTCAGGCCGTCGTCCCTCAGCTGGGCAAAGGTCTTCAGGTGATCGTCCTTCTTAAAGAGGACCTTGCCATCCTTGTCCTTGATCTCGTCCGTCGCGTAGCCGTTGATCTCCTTCAGGACCAGCTCCATCTTGGGCTCCTTCTTGGGCCCCACGGGCTGGTACTCCCACACAAGATCCAGGATCGGCCGGTCCTTCTTGGCCTTGGAGTCCTTGTAGAGCGCCTTCAACCGGGTCCCCACATCCACGATGAACGCCGCGTCCGATCGGGCCTCCCCCGGCGGTTCGACCGCCTTCGTGTGCCACTGGGCCAGGCGCATCGTGTTGGTGATGGAGCCGTCCTTCTCCGCCGCCGGCGCGCCGGGAATGAAGAACACCTCCACCTTGGAGGACTTGGGGTCGATGCCCGGCTCCTTCCAGACCGCCGCCGTATCCGTCTCGAACAGGTCCACGACGACCATCCACTCGAGCGTGCGCAACGCCTGGCGGGCCATCTTGGCGTTCGGGCTGTCCACCGCCGGGTTCTGTCCCATCACGATGAACCCTTTGACCTGCTTCTTCAGCATCGCCACCAGGAAGTGCTGGTGGGAATAGGCGTCCCCCTTCTCCCGCTTGGGGAGATAGTCGTAGGCGAAGTCGTTTTCCTTGGTCGCGGCGGGCCCCCACCACGCCTTCAGCTGGCTCACGACGAACTTCGGGTTGTTGACCCAGAACCCGCCCTTGGGCGTCGTCTTCTCCAGGTAGTCCATGAGTGTCGGGTGGGCTGCCTGGAGCGGCATCGCGGGGTATCCCGGGAGCATGTGGTAGAGGGTGCCGAAGTCTGTGGCTCCCTGGACGTTGGAGTGGCCGCGGAGGGCGACTACGCCACCGCCGGGCCGCCCGATGTTCCCCAGGATGAGCTGGAGCAGGCAGAGCGCCCGGATCTGCTGGACGCCGTTGGTAGACTGGTTGAGCTGGAGCGCGTAGGAGATGGTCGAGGTCTTGTCCGGCCCCGAGGCCGAGCAGAATATATCCGCTACCTTCAGGAACAGGTCCTTGGGGATCCCGCAGACCCGCTCAACCATCTCGGGGGTGTAGCGGCTGTAGTGGCGCCGGAGGAGCTGGAAGACGCAGTTGGGGTCGCGGAGTGTCGGGTCCTGCTTGGGATAGCCGGCCTCGTCCAGCTGGAACTTCCAGCTCGTCTGGTCGTAGCTCCGCTTCCCCTTGTCATAGCCCGTGAAGAGGCCGTTGAGGTCGGTGGGGGTCTTGAAGTTCGGGTCCACCAGGAAGGGGGCGTTGGTGTAGCTGACGACGTACTCGTGGAAGTACTTCTTGCTCTCGATGGCGTAGCGAATCAACCCCCCGAAGTAGACGGTGTTGGTGCCGGAGCGAATGGGGACCCAGATATCGGCCGTGGCGGAAGTGCGGGTGAAGCGCGGGTCAACGTGGATGATCTTGGCCCCGCGCTCCTTTGCCTTCATGACCCACTTGTAACTGACCGGGTGACACTCGGCCCAGTTAGACGTGGGCATGATCACGTCGGCGTTGACGACGTCGATCAGGTTGGTCGTCATGGCCCCGCGGCCGAACGTAGCGCCGAGGGCCGGCACCGTGGCTGAATGACAGACGCGCGCCGAGTTTTCGACGTTTACGAGTCCCATCCCGCGAGACAGCTTGGCGATCAGATAGTTCTCTTCGTTGTCGAGCACCGAGGAGCCGAGCCAGGCGATCCCCTCGCAGCGGTTGACGGTGACCTCCTTGTCTCCCACCTTGACCTTCTCGACGAAGGCCTCGTCCCGCCCCTTTTTGATCCGCTGGGCGATCTGCTCCATCATCCAGTCCAGCGGCTTCTCCTCCCACTTGTCGCTCCCCGGCGCGCGGTACATCGCCTTCGTCAAGCGCTTATCGTTGATCGACAGCTGATAGGTGGACGATCCCTTCGGGCACAGCGCGCCCTCGGTGTGCGGCGTGTTGGGGTCCCCTTCGATGTCGATGATCTTCCCGTCTTTGACGTAGATCAGCTGGGCGCAGCCCACCGCGCAATAAGGACACACTCCAGGGAACGCCTTGGCTTCCTTGATCCTGATCGACGTGGCGAAGGATTCGACGGCGCCGAGATCCAATGCGCGGCCGCCCGTGAGCACTCCGGCAGCCGTTGCCCCACCGTACTTGAAGAAGTCCCGCCGTGAAAGGGCCATGGTCACACCCCTTTCAGAGGTCCGTCTTTGTGATTGTTTTCTCGTGGTTTGGCTTCAAGTTAGCGTCATTAGTAGTGAAAACGCACTACGCTGTCAAGCGGAAATATAGTGAGGATGAACGACGCCTCAGTCATTTTTCATCGCCGGGCTTAAAACTCCGGGAATACTCCTCGAACCGTTCCTCCAGCGCCCGGCTGGCCTCCTCGGTCTGGCCCTTTTCGAGCAGCTCGACGATCCGGCGCCTGGTGGCGTGCTCCAGAATGACTCCGCCGGAGACTGGGTCGTAGAACCGCGAGAGTTCCAACAGCGTTCGATTCACCGCGCGCGGGTCGGGGAACTGGGCCCGCGCCTCGGCGAAGAGCCGCATGACGATCTCGGGGAGGTCCCGCCCTTCACGCCGCCTGGGCATGGGTCACGTTCGCGCTCGCTGACCCTTATCGCCCCTCAGAGGGGATCGAGCCGGTCAGCGGTAACGGCACAAACTTCCGCTTGCCCGAGGTCGGGCCATTTGGTATAAGGAGGCCATCCAGCAAGCCATGAAGCCTTCACGGTTAAAGGAGGATGTGCTATGGCTCAGAGCCTGACCGATCTGATCCAGAAAAGCCGCCTGACGGTCGTGGAGGTGGACAAGGGAGCCGGCCGTCTGCGCGTCCGGGACGACTCCGAGATGTGCACCGACCTCACCTGTCAGGGGGCCCTGGTGGTCACGGAGGAGGAGTCCCGCGCTGATCTCGGACTGATTAACCCAGGAGATATTATCAAGGTCGAGTCGAACGCGGGTCGTCCGGAAAAGATCGTGGTGGTCCGCCGGGCCTGGGAGGAGTACGCCAGCCCCGAGACCTAATTGCTCGAAAGCCCCACTCGCAAGGCCCTCCGGTTTCCCGGGAGGGCCTTTTTGTTTGCCTCGCTGGGGCTGGCCCAGGCAAGCGGGTCCAGGCTGAACACCTGTGTGACCATCAGCCAGACGGCCAGCGGATGGACCAACCGCGTAGGCGCGCCGGAGGGATGTCAATTGCCGCTGGCTTCGGGCGGATAGGAGACGCGTAGGAGCGTCAAACCGTGGGCCGGGGCCGTCGGGCCGGCCCGGGTCCGATCCCGCCCCAGGAGCAGCTCCGCCATCCACTCCGGCAGCCGCTTCCCCCGGCCGATCTCCACCAGGCTGCCCACGACGTTGCGAACCATGTGATGGAGGAAGCTGTCGGCCGAGAGGAAGATGGCCACCACGCCCCGCCGGGAGCGGAGGCGCCCGGAGTACAGCGTGCAGGTCGGTGTGCGCGCCCGCCCGGCGGCAGCGCAGAAGGCTGAGAAGTCGTGCTTGCCCCGGAGCGCCCTGAGCCCGCTCGCCATGGCGCGCAGGTCGAGCGCGCGCGGCACGTGCCAGGCATAGCGGTAGAGCAGCGGGTTGGGCACGGGGCCGCTGTCGACGAGGTAGACGTAGCGCTTGGACAGCGCCGCCCGCCGGGCGTCGAAGCCTGGGGGTGCCTCGGCGACGGCGAGCACGCGGATGTCCGGGGGGAGAGCGCTGTTGAGGGCCGAGCGGATGGCCAGCGGGTGAAGCCGGCTCTCGACGACGAGACTCGCGACTTGACCCAGCGCGTGAACGCCGGCGTCGGTCCGGCTCGCGCCGATGAGCTTCAGGGGGCCGGCGAAGATGCGCGCGCAGGCGTCCGTCAG
>LDXP01000131.1 GCA_001443385.1 Candidatus Rokubacteria bacterium CSP1-6
TTTCCCTCTCCCCCTTGAGGGGGAGAGGGTGGGGTGAGGAGGTGCCTCCCTCTCGCGAAGGGCCCGGTAGACGCGCTCGGGGGTGAGCGGCAGCTCCCTGATCCTGACTCCCACGGCGTCGTGGACGGCGTTGGCGACGGCGGCGGCGACGGGGATCGCCCCTGCCTCCCCGATCCCCTTGGCGCCGAAGGGGCCGGCCGGGTCCACCGTCTCGATCAGCCGGACTTCAATCTCGGGCATATCCACGGCGTGGAGGATCGCGTACTCCATGAACTGGGGGTTCAGGACATAGCCGTTCTCGACGATCAGCTGCTCGGTCAGGGCGTAGCCGAGTCCCATGTGGATGCCGCCGTGAACCTGCCCCTCGCACGCCAGCGGGTTCAGGGCGCGCCCCACGTCGTGGGCCGAGACGATCTTGAGGACCTCGACCTTGCCCGTTGCCTCTTCCACCTCCACGAGCACCGCTTGAGCGGCGAACCCGTAGGCCGCCGAGATGTTGCCCCTGAGCTCCTTGTTGAGCATCTGGGTGGGCGGGTCGTAGAACGCCTCGGCGACGAGGGTCCGCCCCCCTTCCCTGAAGTGGCCGGAGCGCACGACCTCGTCGTAGGGGAGGCGGCGGTCGGGAGCGTCCTTCACGAAGACGAACCCGTCCGCCAGCTCCAGGCGCTCCGCCGGCTCGTCCATGACCTCGGCTGCCAAGGCCAGGAACTTCTGCTTGAGGTCGGCCGCCGCCAGCAGGACGGCGTTACCGGCGATGAAGGTGGTGCGGCTGGCGTGGACTCCCACGTCCCAGGGCCTCACCACCGTGTCGTGGTTCACCACCTCCACACGCTCGAGGGGGAGGCCGAGCGCCTCGGCGGCGATCATGGAAAGGACCGTCTCCGACCCCTGCCCGATCTCGCTGGCGCCGGTCATGAGCGTGAGCTTGCCGAAGTCATCGAGCTTCAGAATCGCGCCGCAGCCGTCGGAGCGGTAGATCCGCGCGCCGCCGCCCACGTGGAACATGCCGGCGTAGCCCACGCCGCGCTTCCATCCCGGGCGGGGCGGCCGCGCCGGGGGCGTCAGGATCGCCTTCTTGGCGGTGTCGAGGCATTCCGTCAGGGCGCAGGAGGTGATGCAGAAGCCCTGGGGGGTCACGTCGCCGGGCTGGTTTGCGTTCCGGCGGCGGAGCTCCAGGCGGTCCATGCCGAGGCGGTCGGCCAGCTCGTCCATCTGGGACTCGACCGCAAAGGTGGCCTCGAGGTTCCCGTAACCCCGCATGGAGCCCGAGTAGAGGTTGTTCGTATAGACGATCGTGGAGTCGAACCTGACGTTGGGGCAGCGGTAGAGGCCGGCCGTGGTCGCGAGGATCACGGTGGGCGTGGTGGAGCCCCAGGAGACGTACGCTCCGCTGTCGATCACAACCCGCCCCGCCCGGGCCAGGAGCGTCCCGTCCTTCCTCGCCGCCGTCCTCATGTGGATCACGCACGGCTCGCGCGTCGGGCTGGCGATGAACTCTTCCATCCGCTCGAAGACGATCTTCACGGGGCGCCGCACGTGGCGCGCCAGGAGCGCCGCGATCACGTCGATGGGATAGAGGTCCAGGCCGCGGCCGAAGTTGCCGCCGACCGGAGGCTGGACAACGCGGATGCGATCTCCGGGAATGCCGAGGGCCTGGGCCAGGTCGCGCTGGTAGAGGAAGGGCGCCTGGGTCGCGGCCCACATCGTGAGGCGCCCCTGGACGTCCCAGGCGGCGATGGCCGCCATCGTGCCGAGGCACGCGGTGGTGACGTAGTTGAGCCGGTACGTCCCTTCCACGATCGCGTCCGCCTCGCTGAAGGCCCCCTCCACGTCCCCGTGTTCGAAGGAGAACCGAAAGTCCACGAGGTTCCCCTCCCGCTCCTCGTGGACGAGCGGCGCCCCGGTCTCGAGCGCCGCGTTCGGGTCGAACACCCCGGGCAGCTCCCCGTATTCGACCTCGATCAGCTCGAGCGCCTCTTCGGCAATGGCCTCGGTCTCGGCGGCGACGGCGGCCACTTCGTCGCGGATGGAGCGCACCTTTCCTCGCTTGAGAGCCAGATGGTCCTTGGCGAAGCCGAACGGGCACTGCTCGAAGGTCTCGCCCGTGATCACCCCCAGCACGCCGGGAAGTTTCTCGGCCCGGGAGGTGTCGATGCGCAAGATCCGAGCGTGAGGAAAGCGGGCGCGGAGGATCTTCCCGTGGGCCATCCGCGGCACCTGGAGGTCGTGGAGATACCGGATCTGGCCCGTGACCTTCTCGGGGCCGTCGCGCTTCGGGACCGATCGCCCGATGACCCTGAACCCGCTCACGCCACCATCCTCCCGCTCCCTCCGAGGTTCACGCGATCGCTCCGTGGCCGCGCAGGCCTTCGATCTGCGCCTGCGTGTAGCCCAGGAGCTTCGTGAGGATCTCCTGGGTGTGCTCCCCGAGCGCCGGAGGCGGAGCGAGGGGAACCTCCATAGTACCGTCCACCTTGATCGGGCTCCCCAGGCTCGGCAGGCGGCCGAGCGAGGGGTGCTGGAGGCTCCCGACCATCTTGCGCAGGAGGACCTGGGGATCCGAGAGGACCTGGTCCACTCGCTGGATGGGCGCGGCGGGGACTCCTTCGCGGTGGAGGACGTCCAGCCACTCCCTGGTCGTCCGCCCCTTGAAGACCTCCTCGACCAGCAGGATCAGGGCCTGCCGGTTGCGGACGCGATCGGCGTTGGTGGCGAAGCGGGGGTCGCGCTCCCACTCGGCCTTGCCCACCGCCCGGCAGAAGCCGCCCCAGAACTTCTCGGCGAACACGGCGATGATCAGCGAGCCGTCGTGGGTCTGGAGCGCCTGGTACGGTACCACGGAGGCATGGCCTGAGCCCATGGGGCCGGGCACCTTGCCGTCGGTCCAGAAGTACTGGGCGAGATACGTGAGGAGCGAGACCTGAGCGTCCAGGAGCGAGAGGTCGATGACGCTCCCCTGCCCCGTCCGCTCCCGCCGGAAGAGCGCCCCGGCCACGGCGAAGGCGCCGAACATCCCGCCGGCGAGATCGCCCATCGGGAGCCCCATCCTCACCGGCGCCCGTCCTTCCTCGCCGGTGACGCTCATGGCGCCGCCCATGGCCTGAAGGGCCAGGTCGAAGGCCGGCCAGTCCCGGTACGGCCCCTCCTGGCCGTAGGCCGAGATCGAGCAGCAGATGAGCCGCGGGTTCAGCGCGCTGAGGCGCGGAGGGTCACACCCGAGCCTGGCCATGATACCGGGGCGGAAGTTGTCCCAGACCACGTCGGAGACCCGGACCAAGTCGTGGAACACCTGGCGCCCTTCGGGCTTCGTCAGGTCCAGCGCCACGCTCTTCTTGTTCCGGTTGATGGAGAGGAAGTACGCGCTCTCCCCGTTCGGGAGAAACGGCGGCCCCATGACCCGCATCGGGTCCCCGCCGTCCGGCTCCTCGATCTTCAGCACCTCCGCCCCAAGGTCGGCCATCAGCATGGTGCCGTAAGGCCCGGCCAGCATCCGGGTGAGGTCCAGCACCCGCACGCCGGAGAACAGCGTCATTCGATCACCCTGTCCGCCCAGATCAGGATTGACTGCGGAATCGTGAGGCCGAGCGCCTTCGCGGTCTTCAGGTTCACCACTAGCTCGAACTTCGTTGGCTGCTCCACTGGCAGGTCGCCCGGCTTCGCGCCTTTGAGGATCTTGTCCACGTAGATCGCGGCGCGCCGGGCCGCTTCAGCGAAGTTTGCCGAATAGGCCATTAGGCCCCCCGCCTCCACGTGCTCTGTCAGCGCGTACATCGCCGGCAACCGGCTCCTGGCGGCAAGTTCCGCGAGCTGCTTTTGATGGAGAAAAGAAACAGGGTCTGCGAGCACGACGACGGCGCTGGCGCGCTCCTTTGTCATTGCAGCGAACGCACCCTCGAACTCGTCCGCACCGCGCACTCCCACGGACTGAACCTGCAGCTGTAGGGCTCGGGCCGCAACCTCCGCTTCCCTCACCATGAGGGGGGCCATTTGGCTGCCTTGGTTCCAAAGAACGGCCACGCGCGAGACCTTGGGGACCGCTTCTTTGATGAGCTGGAGATACTTGCCGACAATCTCCGGGCCGGGGAGGAGCGTGACCCCGGTGATGTTCCCGCCAGGCCGCCCGAGGCTCGCGACGAGTCCCGTGCTAAGAGGGTCTGGCCCCACGAACACGATGGGAATCGTCGTCGTCGCCCGTTTGGCCGCATGGGCTCCAGGAGTATTGGCGACAACGATGATATCGACCTTGAGACGGGCGAGTTCGGCTGCGAGATCAGGAAGCTGATCCGCCCTTCCGTGCGCCCACCGGTACTCGAAGGCGATATCCCGACCTTCCACATAGCCCTGCTCCCGCAACCCCTGCCGGAGCCCGTCGACGATGCGTAAGACTTCCGGGCCGGGCGAGGCGAGCCCGAGCCAGGCGATGCGGTGGACCTTCGCCGGCTGTTGCGCCTCGGTGGCGAGCGCCGCGACGAAAATGCCCAGGGCAGCGACGACGAGAAGTTTTACGGGTTTCATGTCTCCACCCGCCGGCGAACAGCCTGCCAGATGTCGCCAACGCCAAGCCGCTGCGCCCAGTCGCCGATGTATCGCGTGTCGATCTCGGGCCCGGATACCCGCAGCATGCCAGCGATGTCTCGCAAGTGACGCTCGGAGCCCCCCTCTTGAAAGTACAGGAACTTGTTCAGGATGACATCCTCGGGCTGGGCGAAATAGGCCTCGATCCCCGGGAGCAGCGGCTGGCGCCAGCGGCGGTCGAACTCCACCTGGTGGTACGGCGTGTCCTTCCGCACCACGATGTCAATTGTGAGGCCGGTGAGCGAATGGATGATGTTGAACTGCCCGCGGGTGGCGGTCGCATCACGCGCCGCTTCTTCACTCACGTAGAACTCCGGTGCGGCGAAGCGCTCGACCAGCGCCGGCAGGTGGGCGAGAGTCACATCGGCGACGACGTCGATGTCCTGGGTCATCCGGGGCTCCCCGTAATAGATGGAGGCGTGCGATCCGCTGACCATATAGTCAATCCCGAGGGTGTCCAATGTCTCCACGACATAACGAAGCAGCTCAGCCTGATTCATGGGCGAGCCGTTTCGCCACCTCCTTAACGACTTCCTCCTTGCTCCATTGGGGATTGCGGGAGCCGACGAACGCTATGAGCCGTTCGCGGGCCAGCTCCCAGG
>LDXP01000132.1 GCA_001443385.1 Candidatus Rokubacteria bacterium CSP1-6
CCAAGTGGCTCGGCTTCGAGGGATCGCCGACCGTGGTGGGCGCCGTCTGGCAGGCCAAGAGCCCCGAGCGCCAGCGCCAGTTCCTTGACGGCACGCCCCAGGAAAAGGCCCGCCTGCTCGCCGCAGAGATAAGGAGGATGCTATGAGCGCTCCCTGGATCGTTCTCGCCGCGATTGTGGCCCTTGCTCTGGCCTACGTCCTGTTTCCGGTTGTCGGCGCCGTGTTCCTTCGGTTTCGGGGGACGAGAGAGCTCGCGTGCCCCGAGACGGGCGCGACCGCCAAGGTCGGCACGGACGCCGGCTGGGCGTCCTTCACCGCCGCCTTTCGTCACCCGATCCTCCGGGTGAAGAACTGCTCCCTCTGGCCGGGGCGCCGAGGCTGCGAGCAGGATTGCCTGGACTCCTACGAGAAGGGCAAGCCGGTCGCCTGAGTTTCGTTACGCCTTCCAGAGGGCGCGCGGTCTGATTCGCTCCGGCGTCCAGGGCGGATCCACGTGAGGGTCACTTCCACCGACTCGACCCCGGGGATCCGGCCGACCGCCTCCTCGATCCACCGGGGCATCACCTCGCGGATCGGGCACCCGGGAGCCGTGAGGGTCATCGTGATGCCGACTCGGGCCCCCTCGATTTTCACCTCGTAGATCAGCCCCAGGTCCACTACCGACACTCCCAGTTCGGGATCCATCCCCGTCTGAAGAGCCTCCAGCACCTGTCCCTCGGTCGTCACGCCGCGAGCCTCGGGAAGATGCGCCGGCCGGCCGCCCGGACGGCGCCCAGGTGCTCCACGATCCCCACGAGCGTCGCGACGAAGAGGAGGGCTCCGCCCAGCGTGACGATGTGGGCGAGGGCCGCAAGGGCGGGACGGTAGTAGAAGCCGGCGAGCTCGTCGGCAAGGAGCGGGATGCTGAGCGCGGCGAGCAGGAAGGCTCCGGCCGCCGTCAGCAGATAGCGCAGGGGAAGCGTCACCGAGGCCCGCTCGATGCCCATCACGGTTCCTCGCGCCAGATCGTGATGCGGAATTCGCCGGGCCCCAGCTCCTCCGTCTCGTGCCTGAAGCCCCGCTCCTCGAGCTGAGGGTAGAGGAGCAGGGGCCGCCGCTCGTGGATGACCAGCAGGCGCTGTCCGGGAGCGAGGCGGTCCAGGAGCTCGAGGACGCGGAGCATCGGGTGCGGCGGCTCGAGCCCCCTCACGTCCACAACGACCTGCGCCTCGTCCATCGGCTTCGGCGTGCTCATGGAGCGAGTGTGCCAGGGGCGCGGAGGGAGCCCTATGACCCGCATCATACGAGGTGAACGACGGAACGAAGGGCGCGAGAATCAGCCGCGGAGCGAGAGGCCGAGGAGGACGATGGTCAGGACGATCAGGACGTTGAGCCGCGCGATCCGGGTCAGGCGCTTCCGCGGCGCCGTGGCGCTCGGGGGGAGCCTGCCCGCGCGCGGTCCCAGGACGAAATCGTGCAAAGCGCTGAGCGCGAGCGTCAGCAGAACCAGTCCCGCTTTGAACTGGAAGGCGGGGGCCCGAAGCAGCCAGGGCCGCCGGAGGAGGATCACGACGCCCGTGGCGACCAGGAGCCCGAGGGCGATCCACCCCACCGTCCTGAACCGCTTTCCGGTCTGGGTGATCAGATCGAGGCGCAGCAGCGGATCCTGAACGCGTCGGGTCACGGGGACGAGGATGAGGGCGATGAACAGCATTCCCCCCAGCCAGGTCACTGCACTCAGGACATGAACCCAGCGGACGAAGAGATCCACCGGATCAGGCCTCGGGCTCGCCGTGGGCCATCGCGCGCAGGGCGTCCGGGTTCTTCAGCACCAGCCGCCCGCTGTCATCCACGACGAGGCCATCCTTGAGCCAGCGGCTCACCACCCGGATCGCCGTCTCGACGGTGGTGCCGGCCATGTCCGCCAGGCTCTGGCGCGTCAGGTGATACGGCAGCTCGACGCCGCTCCGGGACCGCTTGCCCTCGCGGTCCGCCAGCCGCATCAGGGTCGCCGCCAGCCGCGCCTCCACCGGCTCCACGGCGAGGGACTTGACCGACTCGTGGGCCGTGCGCAGGCGCCGGCCGATCATGAGGGCCATCTCCCGGACGATGGACGGGTAGCGCTCCGAGAGCGTCAGGAGCGGGTCGCGCGGGATCTTGAGGACGTCGGTGGTCTCCATCGCCTGGGCCGTGGCGGGATAGGGGCGCTTCTCGAGGACGGCGACGCCCCCGAAGATCTCTCCCGGCCCCAGGAGCTCGAGCACCACGTCCTTGCCCGCCCGTGAGTGCTTCAGGATCTTCACCCGCCCGGACTGCACGATGTAGAGCCAGAGCGAGGGGTCGCCCTCCATGAAGATGAACTCGCGCGGGCGATGCCTCTCGGCTTGGGTGACCGGGATGAGGCCCTCGATCTCCTTCACCGGGACCCCCCGGAAGACCGGGTTCGCCCGGAGGAGCGGCCCCTTTGACTGGTCGGCCATCGTCGGTCACTATACTGCGAGGCCGCCCGGCAATCCAGGCCGTCCTTGGGCAAACGGGGATCTGCCTGTAGAATGAAATAAATGGGTCAAGTCAACCGGAAGGTCGCCTGGACCGTCGTCCTCCTGCTCCTGGGATTTCTGAGCGCCTTCGCCGCCTACCTCGTTCTCGCCGATTCCGCCGCGTGGCGGTTCATCCTCCGCGTTTGGCTCGACAAGGCCTTCCTGAAGGAGACCGTGCAGGGCTGGGGCTACATGGGGCCCGTCGTGTTCGTCGTGGTCCAGGCCCTTCAGGTGATTGTCTCGCCCATCCCGGGGGAGGCGACGGGCCTGGCCGGCGGCTTTCTCTTCGGCACCGCCCTGGGCTTCATCTACTCCACCGTCGGGCTCACGCTGGGCACCCTCGCGTGCTTCGGCATCGGGCGCTGGCTGGGGGCCACCGTCGTCCAGCGCTTCGTGGCCGAGCACCACTGGGAAAAGATGGGATTCATCGTGGAGGCGGAAGGCGCCATCCTGTGCTTCATCCTGTATCTGATCCCGGGGTTTCCCAAGGACATCATCTCCTACCTCTTCGGCATCTCGCCGATGCCCTTCTGGGTGTTTGCCCTCGTCTCCACGCTGGGGCGTGCCCCCGGGACGTGGATTCTTTCGGCGCAGGGCGGTTTCATCGCCGCCGGCCACCTCTGGAAGTTTGCCGCCCTGGTGATGTTCCTTGCCGCGCTGCTCCCCGTCTATTATTACAGGCACACCCTCCTCGGGTTCTTCCGCCGCGAAACGCCATAGAAAGGGCTTGACAAGGTGCCGGGGCCATTCGTAAAGTAGCGGGTACCCTTTCAAGGAGGAGATTTCCGATGGAGCAGGCGGGCGGCTACTTTTTCTACTTTGCCCGCGTCTGCCCATCGGCTCTGATGCCGTAAGCGGTACGGAGCCACGGGCGGACGATAGGCCGGCCCGTGGCGCCCACAGGAGATCAAGGCCGCGGGCCGCAGGGTCCGCGGCCTTTAAGTTTTTGAGGAGGCACGACCATGATCATCGTGATGAAACCGGGAGCCACCGAAGCCGACATCGAAGAGGTCTCGCGGCGGGTCAGGGACTTCGGCTTCAAGACCCACCTGTCCCGCGGGGAGATCCGGACCCTCATCGGGATCATCGGCGACGACCGCGCCAAGGAGCAGCTCCTGGCGCTCCAGTCGCTCGCGTGCGTGGAGAGCGTGGTCCGGATCCTCCAGCCGTTCAAGCTGGCGAGCCGGGAAGCGCACCCCGACAACACCCAGTTCGCCGTGAACGGGGTTCCGATCGGGGGCAAGCAGGTCGTCGTGATGGCCGGCCCCTGCTCGGTGGAGTCGCGGGCGCAGCTGCTGGAGGTGGCCACCAAGGCCAAGGCTGCCGGCGCCTCCATCCTTCGCGGCGGCGCCTTCAAGCCGCGCACCTCCCCCTATGCCTTCCAGGGGCTCGAGGAGGAAGGCCTGAAGCTCCTCGCGGAGGCCCGGAAGGCGACGGGGCTCCCGGTGGTGACCGAGGTCATGGAGCCGGACAAGGTGGAGGTGGTGGCGGAGTACGCCGACATCCTCCAGATCGGCGCCCGCAACGTGCAGAACTTCTCCCTCCTGAAGCGCGTGGCCGAATGCGGCAAGCCCGTCCTCCTGAAGCGCGGGATGTCCACGAGCATCCAGGAGTGGCTCCTCTCGGCGGAGTACATCCTGGCGGGCGGCAACCCCCGCGTGATCCTCTGCGAGCGCGGCATCCGCACCTTCGAGACGGCCACCCGCTTCACGCTGGACCTCAACGCGGTGCCGGTCATCAAAAAGCTCTCGCACCTGCCCATCGTCGTGGACCCGAGCCACGGGACCGGCAGCTGGGAGTACGTGGCCGCCATGGCGCGGGCGGGGCTGGCCGCCGGCGCCGACGGTCTGCTGATCGAGGTGCACGGGAAGCCCGAAGAGGCGCTCTCGGACGGGCCCCAGTCGCTGAAGCCGGACAAGTTCGCCCGCCTCATGGACGAGCTGCGCCCCTTGGCCCAGGTCCTGGGCCGGAGCCTCTGAACATGATCGGAGGGGGTGCTCCTCCCGCGGCCCGCGGGGGGCCGGGGGTGCTCCAAGGAGCGAATCCGACGAGCCGTAGCGCCGTACGAAGCGCAGGGCGCCGCAGCGCTCCGAGCGGCACAACGACGTTGGGCTGCGAGGACTGCCCCCCGCCTCGGGGGGATGGGGGGGCCAGCGGAGGCGCGCGAGCGAGTTACGGCGTCGAGGCGAGGAGGTCTGAGCGGGAGGAGCATCCCCCGGCCTCCCGAGGGGAGAAGCCATGATCATCGTCATGAAGTCGGGAGTCACGGAAGCCGACGTGGAGGAGGTCTGCCGGCGGGTGGTGGAACTGGGCTACCAGCCCCATACCATCCACGGCGAGATCAAGACGGTCATCGCCGCTGTCGGCGAGGAGCGCGGTCAGGCCGACCTCCGGATCCTCGAGGCCCTGGAGACGGTCGAAGCCGTCATGCCGGTCCAGCAGCCGTTCAAGCTGGCGAGCCGGGAGACCAAGTCCCAGCCCAGCGAGGTTCCGGTCAACGGTATCTCCATCGGCGGCAAGCAGCTCGTGGTGATGGCCGGCCCCTGCTCGGTGGAGTCGCAGA
>LDXP01000133.1 GCA_001443385.1 Candidatus Rokubacteria bacterium CSP1-6
GCAACCTCGGGGGGAGGCTTCGGAAGGGGGGCGGAGCCCCCCTCCGAGGGGGCGCATCACTGGACTTCCACGGACTGGACCAACCAATCCTGCCGCTGGAGGAACCGGGCGACGGTTTCGAGCACGCGCGGCTCGGCCCCGGCGTCGAGGCTGATGCGGTCGGGGAGGATGTGGCGGACCTCCGGGTAGGAGACCAGCACCCGGAGGAGCGTGCGGATCCGTTCCTCCCGCGCGAGGAGTCCCTTTCCCTCCGGCGCGCCCCAGCCCGGCCGGAAGGTGACCCTGATCGACCGCGCCACCGCGCTGCTCATCTACGGCTCCGGGGTTGTTCGAGCGCCGGCTTCGCCGGCGCAATCTTCGGGGGGAGGATTCGGAAGGGGGGCGGAGCCCCCCTCCGAGGATAGGAGCGCGTCGTAGAGCGCGGCGACGCGCCCGACCTGGCGGCGGGCGGAGAACTCCCTCTCGGCCAGGGCGCGAGCCTTCTCCCCCATCGATGCTCTCCGCTCGGGATCCAGCAGCAGGTCGATGGCGGCCTCCGCCAGCTCGCGCGGATCCGCCTTGGTGAGGATGCCGGTTTCTCCGCTCGCGACGACCTCGTCCACTCCCGAGGCGCTGACAGCGACCGCGGGAAGCGCGCACGCCGCCGCCTCGGCGAGGACGAGCCCCTGGGTCTCGGTCTCGGAGGCGAACAGGAACAGGTCGGCCGCCTGGTAGTAGGGCGGCAGCGCCTCCCGGGGGCTCACGCCCCTGAAGTCGATCCTGTCGCCGGCGGGCGAGCGCTTCGCCTGGTCGCGGAGGTTCGCCGCCTGGGTCCCCTGCCCCACGAGGACGAAGCGCGCGGTGGGCAGGACGGCCGCGACCTGCTGGAACGCCGCCAGCAGCCGCTCGACGCTTTTCTCCCGGTCCAGCCGCCCCACGTAGAGGAGGAGCGGATCCTCCGGCGGGAGGTCGAGGGCGTGCCGCGCGGCCTGACGGTCCCCGGGCGTGAACAGGTCCAGCTCGACCCCGGTGGAGACCACCTCCATGGGGGCCCTGACGCCGCGCTCGCGGAGGGTGTCGCGGATCTTCATCGAAGGAGCGATGACGAGATCGGCCGTGTCCGCGAACCGGCAGCTCCACCGGATCGCCGCCGCCTCCACCCAGTCACGGCGCAGGGGGACGTAGTGGGCGTACTTTTCGTACCGGGTGTGATAGGTGAAGACGAGGGGCCGGCCGAGGCCGCGCGCCAGCCGCCGCGCGGTGGGGCCGAGCAGGAACGGGTGCTGCGCGTGGAAGATGTCGATGCCGAGATCGCGGACGATCCGCGCCAGGCGGGGCGAGAACGGAACGGCCAGCGGGAAGTCCGGGTACGTCGGGGCCGGGACCGACGGGTAGCGGAAGACGAAGGGCGGATCGGTGGCGCCGTTGGAAAACCGGGGGGCGAACACCCAGGCCTGGTGGCCGAGGGTCTCGAGGCCCCGGCGGAGGGTCTCCACCGCGGTCGTTACCCCCCCACGCATGGGGAGGTAATTGTTCGTGAAGATGGCGACCCGCACCCTACTCGTCCGGTTTGCCGGGGTCCTTCTTCTCGATCTTGCCGAAGTCCGCGGGCTTGATGGAGTCGAGCCACTCCTTGATCTTCTGCGGATCCTCGGCCCGGCCCCCCACCTCCGTTTCCTTCGTCACTTCCACGCTCTTGGCCTTCCGCACCACCTCTTCCTCGACGAAGATCGGCGCCGCCACCCGGAGGGCGAGGGCGATGGCATCCGACGGGCGGGAGTCCACGGTGATCTCGGAATCGCCCACCTGGAGGTGGATGGCGGCGAAGAAGGTGTTCTCCTTGAGGTCGGTCACCACGATCTTGAGGACCCGCGCCTCCACCGACTCCAGGATGTTCTTGATGAGGTCGTGGGTCATGGGGCGCGGGGTCGCGATCTTCTCCAGCTCGAGGGCGATGGCGTTGGCCTCGAACATGCCCACCCAGATCGGCAGCGAGCGCTTGTCCTCCTCGTCCCGGAGGATGATGATCGGCATGTTGGAGAGCGGGTCCAGCGCCAGTCCCCGCACCTTCATCTCAACCCACATAATGTCTCCTCTCAGTCCCAATCATTGCGCTCTCCCCACGAGGGTCCCCCGCAGGCTGTGGGGCATGGCCTGGGTGATCCGCACGCGCACGAGCTCGCCGTAGAGCCGCCGGCCGCCCCCGTCGAAGTTGACGACGCGGTTGCACCGGGTCCGCCCCGCGAGCTCGCGCGGATTCTTCTTGGACACACCGTCCACGAGGACCTCCATCTCCCGTCCCTCGAGGGCCGCGTTCTTCCGGGCCTGGATCGCGCCCGCGACTTCCAGGAGACGGGTGAGCCGCCGCCCCTTGTGCGCCTCCGGCACCTGGTCGGGAAACGCCGCGGCCGCAGTCCGGGGACGCGGCGAGTAGCGGAAGGCGAAGACGCTGTCGTAGCCCACGCGCTCCACCATCTCGCCGGTCGCCTCGAAGTCGGCCTCCGTTTCGCCGGGGAAGCCGGCGATGAGGTCCGTCGAGAGCGCGAGGCCCGGCACGGTCTCCTGGAGCTCGGCGATCAGCTCCAGGTAGCGGGCGCGCGTGTAGCCCCGGTTCATGCGCTCCAGGATCCGATCGGAGCCGGACTGCAGCGGCAGGTGCAGGTACTCGCACGCTTTCGGCACATCCCGGAGTGCCTGGATGAGGCGGCTCGTGAGGTTCACGGGATTCGAGGTCGTGAAGCGGATCCGCTCGATGCCCTCGACCTCGTTCACACTCTCGATGAGCGCCGCGAGGTCCGTGGCAGGGGTCAGGTCCTTCCCGTACGCGTTCACGTTCTGGCCGAGGAGCGTGACCTCCCGGTACCCCTGCCGCGCCAGCCCCCGGATTTCCTCGAGGATGGATTCGGGCGCATGGCTCCGCTCCCGTCCCCGCGTCAGCGGCACCACGCAGAAGGTGCAGTACTTGTCGCAGCCTTCCATGACCGTGACGAAGGCCTTGAGCCTGTCGGGCCGCGGGAGGATCCCGGTGAGCTTGACGAGCGCGCCTTCGCCCGTCTCGAGGACCGGCCGGCGCTCGCGCCTGGCCCGCTCGACCAGCTCGCCCACCCGGGCAATCGCCGGCGAGCCGAAGACCAGGTCCACGATCGGCGCCCGCTTGAGGATCGCGGACTGCTGGAGCTGGGCCATGCACCCCATGACCCCGATGAGGAGGCCGGGATTTTTCTGTTTCAGCCCCTTGAGCTCGCCGAGCCTCGAGAAGACCTTTTCCTCGGCCTTCTCGCGGATGGCGCAGGTGTTGATCAGGATCAGGTCGGCCTCGTCTTCCCGGTCGGTGAGCTCGTACTGCTGCCGCCCGAGCAGCCCGGCTACCCGTTCCGAGTCATACTCGTTCATCTGGCAACCGTAGGTGATCAGGTGGAGCTTGGCCATGTGGGGGAGGCGCCTAAAGTCCTTTTGTGATCAAACGTTAGCATCGGGGTTTGGAAAAAGCAACCCCCTCACGCAACGCTACTTGACGAACGCTTTGGCTTTGGTGGCGCCCTCGCCGTTCCAGACGAGCGGCGGCTTCAGCTCGAACTGCTTCTCGAGCCGCCCGCGGCGCTCCTTCCATCCTTCCTGGTACTCCAGCTCGTCCTCGTGGAGGGTCGCCGGGTGCTTGATCCCGTGGGCGGTGCGGAACTGGATGGCCAGCTCCGAGGCGCGCTGCCGCACGTAGTCCCACGGCGTGCCGAGGGCGAACTGGTCGGAGACCGCCCCGATGCGGCCGCTATGGATGTTCACGGAGAGCGTGACGCAGGCCAGGATGGGGCCCGACCAGTAGGAGGTCTGCCAGTTGATGGGGACCGGCAGGATGTGGAGGTGGTGGCTGCCGCGGCAGTCGCCCGCCACCATGGGGCACGCGGCCCAGGGCGAGGTGATCTCCCCCGGCGCCGGCCAGTCGCCCTGGGCGAAGGCGAGGAGGACGGGGTCGTCCTTCCCCCCGTAGGCGAAGCCCTTCTTCGTCTTGATGTTGTGCAGGCGCTCCGCCGAGCAGATGTAGCCCAGCTCGGCGCGCTCCCCCTTCTCGTTGCGGCTCCAGATGCGCGCGACCACGAAGCGGGACGAGCGGCAGAGCCCCTCGATGTCGTAGAGATCCTCGGGGGCGCGGAGGGTGATGACCTTCTCCTGGAGCCCCTTGGCCAGCTCCTCCATCTTGCCGTCGAGCGCCTTCTGGTCGCGCGGGTGGACGCCGGCCTCGACGGCCTGCGCCTTGGTGTCGAGGTCCACGATGTCCATCAGGTAGCCGCGCTTCATCTTGGAGTGGGCGATCACGAGGCCGGTGTTGAAGCGCGGCAGGAGGTAGGCGCCCGTGGCGTAGTAGTTGAACGCCATCGGCTCGGTCTTGTCGGCGAACGAGAGGAGGACGCTCTGGGACGGGTTATCGGACCTGAGCGGCAGCGGGAGCGCGATGGTGGCGGGCCCCGTTCCTCTGAGGTTGCCGGTGAACGCGTCGGCCACGAGATCTTGCCCGGGTCCATACAGGCCCAGCTCGGTGGCCTTGTCGGCCCCGAGTTTCAGGGCGTCCCACATCAGCTCGTCCACCACCGACATCGGGGTGCGCTCGGTCATGATTCCCGTGACGGCCACGTCGTCCCCGGTGTGGGTGACCATGAGCGAGGTGAAGATCGGCTCGCCCTGGAACAGGTTATTGTCGAGGACGAACTTCCCGACGGCGGACTTGACCTCGTCCGCTGCCACGACATGGCCGCCGACCCCGCCGACGTCGGCCTTGGTGGCCTTCACGAAGCGCCGGATCAGCTCCGGCTTCTTGGCGAACACGTGGGCGCGGTAGGAGAAGATGTTCGGGGTGTTGGTGACGGGGATCTTCTCGGCGGTCGTCTGGGGGAGGTCGGCGAGGTTGTCCTTGGACTGGTGATAGTCGCCGAGGCTGAGCTTGCTCTTGCCGTTGCCCGGACCGTACCGCTTCTGGTTCGCCATGAGGCCCTCCTTTGGGGGATGAAAATGACGCTTCCGAGCTTCAGCCTAATGCGCTACAATCGGGGTGTCAAGCAAGAAATCTTACGCTATGAAATTTCTT
>LDXP01000134.1 GCA_001443385.1 Candidatus Rokubacteria bacterium CSP1-6
GGGTCCACTTCCGATGCGTAGCGCCCGGGTTCCTCTGGACTGGCAGCGCGTCACCGTCCCGCGGGGGCGCGTGCACGTCATCCCCCACCGCTGCAAGGAGTGCCGCTTCTGCGTCGATTTCTGCCCGAAGGACGTCCTCGCCCTTTCCACCGAGACCAACGCCAAGGGGTACCGCTATCCCGTCGTTGCCCCCGGCAAGGACGAGGCCTGCGTCCACTGCGAGTTCTGCACCCTCGTCTGCCCGGAGTACGCGATCTTCACCGTGGAGGTCCCACGGGCCGAGGTGATGGCGTGAAGGGCGAGCCGGCCGTCCTCACCGGGCAGCACTTCCTCCTGGGCGACCACGCTTGCGCCGAGGGGGCGCTCGCCGCCGGCTGCCGGTTCTTCGGGGGCTACCCGATCACGCCGTCCACGGAGGTGGCGGAGTTGCTCGCCCGCCGACTTCCGGAGGTCGGGGGCCTGTTCGTCCAGATGGAGGACGAGCTGGCGAGCATGGCAGCCATCGTCGGCGCCTCGGTGGCCGGGGCGCGCGCCATGACCGCCACCTCGGGCCCGGGGTTTTCCCTCATGATGGAGAACCTCGGGCTGGCCGTGATGATGGAGGTTCCCTGCGTGGTGATCAACGTGCAGCGCGGGGGGCCCTCCACCGGGCTCCCCACCCTCGTCGGCCAGGCCGACGTCATGCAGGCGCGCTGGGGGTCGCATGGCGACTACGCGATCGTCGCCTACTCCCCCGCCTCGCCGCAGGAGTGCTTCGACCTCACCGTGAAGGCCTTCAACACCGCCGACCGCTTCAGGATCCCGGTCCTGGTCATGGCCGACGAGGTGGTGGCCCACATGATGGAGCGCGTGACCATCCCGCCCGCCGAGGCCATTCCCCGCGTGGAGCGGAAGCGTCCCGCGCACGGTCCCGAGGGCAACGGCTTCCTGCCGTTCAAGCCCGACGACGATCTGATCCCCCCCATGGTCCACGCGGGGGAGGGCTATCGCGTCCACTTCACGGGCCTCACCCACGACGAGCGGGGGTATCCGGCCCTCACCGCGCCCGCCCACGACCGGCTCGTCCGGCGGCTGGTGGACAAGGTCAGGCTGCGGGAGTCGGAGATCGTCGAGTACGAGGAGTACTGCCTGGAGGACGCGAGGGTCGTGATCATCGCGTATGGCTCCACGGCCCGGTCCGCGCGCCGCGCCGTCGGACTGGCGCGGGAGCAGGGGATCGCTGCCGGGCTGCTCCGGCCGATCACCCTCTGGCCCTTCCCGGAAGAGCGCGTGAAGAAGCTCGCCGAGCGCGTCCGGGCCTTCGTCGTCCCCGAGCTGAACCTGGGCCAGATCTCCCGCGAGGTGGAGCGCTTCACGAGCCTGCCGGTGCTCGGCGTCAACCACGCCGGCGGCGCGATGATGCCGCCCGAGCCGATCCTCGAGGCGATCCGGGAGGTCGCGGGCTGACCATGTCCACACTCATCGCCGAGCGCCACCCGAGCGATTCCCTCTTCCGGGCCGACCGTCTGCCGCACATCTGGTGCCCCGGGTGCGGGATCGGGCCGGCCATGCACGCCTTCGCCCAGGCCATGGTGGAGTCGGGGATCCCGCTGGCCCGTCACGTCTGTGTTTCGGGCATCGGTTGTACCGGGCGCGTCCCGGGCTACCTGAACATGGACTCCTACCACACGACCCACGGCCGGGCGATCCCCTTCGCCACGGCCGTGGCCCTGGTCAAGCCGGAGCTCCAGGTGACGGTCTACAGCGGGGACGGCGACCTCTTCGCCATCGGCGGCAACCACTTCATCCACGCGGCCCGGCGGAACGTGGACCTCAACGTGATCTGCATCAACAACTTCAACTACGGGATGACGGGCGGCCAGGTGGGCCCCACGACGCCCATGGGAGCGCGGGCGACCACCGCGCCCTTCGGCAACTACGAGCAGCCCTTCAACCTCCCCCACCTGGCTGCCGCGACCGGCGCCGTATTCGTAGCCCGGTGGACGTCGCTCCACCTGCGCCAGCTCAAGCAGGCGATGCTGCGCGCGATGAAGAAGCGCGGCTTCACGTTCATCGAGGTGCTGGCGCCGTGCCCCGTGGGGTTCGGCCGCCCCAACGACATCGGCGACGCGATGGAGGAGATGACCCTCTACCGGGAGCGCTGCGTGGTGGATCCCGGGGCGCCGCTCGAGTCGCTCGGCATCGATCTGAGGGAGAAGGACCACCCCATCACCCTCGGCAACTTCGTGGACATCGAGCGGCCCGTCTTCGACCCGCTCGCGATGATGCGCCCGGCTCCCGAGAACAATGCTGTCGGGAAGAGGCAGGAGGGCCAGTGATGTCACGGCAGGAGGTCCGGCTGAGCATCGAAGACGTCCAGCAGATGGTGAAGAGTCGCTACGGCAAATTCGCTGAGACCGGTGGCCGCAAGGAGCCCTGTTGACCCAGCAAGAGGCAGCCCAGTTCGGGCTACGCAGTGGACCAGGGGCTCTACGGAGAGGCAGAGCTTGCCTTGGTGCCAGAGGTTGCTCTGAACCTCTCTCGGGGTTGCGGCAACCCCACCGGCTTCGCAAACCTTCAGCCGGGTGATGTGGTTGTCGATTTCGGCTGCGGAGGCGGGATAGACGTGATCCTCGCTGCTCACAAGGTCGGATCGCAAGGGAAAGCAGTCGGAATAGATTCTGCACATCAAATGATTGAGCGAGCCCAGCAGGCCGTAGCTGAGGCACACTTGCAAGACAGGGACATCGAACTCCGCGTCGTGGACATGGCGAAGACAGAGCTTTCAGACCGCTTCGCGGATGTCGTGATCTCCAACTGCGTGATCAACCTTTGCCCCGACAAGGATGCTGTGTACAACGAAGCCTTTCGGGTCCTAAGACCCGGTGGGCGCCTCGCCATCTCGGACATTGTCCTCACCGAGAACATCGATCCTGAGCTACGGGAGCGTTTCCAATCAACCTGGGCAGGATGTTTGGGGGGAGCGATTCCTGAAGAAGACTACTGGCAGACGGTGAGGGAAGCGGGCTTTGTCGGTGTTCAGGTTGTGGCCCGTCATACCCTCACCCGCGAAGAACTGGAAGCGATGGCCTGTTGTCCGGGCGAGGAGTTCACCCCTCCTCCCGCGAGAGAGGACCTTGCTCGCGTGCAAGCGAAAGTGGCGAGCATTAAGTTCACGGCAATCAAGCCATCTCTCAGCAAGGGAACCGCAGAGAGCGAGGCGTAAGCGATGCGGCAGGAGGTCCGGCTGGCGGGATACGGCGGGCAGGGGATCGTGCTCGCGGGCCAGCTTCTGGGGAAAGCCGCCGCGATTTACGACGGCAAGGAGGCGGTCTTCACCCAGTCCTACGGCCCGGAGGCCCGGGGCGGCGCCTCCAGCGCCGACCTCGTGATCTCCGACGGCCCGGTGGACTATCCGCTGGTCTCCCGCCCCAACTTCCTGGTGGCCATGTTCCAGGAGGCCTACGAGCGCTACCGCCCCGAGATGGCCCCCGGCGGGCTCCTGGTCATCGACACGGACCTCGTCAAGCCGTCGGCTGATGAGGGGCCGTACCGGGCGGTCCCGGCCACCCGGCTGGCCGAGGGCCTCGGCAAGAAGATCGTGGCGAACGTGGTGATGCTGGGCTTCTTCACGGCGGTCAGTGGCCTGGTGCGGCGGGAGGCGGTCGAGGCCGCCCTCCGGGCGAGCCTCGCGCCGCGCCTCCTCGACCTGAACCTCCGGGCCTTCGCGACGGGCTACGACTATTCCTCGGGCGAGGGAGAATCTTCACCCGTCCTCTCCCCCGCAGGGGGAGAGGAGAAAGGTGAGGGGGCTGTGAGGGCGAGTGGCCGATGAGCGACAGCGTGCTGGTGATTGGCGGCGGCATCGCGGGGATCCAGGCCTCGCTGGACCTGGCCGAGTCCGGCGCCAGGGTCGTCCTGGTGGAGCGGGCTCCCTCGATCGGCGGGAAGATGGCGGTCCTGGACAAGAATTTCCCGACCCTGGACTGCTCGATCTGCATCGAGGCGCCCAAGATGTCCGAGGTGGGGCAGCCCCGGCATCGAGATCCTCTCGCTGGCTGAGGTGGAGTCGGTGTCCGGGGAGGCCGGGCGCTTCAGCGTCGGCATCCGGCAGCGCGCGCGCTTCGTCACCGACGAATGCACCCGCTGCGGCGAGTGCGTGGCCGCGTGCCCCGTGGTCCTCCCCAACGAGTTCGACGCCGCCATGGCCGCGCGGAAGGCCATCTACACGCCGATCCCCCAGGCGGTCCCCGGCCCGTACCTGGTGGACATCCGGAACTGCCTGAACGAGCCCCCGAACTACCTGCCCTGCCAGCGCTGCGTCCAGGCCTGCGGCCCCAAGTGCATCGACTTCGCGATGCCGCAGACGCGGCGCGTGGAGCGGGAGGTGGGCTCCATCGTCGCGGCGGTGGGCTACGACCTGATGGATCCGTTCCTGCTCAAGGAGTACGGCTACGGGAGCCATCCCGACATCCTGACGTCCATCGAGCTGGAGCGCCTGCTGACCTCCGCCGGTCCCACCGGCGGGGAGATCGTTCGCCCCTCCGACGGCCGCCATCCCGAACGGGTGCTCCTGGTCCTCTGCGTCGGCTCGCGGGACCGGCGCTTCTATCAGTACTGCTCCCGCTTCTGCTGCATGTACTCGGTGAAGCACGCCT
>LDXP01000135.1 GCA_001443385.1 Candidatus Rokubacteria bacterium CSP1-6
AGGAAATAGTTGATCCAGGAGCTGCTCCCCTGCAGATGGCGGTCCGGTGGCGGGATGTACGCCTGGAGGTCCACGAGGCGGTTCGCCGCCTTGGCTCGCTCGTACACCTGCCCCCAGATGCACGGCTTGTCCACGACCTCGCACCGGCCGAGGTGGGCGCCGCCGCACGGGCCGTTGCGCATCTGCTTGGGGCAGGTCTGGGGGCAGACGTACTCCATGTGCCCCAGGACGCAGTTGCCGCAGGCCTGGCAGCCGAACGCCGGCCCCTTGATCGCCATCTCGACGCGCTCGAGTCCCCGCGCCATCAGCGGGTACCGATCCACCCACCCGAAGAATCCGCGCAGGAGCCGGCGGAGCCAGGTCTCCCGCTGCACGGGAAACAGCCGCCCGAGCGTGTCCAGGGCGACGGGAATCGGGTGACGCCTTCGGCKCACGCCCCGCTCGCCGCCTTCATAGAGGTAGAAGCCGTCCCGTGGGGCATACGTCAGCTCCGCGGCAAACTCTTCCCAGCGCGAGGCGAGCGCCTCGGCCCGCTGGATGATCCACGTGATCTGACCGGCGTCGTGGGTGCCGCCGAGGTACGCGCCGGCGTACCCCAGGCCGCGAAGGACCGCCACCATGCGCGCGGCGCGCTCGAGCCGCGCAGCCTGGCCGCCGTCCCTGGCCACACTCTCGCGGCGCACCGCTTCGAGCAGCTCGGGCGCCACCCAGCAGCCGGGCGGCTCGCCCTTCGCCATTTTTTCCGCTCCCCGCAGAGTCAGGAGGTACACGTTCCCCAGGACCGGCGTGCGGACCCCGCGCTCGCGGAGGTACCGCGTGAGCTCGCGGAACTTGCGGGCGTCGTACCCGAGCTGGGTGATCGCCACATCCGCGCCCGCGGCGATCTTCTTCTCCAGCTTGAGGTACTGGTAGAGGCAGTCCGCCTCCGCGTACTTGAAGGGCGAGACCGCCACGGCGACGTGGAACGGCATCCCCGCCCGCCGGAGCTCGCTGATAAGGGCCACGAGCTGCACCGAGTCCAGGTCGAAGACGGCGGGCGGGCGGTCCTGTCCCACCGGCGCCGTCGGGTAATCGCCGGTCATCGCGAAGACGTTCTCGATGCCGAGGGCGTGGAGGTCCTCCAGCGTCTTCCGGAGCCCGTGGCGGTCCTGGCTCACGCAGGTCAGGTGGATGTTGGGGGTGAGGCCGCGAGCCCGGGCGGCGGTGCCGACCCGGATCGGATCGTGCCCCGGCGTGCCCCCGGCGTAGCTCGTAACGCTCCCGGCCACGACGCCCGGGCACGAGGCCAGGCGCGCCGCCACGTCCAGGAGCCGGGCTTCACGCGCCAGGCGCGAGGCCACGAGCTCAACGACATAGCAGAAGCGCCCCGCGGCGAGCGCCTCCCTGAGCGAGTTCACCCCTCAGGTCTCCAATTCTTTCCGGACCAGGCGCGTGCCCTCGACCATGGCGCAGAGCTTGGCGAAGGCCACGTCCCGCGGCAGATGGAGGCACCCGCAGTCGGGGTTGACGTAGAGCCGCTCCGCCGGCACGATCTCGAGCGCCTTGCGGATCCGCTCCGCCACCATGTCGGGGGTCTCGACAGTGGGATTCTTCACGTCGATCACCCCGAGCCCGAGCTCGAAGGGGGCCTTGAACTCGCGGAACAGGGCCACATCCTCCTCGCCCCGCCGCGCGAACTCCAGCGTGAGCTGCTGCACCCGGGCGTCGAGGATCGCGGGGAACAGGTAGCGGTAGCTCCCCTCCCACGTGGGCTTGCCGTAGCGGTTCCCGTAGCAGATGTGGAGCCCGATCTTCGCGTCCACCCCCTCCGTCAGGACGTTGAGCACCTTCACGCCCCAGCGCACGTCCTCCGGGAAGCCCGAGTAGTACGGCTCGTCGATCTGGAGGTACGTCGCCCCGGCCTTCACCAGCTCCCTGAGCTCCAGGTTCATCACGCGCGCGATGTCCAGCGCGAAGGCCTCCTCGCTCGGGTAGTACTCGTTCCGGATCCGCCTGACCAGCGAGTGCGGGCCGGTGATGGAGAACTTCGTGGGCCGCTCCGTGAACCGGCGCAAGAACTTGAAGTCGTCCACGAGCCCCAGGGGCGCCGTCGGGAGCTTCCCCCGGACCACGCTGTCGAAAAAGTCGTAATAGAACTTCTTCGAGGCGTGGTCGATCTGCACCCCGGGAAGGCGGCCGGCGAAATAGTCGATCATGTTGTCCCGCCGCAGCTCGCCGTCGGTCACGATGTCGATCCCGGCCATCTCCTGGTCCTTGATGGCCGCCTTGACCGCGGTATCGTGGATCTCCTCCAGGTCGTGCCGGCTGATCCGGCGGAGGAAGTAGTCGGTCTTGAGCCGCTCCAGCCAGCCGGGCATGGAGTAGCTGCCTACACGGTGGTGGGCAGGAGCGTCAAGCCCATGGCTCTCCCCTCTCTAGTCCCGCTGAGTCGTGTAGAGGATGGAGGTGCGCGACCCCTCCCGGTACCGGAACGGCGCGAAGTGCACGTCGTAGCCGGCGCGCGTCCCCACCTCTCGGAGCAGCGGTCCGTTGACCCAGTTCACGACGGAGCCGTCCAGCTTCCCGGGCCCGCGAAAGCCCTGGCGGTACTCCTCCATCTGCGTCACGAAGATGTCCTGGACCTGGAGGTAGCCGCGCGGGTGGAGCAGCGGGAGGGTGTTGACGAAGCTCTCCGCGGCTCCCGAGGAGAGGTGGAAGCGGATATCGTCGGGAGCGCCGCGCAGCATCTCCTCCAGGGCGACGGCGTCCACCCCGCCGGGCAGGGGCGCCTCGGCCAGGTCCGCCAGCGCCACGAGGCGTTCCTCCAGCCGCAGCCCGCTCCACACTTCCCGCCACCAAACCACCCCCCGCCGTCGATCGCCGAAGTAGTCCGGGCCGATATCCAGGAGCTTCCCGGCAATCTGCGCGAGCTCGCCGGGGGGGAACCCGAGGGCCGCAGCGATCCGGTCGGCGTCGGGAAGGTAGGCGCGCGCCTCGACGAGGTAGAAGCGGCCGTCCCGGCGTACGATCTCGTCGTGCGGGAGGTTGTCATACACGTTGGTGAGGTGGATGTGGAGGATCTTGTAGCGCAGGAACGCGAGCGTCTTGATCGGGTTCAGCGCGTCCATGGCGATGAAGCTGACCTCGGGATGGTCCCTCACCGCCGCGCCGGCGCGGTCCAGGATCGGCGTCGAGTAGTCCCCCAGAAGGAACCGCAGGCGCGGGTAGAAGCCCGTCCCGCGCTCGACGTCCAGCTCGCGAAAGCGATCGAGCCAGAGGGCCGCGCGCGTCCCTGTCCCCACACCAATCTCCAGGATGAAAATCTCGGGGGGCAACTGCCCGCGCTTGTCCAGGTCGCGGAGCAGCGTCCAGAAGTCGGCCACCGAATCGGCGACGGCGACGGGGTGGTTCGCATCGGACCGGCTGCCCGGCAGCGCCTGCTCGAACCCCCGCCCCGATACCTCCTCCCACGCCGCCAGGTGCTGCCAGAAGAGCCGGTTGAAGCGCCAGATGAGGCTCTGCCTCAGGGGGACGAACTCCTCCAGCGGGACGTGCCGCCCGGTCTCGTCGCCCTCCGCCGTGGCGGCCGACAGGGCGCGGGCCAGATCCTCCCGAAGCGTTTCAGGTCGGACCTGGCGGAGGTCCACCGCCACCTCCGCCAGCGCCAAGGGATCCCCGCGGGTGTCGATCGCCCGCCGCACGGTCACGGCTTCGCGGAAGTTCTGCCGGTACTGGATCCAGTCCACGTGCACCCTGAGGTGCGGGAGGAGACGGGGATCCGCCCGCCCCTCTTCCAGGAGGTCGAACAGGACCGACACGAGCCCTCCCGCGCCCGCGGCCTGCCCCCGCTGGAGGTGGTTGAGGTGGACGATCATAACGGCAGGCGCTTGGCGATGATCTCGCGCATCACCTCGGAGGAGCCCGAGGCGATGGGGTAGAGGCGGACGTCACGATAGAATCCCTCCACCGGGAACTCACGCATGTAGCCGTAGCCCCCGTGGAGCTGGACCGCGTGATAGGCGACCCGGTTCGCCACCTCCGTGGCGTAGAGCTTCGCCATGGAGACCTCCATGACGCACTCCGCGCCCTCGGCGAACAGGCCGGCGGCGTGATAGACGAGCTGGCGCGCGGCCTCCAGTTCTGTGGCGAGGTCGGCCACCCGGTGGCGGAGGACCTGGCGTGCGGCCAGCGGCTCGCCGAACGCCTGGCGCTCGCGCAGATAGGCCACGGTGTCTTCAAGGGCTTGGGCGGCGCCCGAGAGGGCCAGGATCGCGGCAACCAGCCGTTCGCGCTGGAGCCCCACCGCCAGCTGCTGAAATCCCCGGCCCTCCTCGCCCAGGAGGTTCTCGACCGGGACGCGGCATTCCTGAAACGCCAGTTCCGCGGTGTCGGA
>LDXP01000136.1 GCA_001443385.1 Candidatus Rokubacteria bacterium CSP1-6
CCAGCGCCGACTCCACCTCGAAGGGGCCGATCCGGTAGGAGGCGCTGTTGATGACGTCGTCGGCGCGCCCGACGAACCAGAGGTAGCCGTCCCGGTCCATGGAGGCGCGGTCGCCGGTGATGTACCACTCCCCGCGGTGGCACTTCGCCGTCGCCTCGGGGTTCCTCCAGTACTCCTTGAACATCCCCACGGGCCGCTCCGGGACGACCTTGATGGCGAGGTCGCCTTCCTCGCCGCGCGGGAGCTCCTTGCCCTCTTCGTCCACGATCGCCAGTGTATGCCCGGGAGCCGCCGGTCCCATGGAGCCCGGCTTCCACGCCGTGGTCCGGAAGGTGCCGGCCACGAGAACCGATTCGGTCTGGCCGTACCCCTCGTAGATGTGGTGGCCGGTCCCCTCCTTCCACGCCTCGATCACCTCGGGATTCACGGCCTCGCCCGCGCCCACGCAGTGGCGGAGCGCCGGGAACCGGTACTTCTTGAGCGGCTCCAGCACGAACATCCGGTAGGCGGTGGGCGGGGCGAAGAACGTCGTGATCGGGAAGCGCGCGAACATCTCGAGCGCCGCGGCCGGCTCGAACTTTTTCCCGCGCGCGTCCCAGACGAAGAGGGCGGCGCCCATGTTCCAGGGGGCGAAGAAGCAGGTCCACGCCGCCTGGGCCCAGCCGGTGTCCGAGATCGTCCAGTGGAGATCGGTCGGCCGGTTGTCGAGCCAGAACTTCCCCGTGATGATGTGGCCCAGGGGATAGGAAGCGTGGGTGTGGAGCACCATCTTGGGGAAACCTGTGGTCCCCGACGTGAAGTAGATCATCATCGGATCCTGGCTCGAGTTGCGGGGATGGGCCATCTCGGCCGACGCCTTGGCCATCAGGGGCTCGTACTCCTGCCAGCCTTCGCCGGCGCGGCCCACGACGATCCGGTGCTTCACCGACGGGCACTCGCCCAGCACCTGGTCCACCTTCCAGGCATTCTCCTCATCCGTGACGACCACGGACGCCTCCGAGATGCCGAGGCGATACTGGATGTCCTTGGTGGTCAGGAGCGTCGTGCCGGGGACCGAGACCGCGGAGGCGCGGAGGCAGCCGAGGACGATCTCCCACCACTGATAGACGCGCGGGAGCATGATGAAGACCCGCTCGCCGGGGGCGACGCCGAGGCCCGCGAGGACATTGGCGAAGCGCTTCGAGCGGTCGGCGAGCTCCCGGAACGTGAAGCGACGGGGCTGGCCATCGGCGGAAACCCAGAGGAGCGCGAGCTTCGACGGGTCCCTCGCCCACCCGTCGAAGGTGTCGAACGCCCAGTTGAACCGGGCCGGGACCTCGAGCCGGAAGGTCCGGCAGGTCTCGGCGTAATCGGCCATGTTGGGCGGGACAGAGTGCATGCTCTCCCCCACAGCGCCCACCGATGATATGCCGACGGCCCCAGACCGTCAAGACGGCGGCGCTCGGGTTCGCAGGCTCTACCGGCGGATGCGCGCCTCGACCCCCTGCCACATCAATTCCGCCCAGCGGGCATACCCCTGATCCGACGGGTGGTATCCGTCGGTGGCGATCAGCTCCGGGCGCTGCGGTACTTCGTGCCGGCTAGCCGAGAAGAGATCCACGACTTCCACGCCGTGCGCCCGCGCCTGCCGGCCCAGCGCCTCGTTGAACAGCGCGACCCGCCGGCCGACCTTGGGAGCCTCTTCCCGCCCTCTGAAACGCGGGGTGAGCGTGAGGTCCGGGATGAGGTTCACCACGAGGACCCCGGTCGTCTCACGAAGGAGTGTCCTGAAGATCGTCTCGATGTCGCGCTCGTACTCCCCAACGTTCCGGCCCCGCGTGATGTCATTCGGCCCGATCGAAAGCGTGACGAGGTCGGGACGAAGCGCCACGGCCCGCTGGAGTTGCCGCTCCACGACGTCGGCCCCGGTGGCGCCGCCCACCCCCAGGTTCGTCATGCGAGCAGACGCGTACACGGAGCGAAGGCGTTCGTAGAGCCGGCTCACGTAGTTTCGCTCCGCGCCGTTCGCGCCGATCCCATACACGGTGCTGTCGCCGA
This sequence comes from Candidatus Rokubacteria bacterium CSP1-6, assembly GCA_001443385.1. GTDB lineage: Bacteria > Methylomirabilota > Methylomirabilia > Rokubacteriales > CSP1-6 > CSP1-6. Next base: position 2,038 of record LDXP01000136.1, read on the forward strand.
TCGCCACGTACATCACCGCCTCGGCGCGGTCCTCTGGCAGGTGGCGGGGATGCTCCTGCTCGGATGACGCGGGTCTCACGATGCCGGCGCCACCGCTCAGGACCGCCGCCATTGCAATGAGCCCGCCCAGGCAGGTCCCGCGGCTCCAGGGCGCGCTCACTGAATCACGTGGTCCGCCCGGATGAGGACGGATTGGGGGATTGTCAGGCCGAGGGCCTTGGCGGTCTTGAGGTTGATGATGAATTCGAACTTCGTCGCCTGCTCCACCGGAAGATCGCCCGGCTTGGCGCCTTTGAGGATCTTATCCGCGTAGGTGGCGGCCCGCCGGAACTGGTCAACAACGTTCGGCCCATAGGACATGAGGCCCCCAGCCTCCGCAAACTCCCTCTGCGGATACACGGCGGGAAGCCGGCTCCTCGCCGCCAGAAGGACGACCTGACTCCGAGGACCAAAGATCACAGGGTCCCCCGCCACCACGACCCCGTCGGCGCGCTCCCGCACCATTGCAGCGAACGCGCCCTCGAATTCGTTGCGCCCGCGGACCTCTACGGACTGAAACGTTACGCCCAGCTTCCGCGCGGCACTCTCGACCACGTTCCTGTAGGTTCCCGCTCCCGGAGGCACAGGATTCCACAAAAAGGCGACGCGAGAGACCGCTGGGACAGCCTCTTTCAAAAGCTCCAGATTCTTGCTGAGTATTTCGGGGGCGGGATCGTTGGCCAACCCCGTGATGTTCCCCCCAGGCCGCGCCAGGCTTCGGACGAACCCCACCTTCCCCGCCTGCTGCGCGTCCGACACGAGCGGCGCTGCGAGGAGTCCGAGGGCGAGCGCGATGATACCAACTACTTTGCTCTCGAGGTGGTCGATATGGACGATCACGTCGGCTAACCGATGCTGGCGAGGTCAAAGGCCCGCGAAAATGGATTCAGGAACCGGACCCCGTCGACGACGTGACCATCCGCGAAGTCCTCGCTCAGAACTACCGCGATCTGGTTCAGGCGGGCTGTCGCCCACACCTGTGCATCCCAGTAACCCAGGCGGTGATCTCGCACGCCCCTCGCTGCCTCCAGGACCACCAGCGATGTGATCGGGAGGACCGGCCAGGCGCGGATCAACGCCGCAACTTGGCCGTAGGCGTCGGCAGAGCTTAACGGCGCCCGAATCTTCGAGGTTGCGGCTTGAAAAAACTCCGCCAACACCTGCGCCGAGAGCCTTCCCCTCCCGCTGGAGACCAACCGCCGCAAGGTGTCCAGCGCCCGTCGCTGCTTGCCCGGCTCCGCCCGGTCGTACGCATACACCAGCACGTTTGTGTCTAGGAGAACCTCACCGGCCATAGAGGTCCTCGCGGGTCCATCGCCGCTTCCTCTTCAGCCTCCCCTTACGCATCCGCGCCAGAATATACCGTTCTGCCTCCCGCCAGGCCGCCGCGTCAGGACGAAATCCCGCCGCACCCTCGAGGCCCCGATCGATGCCCCGACGGATCAGCTCCGCCTCCGTCGTTCCCAGTTCTTTGGCCAGGGTCTTGAGCAGCTGCTCCTGGCGGGGCTCGATGTAGACCTGCTTCCGAACCATCTCCGCCACCCGAATCACCTCCGCCTGAGGATATACATCACATTATACATCGACCTAACAACCCGGGCTTACTGGATCACCTCGTCGGCCCGGATCAAGACGGACTGCGGGATCCTGAGGCCGAGGGCCTTCGCGGTCTTGAGGTTGATGACCAGCTCGAACTTCGTGGGCTGCTCCACGGGCAGGTCTGCCCGCTTCGCGCCTTTGAGGATCTTGTCCACGTAACCGGCGGCGCGTCGAAAGATATCAGGCTGGCTTGGCCCGTAGGACATGAGCCCTCCGGCCTCTACATTCTCCCTGAACAGGTACAGCGCCGGGAGTCGACTCCTTGCCGCAAGCTCCGCGATCCGTGCCCGGTGAATGAACGTGAGGGGGTCCCCATACACGTGGATCGCTTCGGCCCGCTCCCGAGTCGCCGCGTCGAAGGCGCGCTCCAGGTCGTCGGGACCCCGCGCTTCCAAGATCTGGAGTCTCACCTTCAGGGCGTCCGCCGCAGCAACGCTCTGTGGGAGGCTAACCCGGTGCATTTCATTCGTCGGATTCACGAGGACGGCGATGCGGGAAGCCTTCGGAACCGCTTCTTTAAGCAGCTCCAGTAGTTTCCCTGGGAATCCCT
>LDXP01000137.1 GCA_001443385.1 Candidatus Rokubacteria bacterium CSP1-6
GAGATACTTCACCTGGTGGGTCGAGACGTGGATGTTGGACTGCGGGGTCTTGAAGACCCAGAAGCGCTCCTTCACCGGCGTCACGATGGCGTGGCTCGAGGCCATCGAGATCAACGGCATCTTGGCCTCGGTGACGACCGGGACCACCGCCAGGCTCGTCGGGCTCTGGCTGGAGGCGATCACCACGTGGACCTTGTCCTCGTCGATCAGTTTCTTGACGACGCGCACGGTGGTGTCGGCCTTCGACTCGTCGTCGTGAATGAAGAGCTTGACGGGGTACTTCTTCCCGTCGGGACCGGTGATCCCCCCCTTGGCCTCGAGCTCCTTCTGAATCATGACCGCGACGTCGCGCTCGGGAACGCCGAGGGACGAGGCGGGGCCCGTGATGGCGGAGATGAACCCGATCCGGTACTCCTGGGCCCCTGCGGCCAGGGGCGACGCCAGCGTGAGAGCGAGGATGAAGATAAGTACGATACGCGTTCGGCTCATACGGCCCTCCTGCGATGGGGGTGGTGGGTCACTGCACCGTGGCGGTGAGGACAATGGTGGTCTCGCTTCCGGCCTGGCTCTGGCGGAAGCCGAGGATCTGGCGAGTCACTTCGTGCATCTGGGTCGTGGCGCCCCCGAGGACCACCGGGCGCCCGCTGGGGACCACCAGCTCGGTGGTGGCCTCGGTAAACTCGATGGTGCCGGAGCCGTCGGCTGAGAAATGACTGATCGTCGGCGTCAGGCTGACCCGCACCTGGTTGCCGGGAAGAATCGTCGCTCGGACCTTGAGCGACGTCCCCACGTCCTTGAACTGGACGCCGGTCGCCACGTAGCCGGCGCCGGTCGCGTAGTCCCTGAAGAAGGTCACCTGGGGATACGGGACCTGGGTGGCCACGCTAAGTGTGGACTCGCCCCCGTTTCGCACCACGGTGAAGATCCCCGTGGAGGACGTGACGCGGGTCTGCCGGCTGTCGGCTCCGAGGCCGCCGCGGGGCCGCACGCTCCCTTTTTCCGTGATCACGACGCCCCCGCTTCCCCCGACTGCCTCGCGGCTCTGCGTGCCGACCTGCCGGAACTCCACGGCCACCTTCACCAGCTTCTGCCCCTGAGCCTGAACGGTCCCGGGCCAGACAGGTATGAGCGCCATCATAAGGAGGGTCGCCAGCAGCTGTCTCACCGTCACCTCTCCCTCATCCGGGGATGTGTGCTTCTTCGGGCAACTGGTCCCAGGTCGGCTTCCACTCGGGCAGCGTGAGGCCGACCGCGGCGGTCAGCTCCTTCACTTCGTTGTGGAAGGCTTGGCGGACCTCGTCGTTGTCCCGGAGCTTGAGCCGGAGCTTCCGGTAGAGCGCGTTCTTCGGCGAGCCGGGCGGCCGAAGATGTTCATGGTCCGGATGTACCACTTGTTCAGCGTCTGCTGGGCCTCGCCCCGCGTGGCCGGGTCCTCGGCCAGCCGCTTGACCCAGTGCTCGCCGTGCCGGATGTGGAACTTCTCCTCCCTGAAGATTCCCTCGATGGCCCGCACCCAGGGGCCGTAGGAGCACGCGCGGACGTCCTCGAGCTGGTGGCCGGCCCCGCGGTCCATGCAGAAGTTGAAGAACACGAAGTCGGCCCAGGTGTCGATCGGGTAGTAGAAGATGTTGACGCGCTTGTCGGAGGTGATCCGGGCGGTCCCGATGTCGGCGCTCGCGTCGATCCGCATGGTGAACGCCTGATCGTGGGCCCCCACGTGGCCCTCCACGTCCATCCCGAGGTCGGCGAGCAGCCCGTACATGACCACGGCGTGGCGGACCTCGTCCTTGACGATCTGGGCCACCACGTGCTTCTCCTCCACCGTCGGGGCCTTCGTGATCCAGGGGACGTAGCCGTAGGCGCCGGCCAGCTCAGAGTCCGCCTGCATGGTCAGGAGGTGGACCAGATTCTGGCGATACTCCTCCGTCATCTCGTCGGGGGATTCGATCCGCTCCCCCGCCTGGATTTTCGCCAGCAGCCGCTCCTCGCGTTCCTTTCCCATCACTACTTTCGCTCGATGACGCGGACGGCTTTGCCCTCGCTCCGCGGGATCGTCCTCGGCGCCTCGATGACAATCTCGGGGTTCAGCGCCAGCGCGGCCCTCAGCCGGTCGCCCACCTTGTGCCGCAGGGCGGCCACCTCGGGATGGGTGGGATCGAAGCGCCCCCAGCGCTGCGCGACGCGCTCGGCCGGCTCGACGTGGACCTCCAGATTGGGGAAGCCGTGCGTGCGGTCCACCACGAGCTGGTAGTGCGGCGCGAGGTCCTCCACGGCGAGGAGCGCGGCCTCGACCTGGGAGGGATAGACGTTCACGCCCTTGATGATCAGCATGTCGTCCGTCCGCCCCTTGATCCGGGCCATCCGCACGGTCGTCCGGCCGCACTTGCACGGCTCCGGGTTCAGGCTCGTGACGTCTCCCGTCCGGTAGCGGAAGGCGGGCAGCGCCTCCTTCGTGAGCGTGGTGAGGACCAGCTCCCCCTCGGTTCCGGGCGGGAGCGCCTTCCCCGCCGTATCCACGATCTCGGGGAGGAAGTGGTCCTCGTTGATGTGAAGCCCGCTCCTCACCTCCGCGCACTCCACCGCCACCCCGGGGCCGATGATCTCGGAGAGGCCGTAGAAGTCCACCGCGGTGAGAAACAGCACCGCCTCGATCTTGTGCCGCAGCTCCTCGGTCCACGGCTCGGCCCCGAAGAGGCCGTAGCGGAGCCCCAGGGTGGATGCGTCCACCCCCTGCTCGCGCATGCTCTCGCCGATGTGGAGCGCGAAGGACGGCGTGCACGCCAGCCCCTGAGGGCGGAAATCCTGGAGGAGCATGATCTGCCGGAGGGTGTTGCCCGACGAGGCCGGGACGACCGTGAGCCCCATGTACTCGGCCGCGTCGTGGAAGCCGAGCCCCCCGGTGAAGAGCCCGTACCCGTAGGCGATCTGGATCAGCTGCCCCGGCTCCGCTCCGGCGGCGGCCAGGGAGCGGGCCATTACCTCGCGCCAGACCTGGAGGTCGTTCTTCGTGTAGCCGACGACGGTGGGTTTGCCCCTCGTGCCCGAGGAGGCATGGATGCGGCTCACCTGGGCGAGGGGGACCGCGAAGAGGCCGAAGGGGTAGTGCTCGCGGAGGTGGGCCTTCACCGTGAAGGGGATCCGCTGGAGATCGTCGAGGCTCCGGATGGACTCGGGCGTGACCCGGGCCGCGGCGAGCGCCTCCCGGTAGAAGGCGATGCGCTCGCTCGCCCACTGGAGGGTCGTGCGGAGCCGTTCGAGCTGGAGGGCCGTCAACTCCTTGCGGGAAAGGGTCTCGGCACCGGGATTCCAGATCATCGGTCCGCTCCTCCGAAGTATCGCTTCAGCATCAGCTGCTGCGCGCTCGTCGCGCCGACGGCTGCCTGCTGTTGTTAGACCGCCGACGTTTCCTCGGGGGGCTTGGCGGAGCAGACGTCCCACGCAACAGTCCGGCGACACTTAGATCCTCGTCGATTGCCGGCCAGTGAATACCTTCACCTTCTCCAAGGAACTCCCACCTCCTCCGCTGCGCCGGGGTGGCGTGAAGCAGCCTCGGAAACCAAACTAGCGGGACCGTAATGGTCCGCCCGTCAGTGAGGTCTACGACGAGATCGTCGTCAGTAACGCGCACGGCTCGCGCGGTAGGGTCCCACCTTCTTGACTGTTGGCATTCCGGTGGGCCCACCTC
>LDXP01000138.1 GCA_001443385.1 Candidatus Rokubacteria bacterium CSP1-6
CCTGGTCCAGGGCTGCGGTCGCCTCGAGGGTGACGACCCCCTGCTGAGCCTCCACCGTGATCCGGTACTTGCGGGTCTCCGGCTGGGTGGCGAGCGCCACCTGCACGCGCGAGGCCAGCGCCCGGTCGGCGACGACCTGCCGCCCCGCCTCGGTGGTGGCGAACTCGGGCCGGCGCGCCGCCGTGGCGATCAGCTCCACCGCCGTCTCGGTGGACACCTTTTCGGTGTTGAGCACGAGCTCGTAGAGGCTCGGGTCGTTGATGTCCAACTCATAGAGGTAGCGGAACCGGCCCGACTTCTCCGCGTCGTCCCGGCGGACCATGTCCGTAACGGTCCGCGGGTTCACGGCCTCCCCCATCTGGCCCGCCATCTTCTTCAGCGCGCGCTTAACGCGGAGTTCAAAGGGCGCCTTGACGCGGACCCGGAGCACATGGGGAATCCCGCGCAGGAGCCACTGGCCGCTGCGTCCCATCAGGACCACGTTGTCCTGGTCGGCGAACTCCAGCAGCGTGGTCTGGATGGCGGTGATGTACTGGTGGGTCTCGGTGTCCAGGCGCTCGAAGAACGACGGCTTGCTCTCGTCCAGGTGGCTCAGCTTCTCCTCGAGCAGGCCATAGCGCTGCGCCGTGTCGAGGATCAGCTCGTGGTCCGCGTAGCGGTAGCCGAGGCGCTGCGCCACGGTCATCCCGATCTCGGGCCCGCCGGCCCCCATTTCGTGCGAGATGGTGATGATGGCCATGCCTCACCTCCCCCCGCAGTCACGCGGGACGATACTTTTCCTTCAGGGCGGCGGGAGCGATGGCGATCCGCTTGCCGCTCACGTCGTCCAGGATGTACACCTCGTCGCTGAGGGAGCCGCTGGCGAAGACCTCGAATACCTCCAGCGCCTCTTCCAGCGTCGTGCCGGCGGGGCGCCCCGCCATCATCTCCTCCACCGCCGCGCGCTTGAGCCGCATCTACACGCCGAGCACGGAGGCCGCCTTGTCCACGTTGGAGACCGAGAGCACGACGGTCGTGGATCCGCCCATGCCGCCGGTGGTGGCGTACGCGCACTTGATGTTGATCTTGGCGGCGGCGAGCTTTTCGGCCACGCGCGCCAGGGCACCCGGGCGATCCTCCAGCGTGACCATCAGGGCCGGCTCCTCGCCGCAGCGGAGCTTGGCCGCCGTCAGCGCCTCCTTGGCCCGGGCGGGATCGCTGACGACCATCCGGATCTTGCCCCGCCCCGCCGTTTCGGCGGCGCAGATGGCGGTGATGTTCACGCCGGCACCGGCCAGCGCCTGGCTGATCTTGGCCAGGACCCCCGGCTTGGATTCGAGGGTGAGGGTGAGCTGAGTGGTCTTCGGCATGGCGATCCTCCTCTTCTAGGGTGAGGGGATGCTACCACGGAGGTTTTGGGACGACAAGCGACCGCCGGCCCTACTTCTTGGGCGGCCGGGTCAGCGGGAAGAAGGGGCTGTTCGGATTGTTCGGGTTGAAGGGGTCGAAGGGGGCGCCCGCGCCGAAGGGATTCGAAGTGCTGTAGGGGGCGAACGGGTTGCCCAGCTGCCCCGGCTGGTATGCGGGGCTCGCCGAGCTGAACGGAGACGACTGCGGGCTGTACGGGTTGTACGGCGCGGGGGGAGTGAAGGGCATACCACCTCCGAAGGCGCCCGGGCCGCCGCTCACCGACGGGATCGACGGGACGGACGGGGCCGTGGGGCTGGCCGGCATGAAGGGATTGCCCTGGGGCGCATACGGGTTCGTGACGCTCGACGGGCCGAAGGGATTCCCCTGGGGCGCGTACGGGTTCGTCGCGCTCGACGGCCCGAAGGGGTTCCCCTGCGGCAGGTACGGGTTGGCGGGCGGCGGCGGGGCGGCGGCCGGAGGCCGCTGAGAGGTGAACGGGCGGCTCGGGTCGCCCGCGGCCGGCTGCTGAGCCAGCGCGGGGAGCGCCCCGAGGAGCACGAGCGCCGCGACGGACACGAGCCGTTTCCCCATCTGCCTTCCATCATACGCGCGGGGCGGACGGGGGCAAAGGCTCTTGAGAGACCGGGCCGGGGGTGCTAGTATCCCGCCACCATGGATTGCCCGCGCTGTCGGCACGATCTGCGCGAAGGCGCCAGGTTCTGCGACCAGTGCGGCGCCCCCCTCGCCGCCCGGTGCTCGCGTTGCCAGGGCGACCTCCGCGAGGGGGCGAAGTTCTGCGATCAATGCGGGACCCCGGTCGCGACACCCGCCTCGGGCGGGTACCCGGCCCCCGCGGCCCAGTTCGACGCTCCCCGCTCCTACACGCCCAAGCACCTGGCCGAGCGCATCCTCACGTCCCGGACGGCGCTGGAGGGCGAGCGCAAGCAGGTCACCGTCCTCTTCGCCGACCTCCAGAACTTCACCGGCCTCTCCGAGCAGCTCGACCCGGAGGAGCTCCACGACCTGATGAATCGCCTCTTCGAGATGATGCTGGCGGAGGTCCACCGGTACGAGGGCACGGTGAACCAGTTCACCGGCGACGGGATCATGGCCCTGTTCGGCGCGCCCCTCGCCCTGGAGGACCACGCGGCGCGCGCGGTGGAAGCGGCGCTGGCGATCCAGGAGGCCATGGGGAAGGTCGGCGACGAGCTTCAGCGGAGCCGCGGCCAGCGGGTCGCCCTCAGGATCGGCGTGAATACGGGGCTCGTGGTCGTCGGCAAGATCGGGGACGACCTCCGCATGGACTACACCGCCCAGGGAGACACCGTGAACCTGGCCGCGCGCCTGCAGGCGCTGGCCGAGCCGGGGACGGTGGCGATCAGCGAGGGCACCCACCACCTGGTCGCCGGGTACTTCGACTACGAGTCGCTCGGCACACACACGGTGAAGGGCAAGAGCGTCCCCGTGGAGGTGTTCAGGCCGCTCCGGCGGAGGGCCCACCGGAGCCGGCTCGCCGTCGCCTCCGAGGCCGGGCTCTCGACGTTCGTGGGCCGGGAGACGGAGTTCGCCGCCCTCCTGAGCGCCGCGGAAGAGGCCCGCGCGGGGCGCGGCCGGGTGGTCACGATCGTCGGCGAAGCGGGGATCGGCAAGTCGCGCCTCGTCTGGGAGCTCCGCACCCGCCTCCCGGCGGGGACCATGGCCTGGGTCGAAGGGACGTGCGTCCCCTACGGCCAGTCCACGCCGTACCTGCCGGTGATCGACATCGTGCGCGCCCTGCTGGGGCTGGCCGATGGCGACCCGGAGCGGGAGATGGACCGGAAGCTCACCGCGCGGCTCGCGGAGCTCGGCCCCGATGTCGAGACGGCCGCCCCGGCGCTCCGCTACCTCTTGTCCCTCGGCACTACGGAGGGCGAGATGGCGGCGCTCTCCCCGCAGGAGCGCAAGGAGCGCCTCCTCGACGCCCTCGCCCGGCTCAGCGCGGCCGCCGCGCGGCAGCGGCCCCACGTTTTCGTCTTCGAGAACTGCCAGTGGCTCGATGGGGCCTCGGCGGAGTTCCTGAACTTCTGGGCGGCGGCCATCCCGCGCGCCCCCGCCCTCGTCATCCTGACCTGCCGTCCGGGCGCGACCCCGCCGGCCGCCGGGAGCCCCGTG
>LDXP01000139.1 GCA_001443385.1 Candidatus Rokubacteria bacterium CSP1-6
CCTCTTCCCCGGGCTCCGCCTGGGCTGGCTCGTCGCGCCGCGGCCGCTCCTGGAGCGCCTGGAGATGGCCAAGCAGCTCTCGGATATCCACACGAGCCCGCTCATCCAGGCTGCCGTGTTCCACTTCTGCCAGCGGCGCCTGCTGGAGCGCCATCTGTCGCGCTGCGCCGCCGAGTACGGGCGCCGCCGGACGATCCTCCTGCGCTCCCTGGCCAGCCGGATGCCGAAGGGCGTGACGTGGACGGAGGCTCAGGGAGGGTTCTCCTCCCTGGTGAGGCTCCCCGAGGGGATGGACGCCGAGGCCCTGCTGCCGAGTGCCGTGGAGCGCGGCGTGGCCTTTACCCCGGGGAGAGTCTTCTTCGTGAACGGAGGCGGCGAGTCCACGCTTCGCCTGAGCTTCTCCTCCACCCCGGCCCAGCGGATCGACGAGGGGGTGCGGCGCCTGGCCGAGGTGATTCGCCAGGCCGTGAGCCGGCCGTCTCGGCGCGCGGATGCCGAGCGCCCCACCGTTCCCCTCGTCTAAGGGGCTCACGCGGAGGCACCCATGCGCCTTGAGACCATCGCCGCCCGGGGGGGCCGGGACGTGACGTCGGGCAACCGGCCGCTGACCCCACCGCTCTACCAGACCAACGTCTTCGTCTTCGATTCGATGGCGCAGGTGGAGGCCGTCTGGGAGGGCAAGGAGCCGGGGTTCGTGTACGGCCGGTACGGCACGCCGAACCACGCCATGCTGGAGGCGATGGTGGCGGAACTGGAAGGCGGGGAGGCGGCCGTGGCGTGCGCGTCGGGGATGGGCGCCACCACCGCGCTCATCCTGGGGCTCCTCCGGCGGGGGGATCACCTGGTGGCGGCCCGGGACCTCTACGGTTCCACCACCGCGCTCTTCACCGACGAGGTCGGGCGGCTCGGGATCGAGGTGAGCTTCGTGGACGCGTCCGACCCCGAGCGGGTCATGGAGGCGCTGACCCCGAAGACTCGCGCGGTGTTCGTCGAGGCGCTGTCCAATCCGTTGCTGAGGGTCGTGGACGTCGAAGCGCTGGCGGCCAGGCTCGCGGGGCGTGGCGTGGAGCTCATCGTGGATTCCAGCTTGGCATCCCCCGCCGTGCTGAGGCCGATCGGCCTCGGCGCGAGTGTCGTGCTCCACAGCGCCACCAAGTTCATCTCGGGCCACGGCGACGTGACGGCGGGGGTGGTGGTGGGGAGCCGCGCGGTGGTGGAGCGGGTGCGGGCGGCCGCGATCCGGGTCGGGACCAACCTGAGCCCCTTCGACTGCTGGCTCGCGGCGCGCGGGCTCAGGACGCTCCACGTCCGGCTGGAACGGCAGTGCGCCAATGCGCTGGTTCTCGCACGGTTTCTGGAAGGTCGACCGGAGGTGCAGCGTGTCCACTATCCGGGGCTGCCGTCCCACCCGCAGCACGGACTGGCCGCGCGCCTGTTCAAGAACGGAGCCGGGGCGATGCTGTCCTTCGACCTCGGGGGAGGTGCTCCCGCGGTCGAGCGGCTGATGACGCGGCTCAGGCTGATCGAGTTCGCCCCGAGCTTCGGCGATGTGGCGACGACCTGGACCTACCCGGCCAGGACTTCCCACCGCCGGATCGCGGCCGCGGCCAAGGCCGAGATGGGGATCGGCCCGGGCCTGGTAAGGCTGTCGGTGGGGATCGAGGCGGTGGAGGACCTGATCGACGATTTGACGGGAGCGATCGAGAACTAGACACAGGAGGGAGACATGGATACGGGGACGCTTCGACTGAAGGTTGGGCTGGCCGAGATGCTGAAGGGTGGCGTCATCATGGACGTCACCACGGCCGAGCAGGCGAAGATCGCCGAGGACGCGGGAGCGGTGGCCGTGATGGCGCTGGAACGGGTGCCCGCGGACATCCGGGCCCAGGGCGGGGTCGCGCGCATGGCGTCGGTGAAGAAGATCAAGGAGATCATGGCCACGGTGACGATCCCGGCCATGGCCAAGTGCCGGATCGGCCACTTCGTGGAGGCCCAGATCCTCCAGGCCCTCGGGGTGGACTACATCGATGAGTCCGAGGTGCTCACGCCCGCAGACGAGCGCTTCCACGTGGACAAGTTCGCCTTCACGGTGCCGTTCGTCTGCGGGGCGCGGGACCTCGGAGAAGCCCTCCGGCGGATCGGCGAAGGGGCGGCCATGATCCGCACCAAGGGCGAGGCGGGCTCCGGGAACATCGTCGAGGCCGTGCGCCACATGCGCAAGGTGACGGGCCACATCAAGCGGCTGACCACGCTGGGCCCGGAGGAGCTGATGACCGAGGCCAAGGAGCTCGGGGCTCCGTACGAGCTCGTGCGGTGGGTGGCACAGAACGGCCGGCTTCCCGTCCCGAACTTCGCGGCCGGCGGGATCGCCACCCCCGCGGACGCCGCGCTGATGATGCAGCTCGGGGCCGAGGCGGTCTTCGTGGGCTCGGGGATTTTCAAGTCGTCGGATCCGGCCAGCCGCGCCCGGGCCATCGTCCAGGCGACGACGCACTACAAGGATCCCGAGGTGCTGGCGAAGGTCTCCGAAGAGCTGGGAGAGGCGATGCCCGGCATCGAGACGTCGAAGCTGGCCGAGAAGGACCTGCTCCAGACCCGGGGCTGGTAGAAGCTCGGAGGGGGGCTCCGCCCCCCTTCCGACACCTCCCCCCAAGGATTGCGCGGGCCAAGCCCGCGCCCGAACGGCGTCGACGTAATGTCCGAGCGCCGAGTGTGTCACCGGGGTTCCTTCCCCTCCGCGACGTAGCGCGCGCGCGAGCCGACCAGCTCTTCCGGTTTGAGCGGGCGACCGGCCACCAATCGGCCGCGAGAATTCCTCACGATGGGCTTCGGCTTGCCGTAGACGTCGGCCCGGGCCCGCGGGGCCGGGCGCGTCTTCCCGTCCCCCGTCACGGGCTTGTTGTCCGGCGTGTCGGCAAAGCCGGGGAGCAGCAGGTCGGGATCCTTGGGCGTTCCGCTGACGGGCTGGGGCGGCCGCACGGAGCTGCCGTTGGCGATCTCCACGGCATAGACGACGTCGCAGCCGGCGCACTTCGTCTTCCCCTTGAAGTTCCAGAAGGGATAGGGGTCCAGGTAGTTCTTGACGCCGCACTTCGGACACTTGAGCAGCATCAGATGATCTCCTCGGCCTCAAGGCGCTTGAGCTCCTCGGCGCTCAGGCCGCAGAGCTTGCCGTAGATGAACTCGTTGTCGGCCCCGATGGGCTTGAGGGCCCACTTCACCCGGGGCGGCGTGTCCGACATCTTGTAGGCCGGCCCCTGGGAGAGCAGATCGCCGTAGGTCGGATCGTCCAGCCAGAAGATGGAGCCCCGGTCGCGCCAGTGGGGGTGGCTGGCGACTTCCTTGGCGTTCCAGACGGGCTGCGTGATGATCCGCGCGCGATCCAGGATCTGCGCCACCTGCTCCTTGGTCTTGTCCTTGGCCCAGGCTTCCAGCGCGGCGTAGATCTCGCGCTGGCTCT
>LDXP01000140.1 GCA_001443385.1 Candidatus Rokubacteria bacterium CSP1-6
TGATCCAGATCGCGCCTGGAGGATTGCCTCGTCCAGGGCCATGTTCGTGGCCCCGTCGAGGGGCTCGGTCACGAGGAGCCGCCACCGCGTGTCAGACACGGGTGTCAGACACCGCGGGAGCGCGCCGGGGCTTCCAGCGGAGGTCGGGCTGTCGGGCGGCCAGGGTCTGATCGAGACGGCGCACCGGCGTCGTCACCGGCGCGTCGTGGATCACCTGAGGGGTGGACTCGGCCTCCCGCGCGATCTGGATCATCGCGTCGCAGAAAGCGTCGAGCGTCTCCTTGGACTCGGTCTCCGTGGGCTCGATCATCAGCGCCTCCTCCACGACCAGGGGGAAGTACGTGGAGGGAGCGTAGAAACCCAGGTCCAGGAGCCGCTTGGCCACGTCCATGGCGGAGATGCCGAGCTTCTTCTGACGGCGCGCCGAGAAGACGCACTCGTGCATGCAGGGGCCGGGGTGCGGCAGGTCGTAGGAGGACTCGAGGCGCTTCATCAGATAGTTGGCGTTGAGGATCGCGTTGTCGGCCACCGCGCGGAGGCCGTCGGGCCCCATAGTGCGGATGTAGGTGTAGGCGCGGACGAGCATCCCGAAGTTCCCCCAGAACGCCTGGAGCTTGCCGATGGACTGGGGGCGGTTCCAGTCGAGGGTGTAGCCGTCGTCGCTCTTCGTCAAGACCGGCGTGGGAAGGAACGGCTCCAGGTGCGCCTTCACGCCCACGGGCCCGGCGCCCGGGCCGCCGCCGCCGTGGGGGGTCGTGAAGGTCTTGTGGAGGTTGAAGTGGCAGACGTCGCACCCGAGGTCGCCGGGGCGCGTGATCCCGAGGATCGCGTTCAGGTTGGCGCCGTCCATGTACACCTGCGCTCCCTTGGCGTGGCACATCTCGCTGATCTCGAGGATCCGCGGCTCGAAGAGGCCGAGAGTGTTCGGCACCGTGATCATGAGAGCGGCCGCTTCTTCGTCGAGGTTCCGCTCGAGATCGGTGAGGTCCACGCCGCCCTCGGCATCGGACTTCAACTGGACGACGCGGTAGCCGGCGATGGCGGTGGAGGCCGGATTGGTCCCGTGGGCCGAGTCCGGCACCAGCACCTTGGTGCGCCGCTCGCCGCGGGCCAGGTGGTAGGCCCGGATCATCAGCACTCCGGCCAGCTCGCCCTGGGCGCCGGCGGCCGGCTGGAGCGAGACGGCGTCCATGCCCGCGATCTCAGCCAGGTCCCGGGCGAGCTCCCACATGAGCTGGAGCGCGCCCTGGGCGTGGGCATCCGGGGTGAGCGGATGGAGCCCCGCGAAGCCCCCAAGCCGCGCCATGTCCTCGTTGAGCTTCGGGTTGTACTTCATCGTGCACGAGCCGAGGGGATAGAAATGCGTATCCACCCCATAGTTCAGCTGGGAGAGGCGTGAGTAGTGGCGGACCACGTCGAGCTCGGAGACCTCGGGCAGCTCGGGAGGCGACGCGCGCAGATGCTTCGCGGGGAGGAGCTCCTTGGGATCGGCGTTCGGGACATCGGGAGCCGGCAGCGAATAGCCGACTCGGCCGGGAGAGGAGAGCTCGAAGATCAGCTTGTCGTATCCGGTCATTATCGTCCCCTCATGCGACGGCCTGGGAGAGCGCCTGCACGAAGGCATCGATCTCCTGCCGGGTGCGCTTCTCCGTCACTGCCACGAGCAGACAGTCCTTCAGCGCCCGGTCATACGGCTTGAGCGGGATCCCCGCCAGGATCTTCTCCTTTGCCAGGCGCTTGACGACGCGCTCGGGCGACTTCGGGAGCTGGAGCGCGAACTCCTTGAAGAAGGGCGCGCCGAAGCGGAGGCGCACGCCGGGAATCTTGGTGAGCGCCCCGGCGGCGTAGTGGGCCTTGGCCAGCGCCAGCTCGCCGACCTTGCGCAGGCCGTGCTTGCCGAGCAGCGCCACGTGGATCGTCGCCATGAGGGCGCAGAGGGCGACGTTGGTGCAGATGTTGGACGTGGCCTTCTCCCTCCGGATGTGCTGCTCGCGCGTCTGGAGCGTCAGGACGAACCCGCGCTTGCCATCACGGTCCACCGTCGCCCCGACGAGCCGCCCCGGCATGCGGCGGACCAAGTCCGTCCTGGTCGCGAAGACTCCGAGGTTCGGGCCGCCGTACGACAGCGGAATGCCCAGCCCCTGCCCCTCGCCTACGACGATGTCGGCGCCGAGGGCGCCCGGCGGGGTCAGGAGACCGAGGGAAACGGGGTCGCTGGCGACGATCAGCAGCGCGCCGCCCTCGTGGCAGATGTCGGCCGCGGCCTGAACGTCCTCCAGGCACCCGAAGAAGTTCGGGTACTGGACCACGACCGCCGCGGTCTTCCCCGAAACGGCCTTTTTGAGCGCGGCCAGGTCCGTGGTCCCGTCGCCGAGGGGAATCTCCTTTACCCTGAGGTTCGGCCCTTCCGCGTACGTGGCCACGACCCCGCGGTAGAGGGGATTCACGCCGCGCGAGATCGCGATCTGCTCTCGCCCCTCGGTGGCGGAATGGGCCATCAGCGCCGCCTCGGCCAGCGACGAGGCGCCGTCGTAGATCGAGGCGTTGGCCACGTCCATCCCCGTCAGCTCGGCAATCATGGTCTGGTACTCGTAGATGGTCCGGAGGGTCCCCTGGCTCGCCTCCGGCTGATACGGTGTGTAGGCGGTGAAGAACTCGCCGCGCGAGATCAGGTGGTTGATGGGGCTCGGGATGTAGTGGTCGTAGACGCCGCCGCCGAGGAAACACGCATACTGGTCCGCGTCGGCGTTCAGGGCCGCGAGGGCGCGCATGTGGCGGATGAGATCCGTCTCGGAAAGCGCGGCGGAAAGGTTGAGAGGGCGGCTGAGGCGCGCCTTCGAGGGAATCGGAGCGAGGAGATCCTCGATACTCGACGCTCCGATGGCGCGGAGCATCTCCTTCTGCTGCGCCGGGGTGTTGGGGAGATAGCGCATCTCAGTGGCCGCCCTTGGCGAGGAACTCCTCGTACTGCTGGGCGGTGAGGAGCGCGCTCGCCTCCTGGGAGCTCGACACCTGGATGACGAGCATCCAGCCCTTCCCGTAGGGATCCTGGTTGACGAGCTCGGGCTTCTTGACGAGCTCGGCGTTGACCTCCACCACCTCGCCCGACAGCGGCGCGAAGAGGTCCGAAACCGCCTTGACCGATTCGACGACGCCGAACGCCTGCATCTGGGAGACCTTGGTGCCGACCTTGGGCAGCTCGACGAAGACCACGTCCCCCAGCTGCTCCTGGGCGTAGGCCGTGATCCCCACACGCGCCCGGTTCCCCTCCACCCGGGCCCACTCGTGCTCCTTGGTATACTTGAGGTCCGCCGGATAATTGCCCATGCCCTCTCCTGGCCTCCCCCCTCACCTTTATCCTCTCCCCCCCTCACCCTACCTCTCCCCACTGGGGAGAGGAGAAGAGGTGAGGGGCATCTGA
>LDXP01000141.1 GCA_001443385.1 Candidatus Rokubacteria bacterium CSP1-6
GGCGGCTGTCCCGCCGGCATCGCGCCGAACAGCCGCTCGACCTGCCTCAGGACCGCGGGGGTGCTGACCTGGCCACTGACGGCCAGGACCATGCCTCCAGGAACATAGTGGCGACGGTAGTGGGCCAAGAGCGCAGCCCGGTCAAGGCGTTCCAAACTCTCTTTGCGACCCAACGGGTGCCAAGAGTACGGGTGCGGGCCGAAGAGGGACTGCATGAGCGTGTCGAAGGCGACGGGATAGGGCTGGTCGCCCCGGTTGCGGACCTGCCGGATCAGGAACTGCTTGACCCCCTCCACGACGCCTTCGGCGATCGAGGGATGGAGGGAGACGTCCGCGACCAGCTCGAGGAGGGGGATCCAGTTGCGCGCGAGGGCGGCGGCCTCGATGGCGGACCAGTCCTGGTCTCCCCTGGCGTCGATGCGACCGCCGAGCCGCTCGGCGTCCTCGACGATCTGCGTCCCGCTCCGCGAAGCCGTCCCACGCACGACCATGAGCTGGAGGAAGTTGGAGATGCCGGCCGTCTCCGGCGTCTCCCAGCGGGTTCCCATTTTCGCCGCGAGCGCGACCGCCACGACGGCGGAGGTGGGATTTTCCCTCACGAGAACCGTCAACCCGTTGCTCAGCTTGGCCCGGGTGACCGCGCCGGGCTCGGCGGCGAGCGCCGGGCACGCAAGCACCAGGAACGCAAGGCTCAGCAGGAGGGAGGCTCGGCGCCGCGTCATCAGCGGTCCTTCGGCTTCGGCACGAAGGCGAGCCGGGCGTAGTCGGTCCGCGAGAGGAATTTGCGCGCGGCCTCGCGGATCTGCTCCCGGGTCACCTGCCGGAGGCGGTCCACGTAGGTCAGCTCGGCCTCCAGGGTCCACGTCGTCTCGGCGATGCCGTAGGCGTTGGCCAGTCCCTCCGCGGTCTCCGTGTCGAAGGCGTGCTCGGATTCGAACTGGATGACGGCGAGCTGGCGCTCGTCCTCCGTCACCCCATCCGCCTGGATCCGCGCGATCTCCTCCAGGATCAGACGCTCCACCTTCTCGAGGTCGGG
The DNA here is from genome assembly GCA_001443385.1 of Candidatus Rokubacteria bacterium CSP1-6. Classification (GTDB taxonomy): domain Bacteria; phylum Methylomirabilota; class Methylomirabilia; order Rokubacteriales; family CSP1-6; genus CSP1-6. Next base: position 1,037 of record LDXP01000141.1, read on the forward strand.
CGCCTCGAGCTCGGCCCTGAGGCTGACAATCCCGGCCCCCTGGAGGGCCGCATAACTCATCGTGATGCTCGAGACGAGCTGGTCACGGTCGCGGAGCGTCCGCGCCAGGCGGGAGCTCTCCGATCCCCCGACGATGGACGCCAGGAGGTCCACGGCGAAGCCGTCCGGGTCGTCGGCCCGCGGCGCGTGCCACGCCATCCCGAGGTAGGCCTGCTGCTCCGGGCGTTCCACTTGACGGCGGATCCCGCCCGTCAGCGGGGCGGGCGGCGGCACCGGGGCCCGGCGGGCGCCCGCGGCGGGAATCTTGGCGAACGCGTCGCGAACTGCCGCCGTGACCGACCGCTGAGAGACCGGGCCCACAACGACGAGCGTCATGTTCTCGGGGACGTAGTGGCGCTTGTAGTAGGAGAAGACGGTCTCGCGCGTGGCGGCGCCCAGCGTCGCGGGACTCCCCAGAATGGATCGGCCGTATGGGTGATCGCGGAAGACGAGCCCGTAGAGCCCGCGGATCAGCGCGGTGCGGGGGGTGTCCTGCTCGATGTTCCCCTCTTCCACGATGACCTCCCCTTCGCGCTTCAGCTCCACCGGATCGAACTTCGAGCGGAAGGCCATCTCCGCCAGGATCCTGATTCCATTGGCGGTCTCCTCGAGGGGGGCGAGGACCGAATAAAACGTGTAGTCGAGCGAGGTCTTGGCGTCGGACTTGCCCCCGACGCCCTCGACGGCGCGGTCCACCCACCCGGGCGGCTGGGTGTCCGTGCCCTTGAACAGCATGTGCTCCTGGAAGTGGGAGAAGCCGAGCTGATTCGGCGCCTCGTCGCGGCCGCCGACCCCGACGAACAGGTAGAGGGCCACGATGTTGGCCGCGCGGTGGTCCTGGATGATCAGGCGCAGGCCGTTCCCGAGCACCTGGCGCCTCGGGGGCGGGAGGCCCTGCTCGCCGGAAGACGACGCCGGGAGCGCGCCCTGGGCGGCGCAGCCGGCGAGCCACGCTGACAGCGCGATGACGGCGAGAACGTGCCTCTTCACTCGACCCTCTCGTGGCCTCCCATCATACCTTACGCGCGAGTTTCCGCATATTACAGCGATGACAAATGTTGGTCAAATTGCGTCAGGCCGGCGGAGGCGCGATCCCCCATCAGCCCCTCCGTCGAAACGGGGTTGAACAGGGCCCAGCGACGCACGTGCTCTTCCGACCGGAAGAGGTTCATGCAGCTTCAGAGGAACGCCAGTTGGACTGGAAGGCTCGATCCAGCACCTTCGCGTCGGGCATCGGCTTTTTTCCTCCTCTTCTACCTGAAAAGGTCACGAGAGGGGTCGCGGAGGAGCGCCTTGGAGGTGTCCTCGCCCCGCTCGAAGGGGAGGCCGCGGATGATCGTGACGGGAACCCGGTTCAGCTTGCCCATGACGGGCTCCGCCGCCCCGGCCAGCTCGTCGGCCACGGCCAGGAGGGTAGCCTGGAGCGTGTGCCCCGCCGGGTCCTGGGCGCCGAGGTAGTTCCTGATCGGCGCGAGGCCGGCGACCCCGATCGCCACGTTCGTCAGCCCCTCGCGCCACGGCCTCCCGAACGTGTCGGAGATGATGACGGCCGCGTCCACACCGGTCAGCCCATGGATCCGCTCTCGGAGCGCCCGGGCGGAGCGGTCGGGGTCCTCCGGGAGCAGGGAGGCCGAGTCCAGGTCCACGTTGGACTGGTCCACGCCGCCGTTGGCGCAGATCCAGCCGTGGTGGGTCTCGACGATCAGGATCCCCTTGTCCATGCGCACGACGCGCCGCGACTCGCGGAGGATCAGCTCCACGAGCCGCGCGTCCTTGGCGAGCTCGCGCGCCATGGCCAGGGCCGCGGGGGAGGGCGTGACGTCGGCCAGGGGCACCACGCGCCCCTCGGACTTCGACACGACCTTCTGGCTGACCACGAGTAGATCGCCCTCGCGGAGCGCGGTTCCCTGGGAGGCGGCCGCCTCGACGATCAGGCGGCCCAGGTCGTCCCCGTTCCGGATCTCGGGGAGGCCCGTGATGCCGATGACCTCGTAGCGGGGTGGCGTCATGGCACCCTGTCCCCCCTCACCCTGCGCTTCCCCCCTCACCTTTTCCTCTCCCCCCCTCACCCTGCCCAACTCAAATGCCCCTCACCTCTTCTCCTCTCCCCGGTGGGGAGAGGTAGGGTG
>LDXP01000142.1 GCA_001443385.1 Candidatus Rokubacteria bacterium CSP1-6
GCTGGCTGCTGGAGGACGTGGCCGTAGACGGTGATCCGCTGCGGGCCCTCGCGGCGGCGTACATCGAGCGGTCGAGCTACAGCCCGGTACAGCACGATCTGCGCAAGCCCAAAGAGGCCATGCTCCTCCGGCGGATTCGGGATTCCGGCGCGCAAGCGGCCATCATCACCGCCGCCAAGATGTGCGAGCCCGGGCTGGAAGAGCAGGTGGCGTACACCAAGGCGCTGGAGCGGGAAAACATCCCGTACTTCGTGAGCGAGTTCGAAGAGAACATGACCAGCTTCGATCAGCTGGAGATCCAGCTGGAGACGTTCGTGGAGAACCTGTTGTTCGACTAGAGATGGGAGAGTTGGGATAGTAGGGATAGTGGGGATAGTAGGGATAGATGGGATAGACGGGATAGATGGGACAGATGGGATAGGTGGCATAAATGGGACAGAGGGGACCGGCATCCATCGTGGGGCGCGGCAACGCGGACGGGGGACGGCTGTTCCGCGAGTGGTTCGACCGGCTGAACCAGGCCGCCGAGGCGGGGAAGCCGTCGGCGTATGTGTTCGTCATGGGCAGCCTGGCCGAGCTGCTCGGGGCGTTCGATTTCCCGATCGTCTTCCCGGAGATCAACTCGCTTCAGACCGCCGTGCGGCGGGTGGCCCACGAGTACCTGACCGAGGCGGAAGACTACGGCTACTCGCCCGACATCTGTGGCTATGTGAAGGCGGACGTGGCGGTCCAGCTGCGCGGCGGCCAACACCCCATGGGCCGCATCCCCAAACCCGGGATCGCGGTCTACACCAATGCCTGCAACACCTACATCAAGTGGGCGGAAATCTGGGAGCGCATGTATCACGTACCCACGTTCACGATCGACGTGCCGGGTTCGCGCGCCGCCGGCCTCAAGCCCGGGCGGGGCGACCGGGACTTCGAAAACGACCGGCGGTACGTGGCGGCCCAGCTCGAGGAATTGATCCCGGTGTGCGAGCGGGTGTCGGGGGTCCGGTTCGACATTGACCGGCTGCGCGAGCACATGGCGTACGCCAACGCGATGAGCGCCGCGTGGCGCGAGGTGCTGGCCTTGAACCGCAGCCGCCCGTCGGTGTTCAGCGCCTTGTCCGACGGCACCATCTATCTGGGCGTCTCGAACGGCTTCCGCGGCACGGCTGCGGGCGCGGCCTACTTCCAGGACCTGGTCCAAGAGATGCAGTACAAGGCGGACCACGGCATCGGGACGCTGACGGACGAGAAGTACCGCCTGCTGTTCGTGGGGGTGCCCTGCTACCCGATCTTCCGCCGGTTCGGTGAGCTGTTCACCGAATGGGGCGGGACGTTCGTGGGCTCGACCTATCTCTGGTTCGCCTCCGGTGGGTCCCATTTAGGCTTCCAGTACGACCTGGGCCGCCCCCTGGAGAGCTTGGCCGAGGGATTGTTGATCAACGTGCGGGAAGCGATGGACGCGATGTTTTTCCAGACGCAGGCCCTGGCGGGCATGATCGACGAGTTCGCCGCGGACGGCGTGGTGTTTCATCCCATCAAGAGCTGCCGCACCGTGTCCACCGGTCTGGCCGACAACCGCCGGGCCCTGATGGCGGCGCGGGACGTGGCGACGCTGTTCATCGAGTCGGACCTGATGGACCGGCGGGTGGTGTCGGAGGCGCAGCTGAAGAATCGCGTCGATGCCTTCTTCGAGGGGCTTGCGAGCAGGAAGCAACAGGCCGTTCTCGGTTCTCGGTTCTCGGTTCTCGGTGATTCGCCGGCCCCGACCCAGAACCGACAACCGACAACCGACAACCGATAGCCACATGGCCTACGCAGCTGGTGTAGACGTTGGGTCGACGCAGACCAAGGCCGTCATCATCGACGAGTCGAAGCGCATCCTCGCGCGATCGTTGGTGGACACCGGCGCCAACGTGACCCGCGCCGCGGAGCACGCGTTCCAGGAGGCACTGCAAGCCGGCGACCTCCGGGAAGAAGAGGTGGAGTATGTGGTGGGCACGGGGTACGGGCGTTACAAGGTGACGTTCGGGAACACCCAGGTGACCGAGATCAGCTGCCACGGACGGGGAGCCGTGCACCTGTTCCCAAACACGCGGACGGTGCTGGACATGGGCGGCCAGGACACCAAGGCCATCCGGGTGGCGCCCACCGGCGAGATCGTGGACTTCTGCATGAACGACAAGTGCGCGGCCGGCACGGGGCGGTTCCTGGGCGCCGCGGCCAGCGCGCTGGAGCTCAACCTAAGCGAGCTGGGGCCCACGGCGCTCCGCGGGGAGCGGCCGGTGAAGATCAGTACCACCTGCACGGTGTTCGCCGAGTCCGAGGTGCTCTCCTGGCTGGGGAAAGGGAAAAAGACCGAGGACATCCTGCTGGGCGTGCATCAGTCCATCGCCCAGCGTTCGGTAGGTCTGCTGCGCCGCGTAGGAATCGATCCGGAGGTGACCTTCACCGGCGGCGTGGCCCGGAACCTGGCCATGATCGCGGCGCTGAATGAGCGCCTCGGCCTCACGGTCAACGTGAGCGACGAATCCCATTACATCGGCGCCCTCGGTGCCGCGCTCTTCGCGCTGGATCACATCCTGGCCAGCCGGGCGCCCGCCAAGGCGGGTCAGGAGGCCTCGTGAGCTGCACCGCCGGCATTGACGTCGGCTCCACCTACACCAAGGCCGTGCTGCTGTCGGAAGACGGACAGCTGTTGGCCCGCGCCATGGAGCCCACCGGGTTCAAGCTGGGCGTGGCGGCGGAGCGGGTGTTGCGCCGGGTGATGGACCAGCGCGGGCTGGTGGCGGACGACGTGCGCTACATCGTGGCGACGGGATTCGGCCGGCATCAGGTCGCGATCGGCGACGTCCAGGTCACGGATCTCACGGCCGGGGCCCGCGGCGCGGCGTTTCTGTTCCCCGGCACCCGGACCATTCTCGACGTCGGCGGCCAGACCATGAAAGCCAGTCGGCTGGACCAGCGGGCCAAGGTGCGCTCCTTCCGGCTCAACGACAAGTGCGCGGCCGGGACCGGGGCGTTTCTGGAGAAGACGGCCCGCTACATGGGCTACTCGACCACCGAGATCGGGCCGCTGGTGGCGACGTCCAAGGAGGCGGTGCCGATCTCGGGCGTGTGCGCGGTCTTCGCGGAGTCCGAGGTGATCAATCAGCTCTCCCAGGGGGCGGCTCCCGCGGACA
>LDXP01000143.1 GCA_001443385.1 Candidatus Rokubacteria bacterium CSP1-6
CCCGCCCGGCCGAAGCGGCCGCCCCGCCGAAAGCCGAGGCCGCGAAGCTGGCGGCCAAAGGGCGTCGCCCGAGGCAGTTCTGGCGGGGGGTCACGCTCCTCTTCGTGCTGGTGCTGCTCCTCGCCGCGCTCCTGGCCTGGCGCCTGGGGCCCTTCGCGCCGACCGGCATGGGGCCCGTGAGGGAGCTCTTCCGGAGCACGCTCTCGGAGCGCGCCGCGCAGCAGAAGAGCTCTGGCGCGCCGGCCGCGCCCCCGGGACCGCAGGCCGCAGCGCCGGGAAGGACCCCCGCCCCCACCGACGTCCGCTATGCCCTGGAGTTCGGGCCGTTCCCGGCCGCGGAAGAGGCCGAGCGCGTCGAGCGCCAGCTCAACACGGCGGGGGTTCCCACGGTGAGGTTCAGGCAGCAGGGCGGCGGCAATCTCTACGGCGTCTTCCTCGAGCACGTCCCCAGCCGACCTGAGGCCGAGGCGATCCAGGAGCGCCTCAAGGCCGAGGGGTATGCCCAGACGGTCCTTGCCGGCAGCGGGGACAACCTCTCGATCCGCGTGGGCGAGCTGACCCCGCTCCGGACCGCGGTGCAGGTCGCCGAGAAACTCCGGGCTTCGGGCCATCAGGTCCGGGTGGCCGTGCAGCCCGGCGAAGCCCTCAACCTCGCCATCCGCCACGGGAACTTTGCCTCCGAGGAGGAGGCGGGCACCCGGAGCCGCGACCTCAGCCAGAAGGGCCTTTCGGGCCACCGGGTCGTCCGGGTGAAGTAGCCCTGCGATCAGATCTCCCCCAGTCGGCTTCACTCCCCGGCGCCCTCGCCCGCGTCGTGCTGTTCGGCCTCCTCCTGGTCGGCGGGGCGCTGCTGGTGTCCCATGGGCTCACGCTCACGCGGCTCGAATACGCGCTCGGCCTCGTGGCGGCGGGGGCGGTGTTCGTCCTGGTCTTCGTCCGCACCGAGGTCGGCCTCTACCTGGCGCTGCTCTCCATGCTCCTCTCTCCCGAGTTCGTGCTCGGCGGGCCGGGCGCCCTGGCCGAGTACCGGCAGGTCGTCCTCCGCGCTGAAGACCTCCTGCTGATCGTCATCGCGCTGAGCTGGATGGCGAAGACGGCGGTCAACAAGGAGCTCGGCGTCGTGCTGAAGACGCCGTTGAACCGCCCGATCGCGGCCTACATCGCTACCCATCTCCTGGCGACACTCGTCGGATACCTGACGGGAACGGTGAAGAGCGCCGCGGGGTTCTTCTACGTGCTCAAGTACACCGAGTACTTCGTCATCTACTATATGGTGGTCAACAACGTCCAAGACAGATCCCAGGCCTGGCGCCTCATCCGCGTCGCCTTCTTCACGGCCGTCGTCGTCAGCCTGATCGGGATCGCCCAGATTCCGTCCGGCCAGCGGGTCTCGGCCCCCTTCGAGGGCGAGGCCGGGGAGCCAAACACCTTCGGGGGCTACCTGCTCTTGATGCTGGGCCTCGGCGCCGGAATGTTTCTCGAGTCGCCGCGCGCGCGGATCCGGACGTGGAGCCTGGGCTTCCTGGCGCTGGCGGCCCTGCCCTTCCTCTACACCCTCTCCCGGGCCTCGTACCTCGGTGTGGTCCCGCTGCTCGGCGTCCTCGCGCTCCTGTCCAGCCGCCGGAGACTCGTCGTGGGGGTGCTCCTCGCGCTGCTGGTGGGCTCACCGCTCGTCGCCTATCTCGCTCCCACGCCGGTCGTCAAGCGCATCCTCTACACCTTCGAGCCCGAAGCGGGGCAGCCGACGGTGGCAGTGGGACGGGTCGCCTTCGACCCCTCCACCTCGGCCCGCCTGATCAGCTTCCAACAGGCGATCGGCGGCTGGACCGAGCGCCCGATCCTCGGCTGGGGGGTGACGGGTTTCGGGTTCATGGATGCGCAGTTTCCTCGGACCTTGGTCGAGACCGGCTTGGTCGGGCTGGCGGCGTTCCTCTGGCTGATCTGGTCGGTCCTCCGGAGCGGCTTCGACGCGTTCCGCGCCCTCAGGGATCCGCTGGAGCGCGGCCTCGCGCTGGGCTTCTTGGCCGGCACGGTGGGCCTGCTCACCCATGCCATCGGCGCCAACACCTTCATCATCGTGCGGATCATGGAGCCCTTCTGGTTCTTCGCGGGGGTCGTGACCATGCTCCCCCTCCTCCAGCCGGAAGCGGCTCGCCCCGGGCGCCCGTCGCCCTCCCCGTGAGCGAGTTCGGGGTATGAGCTTTCGCGTTGTGGCGCGCAACGCGCTGTCCCTGCTCTCCGCCAATGCCATCAGCAGCGTGATCGGGTTCGCCATCATCGTCGTCCTGGTCAGGCACCTCGGCGTGGACGGGATCGGCCGGTACACTTACTTCACCACGTACGCGGCGCTCTTCGGGATCCTTTCGAGTTTCGGGCTCTACATGGTGCTGACCCGGCAGGTCGCCGTCGAGCCCCGCGCGGCCGGCCCGCGGCTCGGGTCCGTTCTCCTGCTCCAGGCCCTCCTCGCCCCCATGGCCCTGGCCGTCACGGTGGGGAGCGCGGCTCTCCTCCATCCCGCCTCGGAGGTCCTTCCGATCGCCCTCTGTGGCGTCGGGGTGATCCTGACCTCCGTGGGGGGGGCCTACGGAGCGGTGGTGTCCGGGCAGGAGCGGATTCATCTCAACGCCGTCGTGAGCATCGGGATGGCGCTGCTCTGGGGCCTCCTGGTCCTCATCCTCGTGGGGCTCCGGCTCGGCGTAATGGGGCTGATCGTGCTGTTCGTGATCCACAAACTCGCGAACGCGACGGCTCTCGGCGCCGTTTCGCGGCGGCTCTGCGGGGTAAGGCCGCGGTATGACCTCCGGAGCCTTCCGATCCGCGGGCTCCTCGCCGCCGCCGCGCCCTTCGCCCTCCTGATCGCGCTGAACGATGTCTACTGGAACGTGGGAATGATCCTCCTGGGGCGGCTGAGGGGGGTCGAGGAGGTCGGAACCTTCACCGCGGCCTATCGCGTCATCGCGGTCCTCGTGGCCGTCGTCGGGACGGTGTCGGGGGTGCTCTACCCCCGCTTCTCGC
>LDXP01000144.1 GCA_001443385.1 Candidatus Rokubacteria bacterium CSP1-6
CCGGATGGGCGCCCGGCTCAAGGGGCCGCGAGTCACCCACACGCGGGGACACGACATCATCTCGGACGGAATTCCCCTCGGCGGGTTCCAGGTGGTCGGCGAGGGCCAGCCGATCGTTCTCCTGGTGGACCGCCAGTCCACGGGCGGCTACACGAAGGTGGCCACGGTCTGCTCCTTCGACATTGGACGAGTGGGCCAGGTCAAACCGGGGCAGCGCCTCCGCTTCAGAGCCATCACCGTCCCTGAGGCCCACGCCTTGCTCAGAGAGGAACGCCGGCGCCTCCAGGAGGCTCTCCCATGACGCTCGAGAAGATCATCCGCGACTACGAAGCCAAGACGCCCCGCTCCAGGGCCCTTCACACGCGCGCCGTCAAGGTCATGCCCGGCGGCAACAGTCGCACCACGACGTTCTTCGACCCGTACCCCTTCTACGCCGCGCGGGGCGAGGGCGCGCGGATCTGGGACGTGGACGGCGTCGAGCGGCTGGACTTCAACGGCAACTACACGAGCCTCATCCTGGGCCACGCGCCGCCCGAGGTGGTGAAGGCGATCCAGGAGGCCGCCGCGCTGGGCGCGTCCTTCCCGGCGCCCACCGAGCACGAGGTCCGGCTGGCCGAGATCCTGACCCAGCGCATCCCGTCCGTGGAGGCGGTGCGCTTCGCCAACTCGGGGACCGAGGCCACGCTGAACGCCGTGCGCGCGGCGCGCGCGTTCACCGGCCGGCACAAGATTGCCAAGTTCGAGGGCGCCTACCACGGCACCCACGACTGGGTAATGGTGAGCGTGACGCCGGATCTCAAGCAGGCCGGCTCCCGGAAGCGCCCGAAGCCCGTGGCGGGGTCCGCGGGTATCCCGCCCGCCGTCCTGAAGCACGTGGTGGTCCTGCCCTGGAATGACCCCGAGGCGTGCGAGAAGATACTGGTCCGGGAAGGCGACGTGCTCGCCGCCCTCCTGGTGGATCCGCTCCTCGGGATCGGAGGGGTCCTGCCGCCGGCCCCCGGATTCCTCGAGCGGCTGCGGGACATCACGGCGCGACTCGGCATTCTCATAATCTTCGACGAGGTGATCTCGTTTCGCGTTGCGCCGGGCGGAGCCCAGGAGCGCTTCGGCATCAGGCCCGACCTGACCACGCTCGGCAAGATCATCGGCGGCGGCCTGCCCGTCGGGGCCTTCGGGGGGCGCGCGGACGTGATGGCCGTCTTCGATCCCCGGGGTGGGCGGGGCAGGATCAGCCACGGCGGGACCTTCAACGCCAATCCCCTGACCATGGCGGCGGGCGTCGCCACGCTGGAGGCGCTGATCCCCGAGCGGTATCGCCACCTGGAGGCCCTGGGGGAGCGGCTGCGCTCCGGCGTGACCCGTCTTCTTCGGCGGACCAAGCGCGGCGGTCAGGTGACAGGGGTGGGCTCGCTCTTCTGCCTGCACTGGACGAAGAAGCGGCTCACCGATTACCGTTCCAGCCGCCCCTCGGACCCCGGCGAGCCGGTCAGGGTCTTCATGGGTCTTTTGAACCAGGGCGTTCTCCTCACCCAGCGTGGGCTTGGCTGCTGCTCGGTGGCGATGACCGAGGCCGACGTGGACCGGTTTCTGACCGCCCTCGAAGGGATTCTCGAAAACGACCGGAGGTGAGAGAATAGGAGTACGGCCATGGCCAGGATCATCGACCTCAACTGCGACATGGGGGAGAGCTACGGGCGGTGGACGCTGGGCGCCGACGAGGCGATCATGCCGTTCATCACCTCGGCCAACGTCGCGTGCGGCTATCACGGCGGCGACCCCCACGTGATGAGGAAGACCGTGGCGCTCGCGATCAAGCACAAGGTCGCCATCGGCGCCCACCCCGGGCTGCCCGACCTGATGGGCTTCGGCCGCCGCGTGATGGACGTGAGCCCTCAGGAGATCAAGGACTACATGTGCTACCAGACGGGGGCGCTCCGGGAGTTCGTGAGGGTCGCCGGTGGCGACCTCCAGCACATGAAGCCCCACGGCATTCTCTACACGATGGCGGAGCGGGACGAGGCGCTGGCCCAGGCGATCGGCGAGGCCGCCCTGGAATCGGGCCGCGGACTCATCCTGATGACCCTCGCCTCGGGGAAATACGACGCCACCTGCCGGAAGATCGGCTGCCGCGTCGCGTCGGAGGGCTTCGCCGACCGCGCCTACAACGTTGACGGAACATTGGTCTCACGCAAACTACCGGGATCGCTCATTACCGACCCGGCGAAGGCGGCGCAGCAGGCGGAGAAGATGGCGACGACGGGAAAAGTTCTCACCCTGGACGGGGTGGAGATCGACATCTCCGTGCAGACGATCTGCTGCCACGGCGACACGCCGGGGGCCGAGAAGATCGTCCGCGCCGTGCGCGAGGCGCTGGAGAAGGTCGGCGTCGCGGTCAAGCCGCTGCGCGACTGGCTGCCGGCGCAGTAAACTAGGATGAGGAGCTGTGGAGCCGCGGCGACAGGGTCGCGAGGCTGCAGCACAAGGAGGAGCGGAAATGAAACGCGTGTTGGCAGGGTTGATCGTGATCGCGTTCGGAATTGCGGTCGCGGGCTGCGCCGGGACGCAGCCGACGGTGTACGCCTATCCGGCGAAGGGACAGACCGCCGAGCAGCAGTCGCGCGATATGAATGAGTGCATGGCGTGGGCCAAGCAGCAGACCGGCTTTGATCCCACGACCGACACCGCCAAGGGCGCCGGGATGGGCGTGCTCATCGGCGCGTTGGGCGGTGCGGCTGCGGGCGCGGCGATCGGCGCCGCCGTCGGGAGCCCGGGCACCGGCGCGGCCATCGGCGCCGCGGCCGGCGGCATCGGCGGGGCCGGCATCGGCGGCACCCTCGGGTACACGAAGAACAAGGACGGGTACGACCGGGCCTACGCGGCCTGCATGTCCACCCGGGGCTACACCGTCAAGTAGCCGAGCGTCTTCGACGGCGAGGGGAGCGCGTCTCGGCTCCCTCGCCGTCCAAGGGGCCCCGATGGGCCTCGCCCTTGCCTTCGTC
>LDXP01000145.1 GCA_001443385.1 Candidatus Rokubacteria bacterium CSP1-6
TAGCCGAGGGAGCGCAGGGTGTGCAGGAACGCTCTGGTGGGAGGGTGAACGGGCTCAGGCCCGGCCATCTCGGAGACCGGCGAGGGGGTCACGATGAGTCCTACCCGGTAGACCTTTCCGGGTTGCTGGGCGGGGGTGTCGATGGGAGCGCCCAGGACGCCGAGGGCGAGGAAGAGGATGACTCCAGCGACCCTGCCCCTCATGGTGAGCCCCTATGGGAAGGAAGGGCCGGGCGAGATGCGCGCGAGCAAGAGGTGGGCCCGGGACGCCTCGTCGGCCGTCACCAGGACGATGACTTCTCCCTGGTCGCCGACGGTGAACGGGTGGACCGAGTGGGCGAGACGGGAGCGCAGGACGCACGGGATGTCCTCGCTCTCCAGGAGGCTCTTCACCACCAGCGCCTCGGCCTCGTCGCGGCAGCGGCGGACCTCCACGAGGTCTGCTTGGGGCGGCTCGGGGGGCGACTTCGGGAAGCGGATGACCTTGGCGCGCCTGGCCATGTCTATAGGCTACCCTGTCGGTGGACCCCTCGCAACCCCGGCGGCCCTTGACTGGCTTCGAGGCGGCCGGGATAATGCGTCGTTACCCATGGCGCAGGCCACTGACGGCAGCTACATCGGGCGGCCCCTGAAGCGCGTCGAGGATCGGCGCCTCGTCCAGGGGCGCGGCCGCTACGTGGACGACTTCAATCCGCCCGGCTGCCTCTCCGCGGCGTTTCTCCGGAGCCCCTACGCCCATGCCCGCCTCACGGCGCTCCGGGTGGAGGCGGCGCGCTCGGCGCCCGGCGTCGTGGCGGTCTTCACCGGCGCCGACGTGGCCCACCTCGGCCCCATGCCCGTCAACCGGATCTTCCCCGCGATGAAGGTCCCGCCGCATCCGATCCTGGCCGCCGAGCGCGTGTGGGCCCTCGGCACGCCGGTCGCCGCCGTCGTGGCCGAGAGCCCGTATCAGGCGCGCGACGCGGCGGATCTCATCGAGGTGGAGTACGAGCCGCTGCCGCCCGTCGTGGATCCGGAGGCGGCGCTCAGGCCGGGGGCGCCCGTCGTGTTCGAAGAGTTTGGGGATAACCAGTCCTTCGCCCAGAGCTGGCGGAACGGCGATGCGGGGGCGGCGTTCGCCGCCGCCGCCCGCGTGGCGAAGGTGAGGGTCGTCCAGCAGCGGCTCGCCGCCGTCGCCCTCGAGGGGCGGGCGATCCTGGCGGCCTGGGATCCGGTGACGGAGGAGCTGACGGTCTGGACCTCGACCCAGGCGCCGTTCCGCGTGCGCTCGGAGCTCGCCGCCATCCTGGGGATTCCCGAGGGCAAGGTCCGCGCCATCGCCCCGGAGGTGGGCGGCGGCTTCGGCGTCAAGACCGCGCCGTACCGCGAGGACGTGCTGGTGGCCTGGGCCGCCGTGCAGCTCGCGCGGCCGGTCAAGTGGATTTCCTCCCGGAGCGAGGATCTCCTGACCACCAACCATGGGCGGGGCGGCGTCTCGGAGGGGGAGCTGGCCGTCGGCGCCGACGGGGCGATCCTCGGGCTCAGGGCGCGGATCGTCTGCCCGCTCGGCACCGCGCTCGTGAACAGCGCGGCGGTCACCCCGTGGAACCACGCCCGGCTCCTCCCCGGCGCCTACGTGATCCCGGCCTGCGACATCGAGTCCCGGGGCGCGTTCACGACGACGGCGCCGATCGGAGCGTACCGCGGGGCGGGCAGGCCCGAGGCCGCGTTCCTGATCGAGCGGCTCGTGGACGAGGCGGCGCGCGCCCTCGGCATGGACCCGGCGGAGATCCGCCGGAAGAACTTCATCCCTCCGGATCGCTTTCCCTTCACGACGGTGATGGGCCAAGTTTACGATTCCGGAAAGTACGAGGGCGCCATGGACAAGGCCCTGGCCCTCGTCGGGTACCGCGAACTTCGGAAAGAGCAGGCCGCCGCGCGCGACAGGGGGGAGATCCTGGGGATCGGGCTGGCCACCTACGTCGAGCCGTGCGGCCTCGGCTGGGAGAGCGGGAGCGTGCGCGTGGAGCGGACGGGCGCCGTCACCGCCGTCACGGGGTCGAGCCCCCAGGGCCAGGGGCACGAGACGACCTTCGCCCAGGTGGTGGCCGATTTCCTCGGCGTCGAGCCGGCCGAGGTTGCCGTCAAGCACAGCGACACACAGAACGCCCCCCAGGCCTTCGGCACCATGGGAAGCCGGAGCGTCTCCCTCGGCGGCGGCGCCCTCGCCAAGGCCTCGACGGAGGTGCGCGACAAGGGGCGACGCATCGCCGCGAACCTGCTCGAGGCCGCGCTCGACGACGTCGTCCCGGTGCCCGGGGGATTCCAGGTCGTCGGCGTGCCCGAGCGCCGGGTCCCGTGGAAGCGCGTGGCCGACGCCGCCTACAAGGGCCAGGCGCTGGCGCCCGGCGATACGCCGGGGCTCGACGCCACGGTCTTCTTCCAGGCCCCGGGGGAGATGTGGAGCTTCGGCTGCTGCGTGGCGGTGGCGCGCGTCGAGCGCGAGACGGGCGCGATCCGCCTCGAGCGCCTCCTCTGGGTGGACGACTGCGGCACCGTCGTCAACCCGCTCCTCGTGGAGGGGCAGCTCCACGGCGGCCTCTGCCAGGGCGTGGGCCAGGCGCTCCTGGAGCAGATCGTCTACGACGCCGACGGCCAGCTCCTGAGCGGGACGCTGATGGACTACGCCGTGCCCCGCGCCGCCGACGTCCCCGTCCCGGTCCTCGACAAGACCACGACGCCCTCGCCGCGCAACCCGCTCGGCGCCAAGGGCGCGGGCGAGGCCGGCTGCATCGCCGTGCCCCCGGCCATCGTCAACGCCGTCGTGGACGCGCTGGCGCCCTTCGGCGTCCGCCACGTAGACATGCCGCTCACCCCG
>LDXP01000146.1 GCA_001443385.1 Candidatus Rokubacteria bacterium CSP1-6
CGATTCCTCCCCCCAGATTGCGCGGGCGAAGCCCGCGCTCGAACGCTTCGTTCCCAGCAAGCGGCCGGGGAACGCTGTCCGACATCTTGTTACACCTTGGCAAGGAGCGCGCGGGCTTCCTGCAGCAGCCGGTCGCGCGAGGGCAGGACGTAGCTTTCGAGCGGCGGGCTGAACGGCACCGGCACGTCGGCCCGCGTGAGACGGCGGATGGGGGCGCGCAGAGATTCCCACGCCTCTTCGGCGATGACCGCCGCCAGCTCGGCGGCGTAGCCGCAGGTGCGGTTACTGTCGTCGAAGAGGATCACGCGGCCGGTCTTCCTCACCGAGGCGAGGATGGTCTCGTGGTCGAGGGGCAGGAGGCTCCGCGGGTCCACGACCTCCGCCGAGATCCCCTCCTGGGCGAGCTGCTCGGCGGCCTTGAGCGCCTCGGGCACCAGCGGGCCGACGGCGATGATGGAGAGGTCGTCCCCGGGGCGCTTCACCTCCGCCCGCCCCAGCGGGATCGTGTACTCCTCCTCGGGCACCGGGCCCTTCATGGCCAGCAACGCGCTGGGGGCGAAGACCACGACGGGGTCGTCCTCGCGGATCGCCGTCTTCAGCAGGCCCTTGGCGTCCCGCGGGGTCGAGGGCATGACGGCCTTCATCCCCATGTGGACGAGGAGCGGGTAGGGATGATCGGAGTGCTGGCCGGCGAGCCCGCGGCGCGCGCCCGAGGCGGGCACCAGGTACGTGACCGGGATCGTCCCCTGGCCACCCATCATGTAGCGAAGCTTCTGCGCCTGGTCCACGAGCTGGTCGAAGGCCACGAAGAGGAGAGCGTTGATCTGGTATTCGACGACCGGCCGCATGCCCGCCATCGCCGCGCCGGTGGCGAGGCCGGTGAAGCCCGCCTCGGAAATGGGCGTGTCGTAGATCCGGTCGGGGCCGAACTCCTGGAGGAGCCCCTTCGTCACGCCGCGCATGCTCACGCGGACGTCCTCCCCCAAGACGATGACTTTGGAGTCGCGCCTCATCTCCTCGCGGAGCGCCTCGCTGAGCGCTTCCAGGTAGCGGATCTCTCGCATGATTGTGCCCTCTCTCTCTACCAACCACGTGCGGGAAGGCCGGGGTACGTGACCGCGTACATGCCGTCCAGGGCCTCCTCCGCCTCCGGGAACGCGCTCTGGCGGGCGAAGGCCACCGCCTCATCCAGCAGCGCCTCAACCTCTGCGTCCACCATGGCAGGGTCGACACCCTGCTGACGGAGCCAGGCCGGGTAGGTCACCACCGGGTCGCGCTCGCGCCAGCGCGCGATCTCTTCATCGCTCCGGTACTTGATGCCGCGGGCCTTCTCGGCCGTGAAGTGGCCGACGAAGCGGTAGGTCCGGCATTCGAGGAGCGTTGGTCCCGCGCCCGTTCTGGCACGCTCCACCGCTTCGCAGGCGGCGGCGTGGACGGCCAGGACGTCCATCCCGTCCACCGACGTCCCCGGCATCCCGTAGGCAGCGGCTCGATCCGCCAGGCGCTCGACCACCGCCATCTCGCTGATGGGGGCGCTGATGGCGTAGCCGTTGTTCTCGCAGACGAAGACCACCGGCAGCCTCCAGATGGCGGCGAGGTTCAGCGCCTCGTGAACGACGCCCTGATTCATCCCCCCGTCGCCGAAGAACGAAACGGCCACCCGGTCGCTCCGCGCCAGCTTCCCCGCCAGGGCCGCCCCGCACGCAATAGGGGCACCGGCCCCCACGATGCCGTTGGCGCCGTAGATACCGAGGGAGAGGTCGGCGATGTGCATGGAGCCGCCGCGGCCGCGGTTGTAGCCGCTCGCCTTTCCCATCAGCTCGGCCATCATCCGCCGCGGGTCGCCGCCCTTGGCCAGGATATGGCCGTGGCCCCGGTGGGTGCTGGTGATGACGTCGTCCGGGCGGAGCGCGGCGCACACGCCGGTGGCTACCGCCTCCTGCCCGACGTACTCGTGGGTGACCCCGGGAATCTCGTCCCGGTTCACCAGCTCCACCACCCGCTCCTCGAAGCGCCGGATGAGGCGCATGGTCCGGTAGAGGCCGATCAACTGGGTCTTGTCGAGTGCCATATGAGACTCCTTCACCTGGGGCGGGCACCCGGGCTGTCTTCACCTGCTCGTCTCGGACGGCGGGGCCCCAGCCCCGCGACGTCCTGCGACTCACCCGGCCGTCACGCCCGCCCCCTCCGGATTCTCGCGCTTCGTCAGCTCCCGTGCTCAATGTGAGTCCCCGCAATCGCGGCGCAGCCATCCCCGACCGCGTGGCCCTGACCACCATAGCGCCCCGGGCGCCTTCTGTCGAGCCCCCCACCGGGGCCCGATTCGGGCAAAATTCCTGAGGCACCTCGCCCGATGGGCTCGAAAAGCAAGGAGTAAGGACAACCGGAAGAATCAAGAAGGACGGGCAGATACAATGGCGTCCCGAACCTGGCATGCCGTCTGCTACTTACAGGCCGGGAGCCCTGGTGTGAACCGGTCCGATCAGAAGGAGAAAGGCGATGTTTGAGTGGTACGACCTT
>LDXP01000147.1 GCA_001443385.1 Candidatus Rokubacteria bacterium CSP1-6
GCCGACATCAGCGGCCTCAGCAGGCCTGACAGCTCGGCCACGGAGGCGAAGCGGATCGGGACGATCTGGGTGATGATCTCGTCGCCGACGCGCCCCGGATCCGGGGCGGCGCCCACGACGGTCGGGACGGGGCGCTCCCGGGCGCCCTCGAGCTTGATGATCTTGTAGAGCGTGTCCGACTTGACCGCGGTGAACCCGTGCACCTCCAGGATGGCCAGCAGGACGTTGAAGACCTGTTCCTGGGGGATCCGGGCGGATGTCTGGACGGTGACCTTGCCCCTGACGTCGGGGGCCAGGACGTAGTTGAAGCCGACGATCTCGCTGACGGCGTGGATCACCACCTCGATGTCGGCGTTGTCGAAGTTGAGGACCACGAACCTGGCGCTCGGTCGCGGCGGCGGGGGGGCTGGAGGGGACGGGGGCCTGGGAGGGGGAGGCTGAGCGGGGGGAGCCTGGGCGACGGGCACTTCCTTTTTCGCCTCCGCCGGTGGGGGGGCCGGCGGCGGCGCGACGGGTTCAGGCGGCTTCGGGGCTTCGGTGGTGACTTCGACCTTGGGTTGAGGAGCGGGGGGTTTCGAGGGAGAGAGAGTCGTGCACCCGACCAGGGAGAGCATCAGGAGTCCGTTGAGCCAAATCCCCTGGCGGTGACGCGTCATCGTCTCCTTTCGTCGTCAGGAGTCCGGGGCATTCCTCACCGGGGGCGCCACCGGCAGCTGAGGCCGGCGGAAAAGGGTGGGTGGAGGCTGCGGCGGCGCCGTGGATGTCGGCTGCGGCGCCCGGACCGCGGGCGCGCCGGCCGGCTGGGGTTGAGCGCCTGGCCGGAGGCTCGCTGCCGGAGGCTGAGCGGCCACGACGGCTTTGGGCTTCTGCGGGTCTCTGAGGAGCACCTCGAACGTGCCCTCGCCGCGGCGGATCACGACCCGATCCGCTTCGATCCGTTCGAGCTGCCCGCCCGCCAGGGAATCACCGACCTTATAGCTCGTCACCTTCTTGGTCACCGGATCTTCCAGAAACGCCGCGGGCGCGCCGTCCTTCAGCACGATCCCGTAGAGAAACGGCTTGGAGGTCGGGGCGACGGAGGCCGTCCCGGCTTCGGAGCGGCTCGGGTTGAAGAGGTTCTTGCTGGCGACACCGTCGTAGGCGGCGAGGGGAACGGAAACGCGCGCGCGTTCTTCGGTCGGGGGCCCCGCCGCCTGCGGCGGAGGAGCGCCGCGCGGCGAGGGGAGCGCGGGCGCGGCGAGGAAGGTCCGAACCAGCTGCACGGAGAAGACGGCTGCGCCGCTGACCAGCAGCACGTTCAGCAGGAGCAGTCGCTTCGACATCGTTTATCCCTTGGGCGACCCCTCGGGCTTCTCCCCCTGTTTCTGCGTCGGACCGCTCGGCAAGACGTATCCAGACACCGTCAGCGTCGTCAGCAATTCTTTCGGCTGACCTACGCTGACCACTCTAACTTTTAACTCCTGGAGGGTCAAGATTTTTGTCGTTCCTTCAAGACGATAGAGCAAGGTCAGGACGTCGCGGATCCCCCCCGCGACGGTGAGCTCGAGGGGAATCTCGAGGAGGCTGCCGCGCTCCACCGGCGGAAGGATCCTCTCGCTCCTGACTTCCACGCTGGACTGCCCCGCGAGCTCTTTCACCAGCTTCTGGAGCTCGGAGGCCGCCAGCGGGGGCGTGGCGCCCGGGAGCAGGCCCGTGGCCGCCTGCTCCGCCGCCTGCGAGACCTCTTCGAGCCGGGCCGCGTAGGCGGCGCGCTGGGCGATGAGGGCGCGGCGCTTGGACAGCACCTCCTCGCGGGCCGGGATCAGCGCCGCCTGCTCGCGCGTGCGGGCGAGGGTCGGCTCCACGAGATAGACGTATCCCGCCGTCAGGATCGCCACCCCGGCGGCCACGCCGATGATGGTGCGCTCCCGCTTGGACAGGGCCGCCATGGCTACCGGGCTCCTCGCGGCCTAGCGGCCGGGGGCGCGGCGGGCGGACCGGCCGGCCCGGCTGGCGCGACAGTCGCGGGCGGCGTTTCCCACGACGCCCTGATCCTGAACTGTTCCTTGTCCCGCCCCTTGGTCACTGGGGAGGCGAATTCGACCTTCTCGAGCCTGGCGGAGCCCTCGAGGAGCGGGATGAGCTGGTTGGCCGCGGTGGCCTGGCCGGTGATCTCGACGCCCTTGGTGTCCAGCGACACGGTGGTGAGCCAGGCGTCCACCGGGACCAGCTCGGTCAGCTCCCGGAGGAGCGGGAGCGGGTGGAGCGCT
>LDXP01000148.1 GCA_001443385.1 Candidatus Rokubacteria bacterium CSP1-6
GAGGAAGCGGATGTCCTCGTCGTTCAGGTAGATGTTGACGAAGCGGTGGATCTGGCCGTCCGTGACGATCTGGCTCTTGAAGCCGGGGTAGCGGCTGTCCAGGTCGTCCAGCAGCTCGCGGACGCTGGCGCCTTCGGCCTGAACGGAGCGTTTGCCGCCGACCATCTTCTGGAGGTTGGCCGTCACCTTCACCTCTACCGTCATTTCGCCTCCTGGCCGCCGTCGTGGCTGGGGAAGGGGGCACCACAGAACTCCACGTAATCGATCAGCTCGTGGACCGTGGGGTCGTCGCCGCAGAGCGGGCACTTGGGGTCGCGCCGCAGCTTGACGATGCGGAACTCCATGGAGAGCGCGTCGAACAGCAGCAGCCGGCTGGAGAGGGAGTCGCCTATCTGAAGGATCAGCTTGAGCGCCTCGATCGCCTGGATGGAGCCGATGACGCCGGTGAGGGCGCCCAGGACGCCCGCCTCGGCGCAGTTGGGGACGAGCCCCGGCGGCGGCGGCGCCGGGAACAGGCAGCGGTAGCAGCCGCTGCCGGGGATGAACACCGTCGCCTGGCCGTCGAACAGCAGGATGCTGCCGTCCACCAGCGGCTTGCCCGCGAAGAAGCAGGCGTCGTTGACCAGGTAGCGGGTCGTGAAGTTGTCCGCGCCGTTGATGACGATATCGTACTGGGGGATGATCTCCATCGCGTTCTCGGAGGTCAGCGGCGCGTCGTGGATGACGACGTTGACGTCCGGGTTGTAGGAGAGGAGCGTGTCCCTGGCCGACTGCGTCTTCGGCCTGCCGACGTCATCGTTGTGGTGGAGCACCTGCCGCTGGAGGTTCGAGAGGTCCACCACGTCGAAGTCGGCGATGCCGATGGTGCCGACGCCGGCCAGGGCGAGGTAGAGCGCGGAGGGCGACCCCAGGCCGCCGGCGCCGATGATCAGCACCTTGGCCGCCATCAGCTTGCGCTGGCCCAGCGGCCCCACCTGCGGCATGATGATGTGCCGCGAGTAGCGCAGCACCTGCTCCTCCGTCAGCACCTGGCCGCCGG
This sequence comes from Candidatus Rokubacteria bacterium CSP1-6, assembly GCA_001443385.1. Taxonomy (GTDB): domain Bacteria; phylum Methylomirabilota; class Methylomirabilia; order Rokubacteriales; family CSP1-6; genus CSP1-6. The sequence goes on from LDXP01000148.1 coordinate 1,040, forward strand.
CGATGGCGGGGATGACGGCGATCTCGTCGCCGTCGGAGAGCGGCGTCTGCTTGCCCTGGAGCGAGTTGATCTCCTGGTTGTTCACGTAGATGTTGATGTGCCCCGGCACCTCGTCCGACTCGTCGAAGATCATGTGCCTCAGCGCCGGGTAGCGACTGCCCAGGTCGTCCAGCACCTCCCCAACGTTGCTCCCTTCGGCGCTGACGTAGACCTGGTTCCCGGCCAGCCGGCGGAACGGCGTGGGTATGTAGACCATGACCGACATGCGCGTTCTCCTCCTCCCAGCCGACATCGCTACGCCTCCATGGTGAGATAGCGTTCGCCCGTGTCGGGCAGGACGGTGACGACCCGTTTGTCGCGGCCCAGCCGCTTCGCCACCTTGAGCGCGGCGACGACGTTGGCGCCGGCGGAGATGCCGACGAGGAGCCCCTCCTCGCGGCTGAGGCGGCGCGACATGGCGATCGCGTCCTCATCGCCGACGGACATGATCTCGTCCAGCACCTCGCGGTTGAGGATGCCGGGGGCGAAGCCGGCGCCGATGCCCTGGATGGCGGTGATGCCGGCGCGGCCGCCCTGAAGGACCGGCGAGCGGGCGGGCTCCACGGCGATGATCAGCACGTCCGGCTTCTCCGCCTTCAGCACCTCGCCGACGCCGGTGATGGTGCCGCCGGTGCCCACGCCGGCGACGAAGGCGTCCAGCCTGCCGCCGGTGGCGGCCAGGATCTCGCGCGCCGTCGTGCGGCGGTGGACCTCCGGGTTGGCGGGGTTCTCGAACTGCTGCGGCATGAAGTACTGCGGGTTCTCGCTCAGCAGCTCCTGGGCCGCGTACACGGCGCCGGTCATCCCCTCGATGGCGGGGGTGAGGATGATCTCCGCCCCGTAGCGGGCCAGCAGGTCGCGGCGGGCCAGACTCATGTCCTCCGGCATCGTCACGATGAGGCGGTACCCCTTCACCGCGGCCACCATCGCCAGGCCGATGCCGGTGTTGCCGCTCGTCGGCTCTACGATGGTGTCGCCGGGCTTGATCCGCCCTTCGCGCTCCGCCGCCTCGATCATGCTGAGGGCGATCCGGTCCTTGATGCTGCCGGCCGGGTTGTGCGACTCCACCTTGGCGACGACCTCAGCCGCGCCGTCC
>LDXP01000149.1 GCA_001443385.1 Candidatus Rokubacteria bacterium CSP1-6
CGGGCGCGGGGGGCCTGCCGCGGGCCGCGCCGCGTGCTCGCCCCACAGCCCCTGGGGGCGGAAGCGCATGAAGAGGACGAGGAGCACGCCGTAGATGAGCTGGCGGATTGCTCCCGAGACGGTGGGCGGGACCTGGAGGAAGCGGAGCGACTCCGGCATGATCACGAGCACCGCCGCGCCCAGCAGCGAGCCCCAGAGGTTTCCCGCGCCGCCCACGATCACCACCGCCATGATGAAGATCGACTCCTCCAGCGTGAACGAGAACGGGTTGATGAACGTGATGTAGTGGGCGTACAGGTTTCCGGCCACGGCGGCGAGCGCGCCCGCGACGACGAAGACGAGGACCTTGAAGCGCGTGATGTTCTTGCCCAGCGCCTGGGTGGCCACCTCGTCCTCGCGGATCGCCTTGAGCACGCGGCCGAAGGGCGAGTGCGTGAGGCGGCGCGCCAGGAAGAAGCAGAGGGCGGCGGCGGCGAGGAACAGGACCAGGTACTGGCTCGGGGTGGTCACCTTCCAGCCGAGGAGACCGGGGCGCGGGATCCCGGGGAGCCCCGCGACCCCGCGGGTCACGTCCTGCCAGTTCAGCATCACGGAGAAGACGATGGTCTGAAGCCCGAACGAGACGATGACGAGGTAATCGCCGGAGACCCGGAGCGCCGGGAGCGCGATGACAGCGCCCACCAGCCCCGCGACGACGATGCCGAGGGCCATCCCCCAGAGGAAGCCCAGGCCGGCGTGGAGCGCCAGGAGGGCCGAGGCGTAGGCCCCGATCCCGAAGAAGGCCGCGTGGGAGACGGCAAAGAGCCCCGTGTACCCCAGGAGGAGGTTGAACGAGACGCCGAGGATCGCGTAGAGCGCGATGTTGATCGCGACGTGGACGACGTAGTCCACGCCTCAGATCTCCGCCTTCTTGAGCTTCTTGCCGAGGAGGCCGTGGGGACGGACGATGACGACCACCAGGAGCACGCCGAAGGCGATGGCCGCCTGCCACTCCGAGGGGATCTTCATGACGCCCAGGTTCTGCGCGAGACCGATGATCAGCGCCCCCAGGGCCGCGCCGGGCACGCTCCCGATGCCGCCGACGATAACCGCGATGGCGGCGATCAGGATCGCCTCCATGCCCATGTCGGGCGTGCCGCCCCGGTCCATCATTATTAAGATAGCCGCCGGGGCGGCCATGGCCGAGCCGATCGCGAAGACCAGGAGGAAGACCCGCCCCGTGTCGATCCCCACGATCTCCGCCATCTCCGGGCTGGTCGCCACCGCCCGGATGGCCCGCCCGGTCCGGGTCCAGTGGAGGAACGCGAGCAAGGCCAAGAACGCGGCGAGGCTCACCGCCACCATGGTGACGTGGAGCGTGGTGAACCCCACGCCGCCGACGATCACTCCCTTCCGGGGGAAGCCCTCCAGGACCTTCGCGTCGGTGGAGAAGGCGATGGCGATGGCGTTCTCCAGCACGATGAGCGTGCCCAGCGAGGCGATAAGGATGACGAGGGGGGACGCGGAGATCTTGCGGAGCGGGCGATAGACGACGACCTCGATCAGGATGCCCAGCAGCGCGGCCCCGGCGATCCCCGCGGCAGCCGCGGCCCAGAGGGGAAGGCCGCGGCTGGCGGCGAAATACGTGCCGTAGGCCCCCGCGGCGTACACCACGCCGTGGGCGAAGTGGAAGGTGCCGGTGGTCCCGAGAATCAGGCCGAAGGAGCAGGCGACGAGGGCGTAGAGGCTCCCGGCGATGACCCCGTTGACCAGCAGCTGGGCAAAGAGGTCCACCCGCTACTTCTTGATGTCGATGAACTTCTTGAACGTGGGCTTCTCGCCCTTGACCTCGAAGAGGGCCACCCGCTTCAGCGAGGTGCCGTCCTCCTGGAAATCGACCGTCCCGCCGTAGACCGAGGGGAACTTGCGGATCTCCTGGAGCGCCGCCTTCAGGCGCTCGCCGTTCCAGTGGTCCCCGCCCTTCTTCTTCGCAGCACGGATCAGCTCGGCCAGGATGTACACGCCCTCGTAGTAGTTGGCCGCGTAGATCTCGGGGTCCTCGCCGTACTTCTTCTTGTAGGCGGCCGCGAAGTCGCGCGTCCACTTGTCGCCGCCCTCGGGGTTGAA
>LDXP01000150.1 GCA_001443385.1 Candidatus Rokubacteria bacterium CSP1-6
GGTCCTGACCGGAGCGGGCAAGGCGTTCTGCGCCGGCGGCGACTTCTCGGAGATCCAGGCGGCGAACGCCGACCCCTTGAAGGCGGAAGAGGGCGTGGGGGTGTTCCTGGACGTCTTCCGGGCCCTCAGGGAGATCCCGTTTCCTTCCGTCGCCCGGATCAACGGCGACGCGGTGGGCGGCGGCTGCTGCCTCGCCCTGGGCTGCGACTTCAGGATCGCCGTCCGGGGGGCGCGCTTCGGCCTGCCGTTCGTCAACATCGGGCTCGCCGGGGCCGACCTCGGCGCCAGCTACATTCTTCCCCGCCTCGTGGGGCTCACCCGCGCCACCGAGATGCTGCTGCTCGGCCAGACCGTGACGGCGGAAGAGGCCGTGGGATTCGGGATGATCCACCGCTGCGTCGAGCCCGACGCCCTGGATCAGGAAGTCGGTGACCTGGTCGGGAGGCTCGCGCGCGGGCCACGGCTGGCCCTCCGGCTGACCAAGCAGGCGCTGGTGGCGAGCCTCGATCGGGGGCTCGAGGAGGCGCTCGCGTTCGAGCGCTACGCCCAGACCCTGGCCATTCAGTCCCCCGACGTCCTCGAGGGCGTCAAGGCATTTCTGGAAAAACGCCCTCCGCGCTTCGGAGGGGCCTGATGGAATTCGACTTCACGCCCGAGCAGGCCGAGTTCCGCCGGAGCGTCGTGGCGTTCTGCGAGAAGGAGATCGTCCCCATCGCCGCCCGCTGCGACGCGAGTGGGGAGTTTCCCCTCCACCTCTTCCCGCTGATGGGAAGGCTCGGCTACCTCGGGGTGAAGTTCCCCCCCGAGTACGGCGGGGCCGGCGAGGGCAACGTGACCTACGCGATCCTGGCCGAGGAGCTGGGACGCGCTTCAGCGGGCATCGCCTTGGGGTTCTACGTCCACGTGGCGCTGGCGCTCACCGCCATCGCGGCCTTCGGCACGCCGGCCCAGAAGGAGCGGTACCTGAGGCCCGGGATCGCGGGGGAGAAGATCGGCGCGTGGGCCTTCGCCGAGCCGGGGGCCGGGTCCGACCCCGGCTCCATCACGTGCCGGGCCGAGAAGACGGCGGCTGGCTACCGGGTCACGGGAACCAAGATGTTCATCACCAACAGCCCCTTCGCCGACTTCGTGGTCCTCACCGCCTCCACCGCGCCGGGCCAGGGGGTGAAGGGCCTCTCGCTCTTCATCGTGGACAAGGGGCTCCCCGGCTTCACGGTGGGGCGCCGGATCGAGACCCTCGGGATGCGCGCGTCCCAGACGGCCGAGCTCGCCTTCGACGGCTGCGTCGTTCCCCTCGACGCGCTTCTCGGGGAGGAGAACCGCGGGGCGGTCACGGCCATGCAGACGCTGACGCTCGGCCGGATCACCGCGGCGGCGTACGCCGTCGGCGCGAGCCGCGCCGCGCTGGACGCCACGCTCGAGTACGTGAAGCAGCGCCAGCAGTTCGGCCAGCCGGTGGGGAAGTTCCAGGGCGTCCAGTGGATGCTCGCCGACATGGCCACCGCCCTGGAGGCTGCGCGCCTGCTCACCTACCAGGCCGCCTGGCTCGCGGACCGGGGCCTTCCCCACATCAAGGAGGTCTCCATGGCCAAGCTCTTCGCCACGGAGACGGCGACCCGCCTGGCCAACGATGCCCTCCAGCTCCACGGCGGCTATGGCTACGTCATGGAGTCGCCGATCCAGCGGCTCTACCGCGACGTGAAGCTCTTCGAGATCGGCGAGGGGACCTCCCAGATCCACCGGAATATCATCGCCCGCCAGCTGGGACTCTGAATGACCGATCACGAAGATCTCAGGGCCGGATTGAGGCAGCAGGCCCAGGACATCCTGGGCCGGCTGTCGCCGACGGAGCGCGAGGCCCTGCTCATCAAGAACTGGATGTCCCACGACGCGCGCTGGTTCATGGCGGTCGCCCGTGAGTATGGAATGGAGGTCGCCAACCGCCTGAATCAGATCGCCGCCCACGAGGTCGGCAAAGCCGAGGCCCAGC
>LDXP01000151.1 GCA_001443385.1 Candidatus Rokubacteria bacterium CSP1-6
GAGAGCCCGAGGTCTTTGGCGCGCAGAAAGGCCCCCGGTGTACCATCCTTCTCCAGCTTGACGAGCCAGGTGGCGTTGGTCCAGGTCGGTTCCCCGTCCGCCTTGGCGGCCGCCTTGTTGGCATTGGCAAGGAACCTGGCGTCATAGCGCTGCTGGTCGAGCACCCAGCGGATCAGGCCGAGGGCCAGGGCGCCCTCGGTGCCAGGCTTATTGGGCAGCCAGCGCCAGGCTTTAGAGGCCGTCTTGGAAAAGCGGGGATCCACCACCGCAATCCGGAGGCGCCCGGAGGTCAGACCTTCCGTGATCTTCGGGATCCTGAGCGGCGGGCCGTAGTTGCCCTCGAGGGGCGAGGCCCCCACGAAGATGATGAACTCGGAATTGCCGGTGTCGGCCTGCCAGTAGAACTTGGCCCCGCCCGTCCACTTCCCCTCCTTGTACTGCTCGCTCATGGCCTTGCCGGAGAAGTAGAGGGAGCCCTGACAAACGGTAGTATGGCCATGGGCATTCACCGAGCCGAAGGCCTCCCGGGTGAAGCGGCTGATGAGGTCTCCGCGCCCCGCCTTGAGCCGCCCCCAGGCAAAGACGAACTGGTTGTTCCTCGGTCCCAGGTCGGGGTGCTCGGGATCGATAAGGAGGCCGAGGTGCTCGGCGTGCTTGGCCTTGAACTCGGCCACGGTCACCTTCTTCGACTGGACCGCCTTGGCATCCTCGGCGAGCGCCTTGGCGAGCTTGGGGTCGCGGAGGGCCCAGAGGTCCTTCAGGCCCTCGACCTTGCGCGTTTCCTCTCCAGGGACGTTCTTGAAGAGAACTCCGCCCTCCACGATCTCCTTGACTGCCTGGTCGAACGGGATCGACACCCACTTGTTCTCGCCCCGCTTGCCGGCCCGCTTCAGCACCTTGACGATTCGGTAGGGGTCATACGCGGTCTGGAGGCCCGCCTGGCCCTTCGGGCAGAGGATAGCATCGTAGGTGGCGGTGTCGAAGGGCGAGGTCTTGTACGGGAGATGCGGGGTCAGGTTCATCGGGTCGAAGGGATTGCCGTCGATCTTGACGACCACCCCGTCAACGATCTTGGCCTTGATGCCACATCCCGTGTTGCACTGGAGGCAGACGGAGTACAGGATGTTTTCCGGCCTGGCCAGGGGGTAGGCAAAGTCGGCGGCGAGGGCCTGGCTCTCGGCCGTACCCATCATTTCCATCACCCGCTGGAGCTGACCGGCGAAGAGGGCTGATCCTCCCAGGAACGCCCCGGTCTTCAGAAAGCTCCGGCGGTCCAGCCACCAGGCCTGGCCGCCGTTTGAGGTCTCGCGCTCGCTCTTCATTGCTGCATCCTCCCCTTATCGGTGGCAGGCCAGACAGGCCTTGAGACTGTCCGCCGCCTGGGTGTCGTCCACGAGATAGTAGACGCGCGGGCCGGTCTTGAGCGCGGCCTGCATCGTTATGCTCTGGTGCGTGCGCAGCAGCTTCGAGACCAGGCTCTCGGGATCGTTGAGGTCGCCGAAGAACATGACGCCCCCGTCGCACGTCGTGACGCAGGCCGGGAGCATTCCCGCGTTGAGGCGGTGCAGGCAGAAGTGACACTTGCGTGCTGTTCCGATGGGCAGAGCGCCCGTTGTCCTTACCCAGGCCTTCTCGTACTCGAACGTCGGCGCCTTTTCGTAGAGCTGGGGCGCCGGCGTCCCCTGGCTGTAGAAGCGGCCGTCGTCGAAGGAAAAGGCGTTGTACGGACACGCCTTCGAGACCCGTTCGAAGATCTCCTTTCCCTTGAGCTTGCCGTAATGCAGGGCCACGATGCCGTCGGGGCGCCTCGTGATGGCCCCCAACGGCGCAGCCTTCATGCACGGGGGGTTCTCACAGTGCATGCAGTTGGTCGGCATAAAGGTACGCGCCACCTGGGGGTATTCCCCCGATTCCACCT
>LDXP01000152.1 GCA_001443385.1 Candidatus Rokubacteria bacterium CSP1-6
GGCGTCCTCGGCGGGGAACGGGACGTGGCGCTCGAGCTCGAAGGCGACCATCTGGGCGAGGCTGCCGCCCACCGCCGGGGGGAGCTCCAGGAGCTTGACCGTGGCCAGGCTCCGCGGCAGCGCGAGCGAGGCGCGGCGGACCTTGAGCCGCCGGGCTTCGAGCTCGCCCCTCAGGACGGCGGCCGGGTTCTCCTGCTCCTCCAGCGTGAAGACCTGGCGCGCCCGGTTCCCGGCCAGCGCGACGACCGCCAGCCGCTGGTCTTTCAGCACGATGCCGACGCGGCGCCCGCCGGTCACGGTCGCCCTCCGGCCACCGGGTTCCAGGAGAGGATGATGCCGCCGGGCTGGCCGCTGGCCTCCACCCGCTTCTGGACGATGGCGGTGACCTTCCCGGCGAGCTGCCCGTCCACCCACCCCCGGGCCTCGATCCGGAAGGTCCGGGTGGAGATGGTGAGCCCCCGGCCGGCGAACCGGGCCGGGACCGATGGGTACGGGGTCACGCTTCGCGCCTGGACGATCTCCGAGACCTCGGCATCGGAGAGGCCGAGGGCCTTGAGGACCGTCGGGGAGGCGGTGTTGAGGTTCACCTGATTCACCTGGCCGGCGCCGTGCACGGTGACGAACTCCGCGAGGCCGGGCTCCCCGCTCCGCCCGAAGTAGAGCTCGGGCGTCACGCCGCGGATCTGGAGGAGCTCCGCGACGTCCTCCAGGTTGGCGTTGCGCGCCCGGTAGGCGACGGGCAGCTTCAGGTAGTAGTCGCTCTCCGCCCCGTTGATCCGGTGCAGGTCGTTGGGATCCTTCCAGTCCTGGACCGAGTCGTTGATGATGTCGCGGGCCTGTTTGTCCACGCCGAGCGTGGCGAGCAGGCGGTCGATGCGGTCGGGCGGCGCCGTGTTCAGATTGATCCGCGCCTCCTCATCGGTGATCCGGTAGGAGAACGTGCCCCGGCCGAGCGGCGCCTCGGACCGCGGCAGGCGCGGCAGCGGGCGGGCGGGCAGCCGGAAAAAGGTGAGGAGACCCTCGTCGGCGAGCCCCACGACCTGGGAGTCGGTCAGGATCTCCCGGATCGCCTGCTGGACGGCGGCCTCGACGAGGTGGCGGCCGACGATCTCTTCCCGGTAGCTCTTGACCATCGTGGCTTCCAGCCGCATCGCGAACGCGAACTCCCCCGCGACCACGCCCAGGAGCGCCAGCACCAGCATCACCGCCAGGAGGGCGAAGCCCCGCTCCCCCCCTGGCCCCGCAACGCAAATACGCATGCCTGACCCCAGCTTCACGGGGTCCTCGCCGGGATGGAAATCGTGAGCGGCGGGAGGGTCTCGGTCCGGCCGCCGAGGGTCGCGGTCAGGCGGATCTGGACGGCCTGCGGGAGCCCTCGCTCGGCTTGGCCGTCCCAGGCGTCCGTCCAGCCTCCGTCGGGGTTCAGGTAGCGGAACTGGACCTCCGTCACGGCGGGGTCGAGGAAGAGCGGTTCTGCCTCCTGGAAGGGATCGAGGTTGGGGAGGGCTTTCTCGCGCACCGCCAGTCCCGGACGCTCCCCCTCGAGCTGGGCAAAGGTCACCGCCGTGAACGTCACGGGAGCCGCCAGGGGAAAGGGGGGCGCCAGCGTGACGAAGGAGACCCGTCCTGCCTCGCCCTTGAACTGGATCTGAGGCTCGCCGCCCTCGGCGCCGCTCTGGCGATAGGGAAACGCCGCTGCCACCGAGCGCGCGAGGAGCTCCGACAGGCTCCTGAGGTGCGCGTGGGCCTCGGCCCGGTCGTCGCCCTGGCGCCAGGCGGCGAGGCCGACGCGGAGGCTGCCGAGGGCGAGGGCGAGGAGCGCTCCCACGATGGCCAGGGCGACCAGCAGCTCCAGGAGCGTGAACCCCCGCCGCCGGCTCATTGGAGCACCCAAACGCAAATACGCATGCCTGAC
>LDXP01000153.1 GCA_001443385.1 Candidatus Rokubacteria bacterium CSP1-6
AGCCCCGAGCCCATCCTGCTCAGGGCGGGGGACCACGTGCGCTTCCGCCGCATCGACCGCGCCGAGTTCGACGCCATCTCCGCCTCCGTCGCCGCTGGAACTTTTCGCCCTCGCATCGAGGAGGGATCTTATCCCCCTCTCCCCCCGGGGGAGAGGGCAGGGTGAGGGGAGAAAGGGCCGTGAGGCGCGCAATCATCGCATCTCTGCTGGCTCTCGCCCTCGCCCTCTTCGCGCCGCCGCCCGCGGCCGACTCCCAGCCGCCAGCGAAGGTCTTTCGAATCGGTATCCTCGGGACCTACCCGCCAACCACCCCCGAGGTCGCGCATCTGTGGGAGGCATTCATCCAAGGGCTGCGGGAACTCGGCTATGTAGAGGGCCAGAACATCGCCATCGAGCGCCGATTTATGGAGGGGAAGGCCGAACGACTCCCAGAGTTGGCGGCCGAGCTGGTCCGTCTCAACGTTAGCGTCATCGTGGCGGGGAGTCAGCCACCGCCCGTCGCTGCCAAACGCGCCACGGCGACGATCCCCATCGTCATGACGAACTTCAGCGATCCAGTGGGGCTCGGGCTCGTGACGAGCCTGGCGCGGCCGGGCGGGAATGTCACGGGGCTCTCCCTCCTGACGGTTGAGCTCGTCGGGAAACAGCTGCAGCTGCTGAAGCAGGCAGTTCCGAAGGCCTCCCGCGTCGCGTTCCTGACCAATCCGGGCAATCCAGGCGCCGCACTCCAGTTGAGGGAGGCGGAGACCGCGGCCCGGTCGCTGGGGGTGCAGCTTCAAGTCCTGGAGGCACGGCGGCCCGACGAACTCGCCGGGGCATTCGCCGCGATGACCCGAGAGTCCGCCGGGGCGGTCCTCCTGCCGGGGGACTCGCTCTTCTTCTTCTACCGAAAACAGATCGCAGACCTCGCTCTCAAGAGCCGGCTGCCAGCAATGTTCGCGCCGAGGGAGTTCGCGGAGGCCGGTGGCCTCATGGCGTATGGCGCGAACATTCCTGACCTCTATCGCCGCGCCGCCACCTACGTAGACAAGATCCTCAAGGGCGCCAAGCCCGCCGACCTGCCCATCGAGCAGCCAACGAAGTTCGAGCTGATCATCAATCTCAAGACCGCCAAGGCCCTCGGCCTGACGGTCCCCCAGTCCGTCCTCATCCGGGCGGACCACGTGATTCAGTGAAGGCGGGCGTCCAGAAATGGATACGTTGACAGGATCAGCTGAGACGGGGAAACTATGAGCCGTGGACCGGGACGCGCGCGACCCTTCCCTGAATGAAGTTCGCCAGGAACTGCGCCAAGAAATCCAAGCCAGCGCCGCTGGTCTGCGCGGGGAGATCCAGGCGAGCGCTGCCGAGGTTCGCCGGGACCTGCGCGAGGAGATTCAAGCCAGCGCCACGGAGACGCGACGGCATGTTGACGCCGTCGAGGCAGGAATTCGCCACCACGTTGACGCCGCCCTTGAAGACCATCGCGCGCGCCTGGAGGTGTTCGTCGCAGATCAGCGTCAGCGCATGGAGGTGTTTGTCGAAGCCAGGACCACCGAAACGCGCCGGCACTTCGACGTCGTGGCGGAGGACATGCAGTCGAAGGTCCAGCTGGTGGCCGAGGGACTCCTCGCGCTGGACCAGAAGGTGGAGCGCTTCCGGGA
>LDXP01000154.1 GCA_001443385.1 Candidatus Rokubacteria bacterium CSP1-6
ACCCCTCACCCCTCACCCCTTACGCCGTTCAACCCCGCATCACGCACCCGGCGGTCGCCGCCCCATCATCCGCACCACCGGCTTGGCCAACCCGTCGAACTTGGCCTGCTGATCCGGGTCGAGCAGCTTGCGCAGCTCACCATAGTGGGCGTCCACATCCGCCTGGAACTTGTCGAACTCAGCCCGCATCGCGTCACGCTGCTCGGGTGTGGGCGGCCCGCCACCCATCATCGTGCCCATCACCGCGCGCCGCCGCTCGGCGGACTGCTTCATGACTGCGTTCAGGGCATCGTAGTGCTTCTGGGTAGCGGGCTTCTGGGCGTCCGTGACGCCCACCGCCGCGACCAGCGAATCGAACGTCATCCAGTGATCCGGCGGGGGTTGAAACTGCCGGCCGCCTTGGGCCACCGCCGGCGATGCGAGGAGCAGGAGACCAGCTATGGAAAACAGCGTCTTCATGATCGTCTCCGAATTAGAGAGGTCCAACCGATGTGTACGTGCGGAACGGGCTAAACGTTAAGCGGAGGTGATAAGGGAAAGGCGAAGGGGACGTGCTCGGCCTCAGTGCAACCGTTTTCCCGTTTCCCCTTTCCCGCTTCCCGATCAGAACACCGTTCCGGGCGGTAGGGTATGGAGGTTGGGGAGGATGGTGAGCTGCAACTCGTCTCCCTGATCCACGCTCATGACCTGCGTATAGTACGACCCGGCGGCCAGCAGTTTGATCTCGATGCGAAGGTCGCCGTCGGGCCAGCGGAACTTGAAGGTGTCGCTCCGGAACCCGCTCACGAACCCGAGCCGTAGCCTGAGGCCGCCGCGCACCGCGTACACAGTTGCGTCGTGGAAGTTGTTGTTGTCAACCTCGATCGTGAAGTCCCGCCGAGGGGGTTCCTCCTGCTGGGCGACCGCCGGGCGCGCCGATGCTCCAATGTGGATTGCAGCGGTAACCAGCGCGAACGTCAGCGTTCGAGTGAGGTAGGTAGACGGCAGCATGGCATCACCCCGGGGTTCGGGTCTCTCACTGGAATAATACCGGTTTCGCACGGGATTGGTTCCTCGGTGCGATACACGCCCTAGCGCCGGCCCTCCGGCCACCCCAGTTTTCCGCGCCGAGTGCCAATTCACCCCACGGCTATCAAGGGAGACGCCGGTGCGGCCGTTCGTGTGGACCACACTTACCGCCCTCACGCTGGTGCGGTCCCTCGGGGCCCAAACCGGCTCCATCGCGGAGCGATACCGCGCCGCTGCCGACCGGATCATAGACGCCGCCCTGGGCGACAGCGCCGCGTACCATCGCCTGGCCATCCTCACCGATCGGTTTGGGCCCCGTTTCAGCGGGACCGACAACCTGGAGCGCGCCATCGACTGGATCCTGGAGGAAATGCGGAAGGACGGGCTCGACCACGTCCGGGGCG
>LDXP01000155.1 GCA_001443385.1 Candidatus Rokubacteria bacterium CSP1-6
TGGGGACATAGCGCGCCCGCGTTCACGTAGATCGCATGCCCGCCCGGCGGCTCGACGATCTCGTAGCCCAGCGCCAACAGTTTCTCGCCCAGATACTCGACCGAGCGGATCCGGTACGCCAGGTAGTCCTCGTGAACCACCTCCTCGAAGCCCTGCGCCATGGCCTCGAGATCGCGGCCCGCCAGACCGCCGTAGGTCACGAAGCCCTCGGTCAGGATGAGCAGCGCGTCGGCCCGCCGCGCCAGCTCCAGGTCCTTGAGCAGCAGGACGCCCCCGATGTTCACCAAACCGTCCTTCTTGGCGCTGATCGTGGCGCCGTCCGCCAGGTCGAACATGTCGCGGACGATCTCGCGCACCGAACGATGCTGCTGGCCCGGCTCTCGCAGCTTGATGAAGTACCCATTCTCCGCGAACCGGCAGGCGTCCAGGAACAGGGGGATGCCGTGTCGATCACACACGGCGCGCACCGCCCTCAGGTTCGCGAGGCTCACCGGCTGGCCGCCACCGGCATTGTTGGTCACCGTCACCATGCAGAGGGGAATCCGGTCGCGCCCCACCCGGCGAATCAGGTCCTCCAGCTTGCCCACGTCCATGTTGCCCTTGAACGGATGGCGGGCGCGCAGGTCCCGCGCCTCGTCCACCACCAGGTCCACGGCTTCCGCACCCGAATGCTCGACGTTGGCCCGCGTGGTGTCGAAGTGATTGTTGTTCGGAATGACCTTCCCCTTCCCGCCCACCAGCTCGAAAAGAATCCGCTCGCTGGCGCGACCCTGATGCGTGGGCAGGATGTGGGTGAAGCCGGTCAGCTCCTGCATGCGGTCCCGGAATCGGTAGAAGCTCTCCGCGCCGGCGTAGGACTCGTCGCCCTGCATGATGCCGGCCCACTGGAGGCTGCTCATGGCGCCGGTGCCGGAATCGGTCAACAGGTCAATCAGCACGTCGCGGGAGCGGAGGTTGAACACGTTGAACCCCGCCTCTCGCAGGAGCCGCTCGCGCTCCTCGGGGGTCGTCATGCGCAGAGGCTCGACGACTTTGATGCGGAACGGCTCGATGATGGTCTTCATGGAGCCCCGGATCCCTTGAGAATGAGCTGGCGCTCCTCCGCGTCGTACGTGACCAGCACGATCTGGTCGGGTCCCAGCATCACCCGTCGGGTGAGCGTCAGCCGCTGCGGTGCGGCCGATTCCCGTTCCCCGAACCGCTCCCGTTCCTGTTGGCTGGCCGTGTCCGCTGGAACCGGGTCGCGCGTGAATGCGATGTCCACGTCGTGCCACCCGGGCCGCACCTGGAGCTCGTGATAGACGTACAGTGGACGGTCGGCTCGCGCCCCGGAAGGATACA
>LDXP01000156.1 GCA_001443385.1 Candidatus Rokubacteria bacterium CSP1-6
GAGCTAGACGGAGGCTGGCATGGCCAGGGGCATCAATCCGTTGGTCCCCATTGTGGGAGCAGCGCTCCTTTCCGCCTGTGCCCACGCGATCCCTCTCCAAGCGACGCTTGAGCGCCCTCCGACCGTCAGGCAGGTGCCGCTGGCGGTGGGCGTCTTCTACAGTCAGGAGTTCCGCGACTACATGCATTCCAACTGGCGCGGCGGCGACCGATGGGACTTCCCGCTGGGCCAAGCCAGCGTGAAACTTTTTGGCCAAGCCCTTCCCATCCTGTTCGAGAGTGTAGTGCCCGTCTCGGGCCGCTCGCCCCTCCCGGAGGGAGGGGCTAAGCTTGCCGCCGTGATCGAGCCAAAGATAGAGGCGTTCGACTTCAGCCTACCCTTCCTCAAGACCGGCACTTATACCGCCGAGATTAGCTATCGCGTCACCTTGCATTCTCCGGAAGGCCTCGCTCTTGCGTCCTGGACCGTCAAAGGAATCGGAGCAAAGCCGGGGCAGGCCGGGTTCGAGTTCGCGCGCTGGCCGGGCGAGGCGGCAGACCTCGCAATGCAGGACGCCGCCAACAAGCTTCTGACCAGTTTTTGGGAAGTCCCCGAGGTGAGGCATTGGCTCCGCCAAGCGGGAGTCCGAGGCGCCAACTGGATGCCCGGCTGGCTGCGAACATTCTTTCGGAGGGGGTGAAGGAATGCAGCGAATCCTTGCTCTAGGCCTGTCAGTCGTGCTTCTCCTTACCGGGTGCGCGTCCTACACGCCCAGCTCGATGCCCGTGCCGAAGGCGGGGGGGATGCCGGTCGAGCGAACTGAGGGGGATGTGGCGGTTGGGGCCGACCCATATGTGGAAGAGGATCGGCAGAAGGTCGTCTTCGACGGGGCGCTCACCGACGAGGGGGTCCTGCCCGTGCTTGTCCACGTGCGGAATGAGGGCCGTCGCCGACTCCTCGTTCGCCCCTCAACCATGACGCTGACATTTCGTGATGGCAGCCAGGTGAGTCCAGTCGGAGCCACCGCTGTAGCCGCCAAAATCGAGAGCAGTGCAGGTGTCATCGGGTGGACAATCGCATTCGGGCTCATCGGGTTCCTGGCAGCCTCGAGCGCCGAGGATAAGGCGCGCGCCGCGCGGCTGGCGGATTATCGAAGCAAAGAACTCCAAGACGTCACCCTCGCGAAGGGCGAGGCGACGCATGGCTTCGTCTACTTCATCCCGCCTCCAGGAACACCGTCCTTCACCGAGGCAGTGCTGACCGTAAAGCTCGTTGATGCCGAGGATTTCACGGGCATCGTCGTGCGTCTGCCGCTGATGGAGCGGGCTGGCGGTCAAGGGAAGC
>LDXP01000157.1 GCA_001443385.1 Candidatus Rokubacteria bacterium CSP1-6
CACCCGGGCGACGCACCCCGGCGGCAGGATCGTGGTCGATTCGCGCTCCTCGATCACCGCGGGTCCGCTGAGCTCCATCCCCGGGCCGAGGCGGTAACGGTCGTACACCGGACAGTCGATATACCCCCCCCGCTCGGGGAAGTAAGCGCGACGCGATCCTTTTGCGGCGTTGCCTCCCGCCTTGGGCTCGTACTTGGGCAGGGCGACCGTGGGTCCGGCGCCGAGGGCGGTCAGCTTCCAGTTCACGACCTCCACCGGCTCCTTCGGGTTGGCGTAGCCGTAGCGCGCCGCGTACGCCTCGTCGAAGCCCTGGCGGAGGCGCGCCAGCTCCTTCGGGCCCAGCGCCCCCAGGGCCAGGGGCACGTTCAGCTCGAAGCCCTGGCCCAGATAGCGGACGTCCGCCGAGCGCGCGAGCGTCGCCTCGCCCGTCACCGCCGACTCGCGGATCACCTCCACGGCCTGGGCTTCCATCTCGGCGAAGATCCGGTTCAGGTAGTCGAGGTCCACGTCCTCGAGCTTCCTCACGTAGGTCCTTGCCACGTCAAACTTCACCTCGGCGGCCAGAAGGCCGATCGCCGCCGTGACGCCCGCGGCAGCGGGAAGGATCACGCGCGGAATCCCGAGCGCCTGGGCCAGGCGGCAGCCGTGGACCGGCCCGGCGCCGCCGAAGGCGATGAAGGTCAGGTCCCGCGGATCGCGCCCCCGCTCGATGGAGACGACGCGCGTGGCCAGCTCCATGTTGGTGTTGACGAGCTGGTGGATTCCCCACGCCGCCTCGGCCAGCGAGAGCCCCAGGGGGCGGGCGACGCGCTCCTCGATCGCCCGGCGTGCGGCGTCCACGTCCAGCTGCATGGCTCCCCCGGCGAAGAAGTCCGGGTTCAGGTAGCCCAGGACCAGGTCGGCGTCGGTGACCGTCGGCTCCCTTCCCCCGCGCCCGTAGCAGGCCGGCCCCGGCGTCGAGCCCGCGCTCTCGGGCCCCACGGCGATCACGCCCAAGGAGGTCCGGGCGAGGGAGCCGCCCCCGGCGCCGATCTCGACCAGGTCGATGGCCTGGATGTTCATGGGGATCCCGCTTCCCGCGGCGAGGCCCACCTTGTGGAGCTCGAAGGTGGAGGCCGTGAAGGGCTTCCCCTTCTCGATGAGGGCGAGCTTGGCGGTGGTCCCGCCCATGTCGAAGGCGATCAGATCGCG
>LDXP01000158.1 GCA_001443385.1 Candidatus Rokubacteria bacterium CSP1-6
CCCGCGCTGACAGCGCGGTCCCGTTCCGCCAGGTCGGCGATTGTGGTGTTCTCCAATACGCCCAGGATCGCCTCCCGGACGGCCTGCCACATGTCCCGCTGGGCGCAGCCGCCGCCCTTTGAGCAGGCGGAGGAGTCGTCCAGGCAGTCGATGGGGAGGATGGTCCCCTCCAGGGCGACGATCACCTCGCTGACCAACAGCGTCTGCGGGTCGCGGATGAGGGCGTGGCCGCCCTGCGGGCCGCGGACGCTGCGGATGAAGCCGGCCCGGCGCAGTGTGGTGAGGAGCTGCTCCAGGTACGACTCCGGGATGCCCTGGCGGGCGGCTATCTCGGCGCTCTGCGTGGGCTTCGGCTCGCCGAAGTGATGCGCCAGCTCGATGAGGGCACGGATACCGTAGTCGCCTTTGGTGGAAACCTTCATGACGGACCTTTAGCGGGGCGAAAGTGGAGTAAACTCCTAACAATCTTAGCATGCGCCAGTTCGCCCTCGCAATGCAATGGGTAGGCGGCCCGGCGGAGCTGCTGAGCGTGACCATCACACCAGGAACAGGACCAGCGGGACCAGGAAGATGGCGCCCAGAAACAGCGCGAAGCTGTTCCTGCTGTGCGTGACGCGGTGCGCCGTCGCCAGGATCAGCCGCGAGTACGGACGGTAGAAGAACAGGAGCACAATAAGCGATATCGTCGCGCCGATCACCATCTCCGTGAACACGATGGTGAACGCCCGCGGCGAGTCCAGCAGCAGGGCCGCCACCAAGGTGTCCACCCAGGTGGAGATGTTGGCTCCCATCACGTAGGGGATGATGCCGTCGCGCCGGATGTAGCCCTTCAAGGAGAGCGGGATGAGGAGGGTGAGCGAGAGGGAGACAGACAGCGTCATCGCCGTGACCAGCAGGCCGAGCACGAACATCGCCAGCGGGTGGTGGATCCAGTCCCTGATCCGCTCGACCCGCAGGCTGGGCTGCTCCAGGTTCGGGAGCGCGCGATCGAAGACGGTAAACGCGCCGAGCAGCAGGCCGGCGCCGAGGACGAACAGCACTAGCCGCGGCAGGTGGTCGGCGGCCAGGTTGACGGC